>JBIICM010000001.1:0-5000 GCA_044238875.1 Flavobacteriales bacterium | reverse complement strand
TTCTTCGAGTTTATCTCTCGTATTTTCTTCCAATATGTCAAAGAACGTGATAATTAAAAGTATTAAAAACAATCAAAACGATCGCTAAATTCAATAACTTTCAACTTATCTGGCGGATAATAACGGATTCGAACCGTTAAGCATTCCAGCACAAGAGCCGGAAAACTGTAGCACCGAATTGCTAATTTCCTCATGTAAAGAACTTGAAGCATCACTGCTTTAGTGGTGGAGAATAACGGATTCGAACCGTTGACCCCCTGCGTGCAAGGCAGGTGCTCTAGCCAGCTGAGCTAATTCCCCAAAAACTCCTTGTAGTCCCGAGCAGATTTGAACTGCTGACCCCTACATTATCAGTGTAGTGCTCTAACCAAACTGAGCTACGGGACTTTATTAGTAAACAAATATCCAGCACCCGGATGGTAAGCACCATCACCAAGTTGAGCTTTTGGTAATCAATATTATATAATAAAGGGAAAGCAAGAAGCAATGCGCAAACAATTTCAAAAGAAATCGGAAGCAAATCTTCTCTAGAAAGGAGGTGTTCCAGCCGCACCTTCCGGTACGGCTACCTTGTTACGACTTAACACCAGTTACCAATTTTACCCTAGGCGACTCCTTGCGGTTATCGACTTCAGGTACCCTCGGCTTCCATTGTTTGACGGGCGGTGTGTACAAGGCCCGGGAACGTATTCACCGGATCATTGCTGATATCCGATTACTAGCGAATCCAGCTTCATGAGGTCGAGTTGCAGACCTCAATCCGAACTGAGAACGAGTTTGGAGATTAGCATCACATTACTGTGTAGCAACCCATTGTCTCGCCCATTGTAGCACGTGTGTAGCCCAGGACGTAAGGGCCGTGCTGACTTGACGTCATCCCCACCTTCCTCCACGCTTACGCGGGCAGTTTCTCTAGAGTCCCCGGCATTACCCGCTGGCAACTAAAGATAGGGGTTGCGCTCGTTGCGGGACTTAACCCAACACCTCACGGCACGAGCTGACGACAGCCATGCAGCACCTAGTTTCGTGTCATTGCTGAAAGCCACCTTTCGGCGGCGGTCACTAACTTTCAAGCCCTGGTAAGGTTCCTCGCGTATCATCGAATTAAACCACATGCTCCTCCGCTTGTGCGGGCCCCCGTCAATTCCTTTGAGTTTCAATCTTGCGACCGTACTCCCCAGGTGGATCACTTAATGCTTTAGCTTAGACGCTGGCTGTATATCGCCAACATCGAGTGATCATAGTTTACGGCGTGGACTACCAGGGTATCTAATCCTGTTTGATCCCCACGCTGTCGTGCCTCAGCGTCAGTTACAGTTTTGTGAGCTGCCTTCGCAATCGGTGTTCTGTGTCATATCTAAGCATTTCACCGCTACATGACACATTCCGCCCACATCAAATGTACTCAAGACTTGCAGTATCAATGGCAGTTCTACAGTTAAGCTGCAGGATTTCACCACTGACTTACAAATCCGCCTACGCACCCTTTAAACCCAATGAATCCGGATAACGCTTGGATCCTCCGTATTACCGCGGCTGCTGGCACGGAGTTAGCCGATCCTTATTCTTACGGTACATTCAGCTCCGGTCACGACCGAAGGTTTATTCCCGTACAAAAGAAGTTTACAACCCATAGGGCCGTCATCCTTCACGCGGCATGGCTGGGTCAGACTTGCGTCCATTGCCCAATATTCCTTACTGCTGCCTCCCGTAGGAGTCTGGTCCGTGTCTCAGTACCAGTGTGGGGGATCATCCTCTCAGAACCCCTAGACATCGTAGCCTTGGTGAGCCGTTACCTCACCAACTAGCTAATGTCACGCATGCCCATCTTTAACCGCCGGAGCTTTAAACCAAAAAAGATGCCTTCTCTGATTACTATGGAGTATTAATCCCTCTTTCGAGGGGCTATTCTCCAGTTAAAGGTAAGTTGCATACGCGTTACGCACCCGTGCGCCACTCGTCAGCGGTATTGCTACCCTGTTACCGTTCGACTTGCATGTATTAAGCCTGCCGCTAGCGTTCATCCTGAGCCAGGATCAAACTCTCCATTGTAAGTTTGATTTGCTTTTCCCGATTATTCATCGGGAGTATGTCTCAGATTTACTTCAATCATGTTCATGGTTGAACCTTTTCGCATGACCTTACTCATTGCTTCTTTACTTTTCCCAATATTTTCAAAGAACGTGACAGTTACCTGTCTTTCCTGTTTCTTTCTTTCTGAAACGGGCTGCAAAATTACATTCTTTTTTATTCCCTCCAAATTTTTTTTAATTTTTTTTTCAGGAAAATTTTCAGCCACGTAACCGGTTTAAATTGATTCTGCTTTCGCAGGGTTTTATTCCGGTGTCTCAAAGAACAGGGTTGCAAAAGTAATACTTAAATAACTCCGTGCAACTTATTATTGAATATTTTTTAATGTTTTTTTCTTCTATACTGTTAATCAACCCCTTAAAATGGATCTTCCTGTGATACAGGCAATGTTTTTCCATTGAAAAACTTCCATCCGTTAAGTGCGAAATAACAAATAAAGTCGGCCATTTCAGCTGGAGAAAGTCCTTTTTCTTCAGGAAAAGCCTGTTGAAGCATCTCTGTTTGAACCGCCCCCAACGCCAGCGTGTTAAAATGGAGTGATGACCCTTTAAACTCTGCAGCAAGGCCCTCCATCAAACCCGTGCCAGCAGACTTTAAAGCAGTGTAAGCCGCGAGTCCCGGATATTTTCGGCTGCCCTGAAACCCTGCCATACTCCCTACATATATTATATGGGCACAATCACCCCCCTGCAACCACGGAACCAAATCGCGGGTAATTTTTAAAGGAGCCAGAAAATTCACAGCTGTCATTTGCTCGAGTTCAAAGTCTGATAACGCAACAAAGTCCTTCCGGCTTAATAACCCGGCGTTGTGAATCAGAATGCGGAAATGAGCATCTTCCCATTTTGCTGCTGCCTCAGCCATCGCTTTACCTGCATCAACTCCGGTTATATCGAGCTTTAGCGGGTGGTAGTTCGCATCGGCGGCAAGCATGGGCGGATTTCTTGAAACTGCTATTGTAACGCAGCCATGCTGAATAAATCTTTGACAAAGTTCCCGGCCAATCCCGCCGGAAGCCCCTGTAATCAATGCTACTATGCTCAAATTGCTGCCTGTTTTACTTTATCAATCAGCTGCATACCATTATTTATCAATTGAGTATAAGCGGGATAAACAAGCGCGCGTGAAACGAGCCAATCCTGCACTTCATTGGTAAATTCGGGGTTACTATCTGCACTTTTTAATAACTCATAGATTTCCAATGTCAATAGCCAGTCATCAGGATATTTGTCTTTGATTGTCTGGAAAATTAGCCTTAGTCTTTCGTAACCCGAACCGGCGCTTCTAATATCGCGTACCTCCTGATAATATTGCTGTAATCGCCTGGTAGGCAAATCATAGATTACTTTAGTTGTTGGTTCCGCAGGTGCAGCAGCAATATCTTTAAAGGCTGCACGGTCAGCTGCGCCGCTATGTACTGAAATTATGCGGGCACCTATGGCCAGATTAAAAACAGTTCCCGTAAAGTAGATTTTTTGGCCAAAGCGAAGCTCGGCATCAGAAAACCTTATCATCAAAAGAGCGCCTTGCGGTGAACGCCTGAGCGATAGCACCTTTCCTTTTAGGCTTACTCCACTGATCCAACTAATCTCAGCCAATTCACCAGGCACTATACCAATTGCCGCAAGAGAGCTGTTATCAGCCAGTTCCGGAGGTATTTCAAGTCGGCTGATCATACCACAAACCCCAATGAAGCCCTCTCTGTATGTGGCTTTATCATGATCATTCCATTGCTTGTTTTCAAAAGCAAGTGCAGAGGCATGACGGGTTCCGAAAATTGTCGGTTGTCCGTCTGAGCCTTCCAACTGGAAATCAAATACACCTGTAACCTGAAGGCCGGAGCTGTAAACTGCGGTGGCAATATTGCGTGACTCCATGGCGAGTTTGATTCCGTAAGCCCCTCCCCTGCGCAATGCCATGGAATCAGCAAATTCATCCAGTACAGTTGTGAGGTATTTAAAATCAGGGGTAACAAAAAGCTGAGGCTGGGGTTTGGTAATGTCAAACTCCACATCTTTTGCAGCAATTGAATACTTTAATTTTTTCACTTCCGGGCGCAAACAGGAAACGCTTTCCCCAATAGAGGAAAGTAAACCAGCACCATAAATACGCGGATTTTCAAGCTCCCCAATCAAACCGTATTCAACAGTCCACCAATGCAAACGCCTGATCAGAGCCATTTCAGAGGGAGGGCCCATATTCGCCTGAATACCGGCTATCTTTTGTTCAGCTTCCTCAATCAGCTCCTTGGGCGTGAAAGGGTATTCCTTGATGATGGATAGGTGTCGGATGGCCTCATACAGTTCATAATCTTTGGCTGAACTGATGGCCTTGCAACCAATTTCGCCAAAATATCGCAAATATTCTGCGTATTCAGGATCGGCAATAATCGGTGCATGACCTGCTGCTTCGTGAATGATGTCGGGTGCTGGAGTATATTCGATGTGCTTTAGCTGACGGATATCAGCAGCAATAACCAACACATTGTAAGCCTGAAACTCCATGAAGGCGGAAGGGGGAATAAAACCATCTACCGCAACAGCAGCCCAGCCAATTTCCCGCAGGATGCGATTCATGCCATACATATGTGCAATTGTTTCTATTTCCAACCCGGCTTTTTGCAAACCTTCAAGGTAGCTCCCATGCGCAACCTTGCTGAGATAATCAACATTTACACGCATCACATAACGCCAAACTGCTTGATCAATAGCAGTATAGGATGCGTAATCCTGATCTTTGATAAAGCGACGCAGGTGTTGTGGTAAGGCATCAATTAAAGGATTCGACTCCATTATGAAATTTTATTCCGAAATTATTGGTTAAAAAGAAATTTTATTCTGACTTAAGCAAATTTACGAATATTTTGTTTAGATAATAACGTGTTTTTACAGAATTAAATTCAGCAATTC
>JBIICM010000173.1:0-5351 GCA_044238875.1 Flavobacteriales bacterium | reverse complement strand
TGCCTTCAATACCGGTGAGGGTTAGAATCGGCAAATACACAATCAGTATGATCAGTTGACCGAAAGTGGCAAAACGAATCATCCTGCCGCTTGTGTCGTTCACGGTCTGTTGCAGTTTATCACGGCTTATTACACCAGTGAAGTGGCTCATCTGCATGGCATGAACAACCCCTTCTACAATGATTACGGCTCCGTCAACGATCAGTCCGAAGTCAATAGCACCAAGGCTCATCAGGTTGCCTGACACGCCGAAAATCCGCATCATGCAAATGGCAAAAAGCAGCGAAAGCGGAATTACAGAGGCTACGATGAGGCCAGCCCGAAGATTACCCAGCAGAATTACCAGCACAAAAATCACAATCAGGGCGCCTTCGGTCAGGTTCTTTTTTATGGTGTCAATCGCATTGTTTACAAGCTTGGTGCGATCGAGGTAGGGCACCACTTCAAGGCCTTCGGGCAGGCTTTTTTCAATGCTGCGCATCTTACTTTTAACTTTCTCAATTACAGCGGATGAATTTTCACCTTTGATCATCAGCACAACGCCACCAACGGTTTCTCCGCTTGTATCACGGGTAATGGCGCCGTAACGGATGGCTTTTCCGATTCTAACTTCTGCCAGATCCCTGATCAGCATCGGGATACCTGCAGGGGTGCGTTCCACCTCAATCTGGGCTATTTCGTCAGCTGAGTTTACCAGCCCTTCGCTGCGGATGTACCAGATGCCCCCCTCTTTTTCAATGTAGGCGCCACCGGCATTCTGATTGTTCTGCTCAAGGGCCTTATAAATGCTTTCAATACTTATGCCCATGGCTTTCAGCTGTTGAGGATGCACCGCCACTTCATATTGTTTCAGGTGACCGCCAAAGCTGCTTATGTCTGCTACGCCTGGTGTACCCAAAAGCTGACGCCGAACAATCCAGTCCTGCACCGTACGTAACTCTGTGAGTGGAAATTGGGCTTCAAAGCCGGGCTTTGTCCGAAGGGTATACTGAAATATCTCACCCAGGCCGGTGGTTACCGGCATCATCCCCGGTGTTCCCATTCGGGCGGGAATTTGGTCCCTGATCTCGTTGAGTCGTTCGGCGATTTGTTGCCGTGCCAGGTAGAGATCGGTTTCATCTGAAAAAACGATGGTAACCACTGAGAGGCCAAACCTTGATAGCGAGCGCAGTTCAGATTTGCCGGGGATGTTGGTAAGGGCCTGTTCGACCGGAAAGCTGATGAAGCGTTCAACCTCTGTGGTGGCCAGATCAGGTGCAACTGTTACTACCTGCACCTGATTGTTGGTAATATCAGGCACCGCATCAACCGGTAAGCCTTTGAATGAGAAGATACCTGCTGCAATCAGTATGAATACCAGCAGAAATACAATGATTTTATTGTTTAAAGAAAATGATATGACAGCCTTGAACATGTTTTCCGATTATGAATTTCTGATCTGAAGAATGCCTGCACAACAAAATGGCAGGCCTAACTAACAGCAATCAGAACCTCGGCGGCTGAAGTAGTTCGGCTATGTGTTTGCGGGGTATAAAAACGGGCATCGAAAAAATCTTTTCGACGCTTGTTTCCCTGATGTGAAGGGAAAATTGTGGTAGAAACTGAAATGCCATCTGCAGCGCACTGCTGCAAACATGGTTGAAAGGCAGTTTGCTGTGATCTTCCTGTTGCTTGTGCCCCAGGTCGCTGTTGTAATGCAGCGCCAAAAATTCCATAAAAGTGATGGAGTGGTTTTGGGCTCTTTGCTGATGTTCCTGATAATGACCCATCAGATTGATAATGCCCGGAAATTCATCCCAGTGACCACCGGGCATAAGGCTGCCCGTGAGAAAATAAAGCGATAAAATCAGGCTTAATAATCGCATCTGTACAAAGGTATTTAAAAAATGACGATTTTTGGAACCCTATCAAAATTCAGAATGAATCTAAACATCAGAACACTTGCTGATTATACTTCGTCTGGTGAGCAGCCCGAAGTTTTATTTTGGGTAGGCTGCGCCGGAAGTTTTGATGACCGGGCCAAAAAGGTTACCCGGGCGGTAGCTGTTTTGCTGCAGAAGGCCGGTGTTTCATTTGCTGTGCTGGGTACAGAAGAAAGTTGTACAGGAGATCCTGCAAGAAGAGCAGGGCATGAGTTTGATTTTCAGATGCTGGCGCAGCAAAACATAGCAGTAATGAATGGTTATGGGGTCAGACGCATCGTCACGGCCTGTCCGCATTGCTTTAATACCCTAAAGAATGAGTACCCTGAGTTGGGCGGTAATTATGAGGTAATGCACCATACGCAGCTGCTGAACCAACTGATGGCCGAAGGGCGGATTAAGGTTGAAGGGGGGCGTTTCAGCGGTAAGCGGATTACTTTTCACGATCCTTGTTACTTAGGTCGCGCCAATGGTGAATTTGAAGCCCCCAGACAATTACTGGAGAAGCTGGATGTTGAACTGGCAGAAATGAAGCGCAGCCGTGCCCGCGGCTTATGTTGCGGTGCGGGGGGCGCACAGATGTTCAAAGAGGCAGAGCCGGGCAACAAAGAGGTGAATGCAGAGCGTTCGGAAGAAGCCCTTTCGGTGCAGCCAAAAATCATTGCGGTAGGCTGTCCATTCTGCAATACCATGATGACCGACGGTGTAAAATTGGCCGGAAAAGAGACGGAAGTGCAGGTGCTTGACATCGCCGAAATGATCATGCAGGCCGGGGAGTTGTAGCCGGATGAAGCTGAGGGCGTAAATTCATCAGACAATCAGTTATTTAGATTAATAGTGTTATCAATCGCTATATATTTTGCAAAAAAATGTAATGCATTACAATAAATTGATTGTATTTGTAGGAATAGAAAACAATTATGGACGAACTCGTAAACTTAAGTTCACGCCTGATTGGCCATGCGTTCATTGATTTTCACAGGCAACTGTTTCATGCGATTGACTGGCCCCCTGCATCCATCAGGCCGTGATTAAATTCTTGTTCCTTTTTCTTTCGTTTTCATCCAAAATAATTTTCCGGATACGGATGGAGTTGGGCGTAAGTTCTACGTATTCATCCTTTTGAATATATTCCATGGCTTCCTCCAGCGAAAATTTGATGGCCGGAGCGATGCGCATTTTATCATCCGAGCCGGAAGCCCGCATATTGGTCAGTTTTTTCTCACGGGTTACATTCACCACCAGATCATCGGGTCGGGTATGCTCGCCAATGATCTGACCCATGTAAACTTCTTCACCCGGGTCAATAAAGAAATAGCCGCGATCCTGCAGTTTGTCGATAGAATAAGCTACCGATTTACCCTGATCCATTGAAATCATCACCCCGTTGATACGCTCGGGGATATCCCCTTTCCAGGGTTCAAAATCCTTGAAGCGGTGGGCAATGATGGCTTCTCCGGCAGAAGCGGTTAACAGGTGATTACGCAGACCGATGATCCCCCTGGCCGGAATATTGAATTCAAGGTGCTGCATGTCGCCTTTGGGTTCCATGATGAGCAGTTCACCCTTGCGCTGACTTACCAGTTCGATCACCTTGCCGGAGTAGGCTTCAGGTACATCAATGGTAAGCACTTCAACCGGTTCGTTTTTAATGCCGTTAATTTCCTTAATGATCACCTGCGGCTGTCCAACCTGCAGTTCATACCCCTCACGGCGCATGGTTTCAATCAGGATAGAAAGGTGCAGGATGCCCCTGCCGAAAACAAGGTAAGCATCAGGCGAAGAAGTTGGTTCTACACGAAGAGCCAGATTTTTTTCCAGTTCGCGGTCAAGTCGCTCGCGCAGGTGTCTGGAGGTGACGAATTTACCATCCTTGCCATAGAAAGGCGAGTTGTTGATGGTAAAGAGCATACTCATAGTGGGCTCATCTACTGCAATAGGAGGAAGGGCCTCAGGATTTTCAAAATCTGCGATGGTATCGCCGATGTCAAACCCTTCAATGCCTGTTACAGCGCAGATATCGCCGGCATCAACCGATTCGGTCTTCACTTTTCCTAACCCTTCAAAAGTGAGCAGTTCTTTGATCCGCATCTTTTTGATGCTGCCGTCGCGTTTCACCAGACTTACCGGCTGGTTTTCATGCAGCACGCCCCTTGAAAGCCTTCCTATGGCGATACGGCCTATGTACGAAGAGTAATCAAGCGAGGTAATCATGAGTTGTGCGGTTCCTTCGGGTTGCTTGGGTGGCGGAATTTCCTTGAGAATGGTATCAAGCAGGTATTCAAAACCGTTGGTAGGTGTTTTGTAATCCGGGCCCATCCAGCCTTGTTTTGAAGAGCCGTAAACTGTTTCAAAGTTTAGCTGGTCTTCAGTAGCGTCGAGGTGAAAAAAGAGTTCAAACACAGCTTCATGCACTTCATCAGGCCGGCAGTTGGGTTTATCAACCTTATTGATCACAACCACCGGCTTTAAACCGAGCTGAAGTGCTTTTTGCAGCACAAACCGGGTCTGCGGCATGGGACCTTCAAAGGCGTCAACGAGCAGCAATACCCCGTCGGCCATGTTGAGCACACGCTCAACTTCCCCGCCGAAATCAGCGTGCCCCGGTGTATCAATAATGTTAATTTTAACATCCTTGTAACGCACCGAAACGTTTTTTGAAAGGATGGTGATCCCTCTTTCACGCTCAAGATCATTGTTGTCGAGGATGAGCTCACCGGTTTGCTGATTGTCACGGAAAAGCTTGGTCTGGTGTAAAATCTTATCTACCAGTGTGGTTTTGCCGTGGTCAACGTGTGCGATGATGGCAATGTTTCGGATTTGCTGCATGTATCGGTTAAAAGGCCGCAAAATTAGGCATTTTAAGCCACCCGGCAAGGCCTTAGTGAAGAGTTAATCAAAAAATAAACTACCCAATTGAATCTTGTGTGCTTTTGTGCAGAGCAGGGCATAAAAAAAGGCCTCTGCCTAACGACAAAGACCTTTGAATATCAGCACTCAATGATTATTGCCCTTCGACAATGATACTCTTGTGTGATTTGTAACGGTTACGGAACTTATCTACACGACCTGCGGTATCAACCAGTTTAATTTTACCGGTATAGAAAGGGTGTGAAGAAGCTGATATCTCAAGCTTCGCCAGAGGATATTCGTTGCCGTCTTCCCAAACAATGGAATCTTTGGTCTCGATGCACGACCGGGTTAAGAAGGTCGTTTCATTCGACATATCCTTGAAAACTACCATTCTGTAGCTGGATGGGTGGATATCTGGTTTCATGATGAATTTTTTAGGGCTGCAAAAATAGGTATAAAACCCTTTTTAACAAATTAATTATAAAAAAAAGGCGGTTTCTTTAATGAAACCGCCTTTTCGGAGAATGCAACAAATTATTCTTCAGTTTCCTGCTCTTTGTCTTTCTTCATTTTGCT
>JBIICM010000172.1:0-5371 GCA_044238875.1 Flavobacteriales bacterium | reverse complement strand
TACCTTTCGGTATTAAGGCCCAAACAACCAATTCCTGTTTTGAGATTGAGCAAATTTTAGTTGATGCCTGTGCCCCTGCAACTCCAAACAGGGAGGGCTTGAATGAAATGGTTCGTTTTATTGTGGGGCCAAATTCATTGAATACCAGCGACCTTGTAATAAACTGGCCCAATACATCAAATCCCTGGCAAGGTGTATGCCGCAATTCAACTACTGCTGCCGTGGTAGCTCAGCTCAACGCCTCCATCGGCTCCTGCGCTACCGGCCGGATTTTGGAACCTACCGGGGGCATTTTGCCACCCAACAGCAAGGTGATTATTGTAACCAGCGCCAATATGGATGTTTCGTTCAATTCATTTGAAGGATTGCAGGAAACCATTTATATGATTTTTCAATGTGGTGCTGAAACGGACGGCCATTTTGCCAATTATAATTTAAGTCCGGGATTACGCACCCTAACCATGCGTTTTCAAACAGGCTGCACCGATCAGGTTACTTACGACCGCAGCAAATTAGTAGATCAGGCCGGAAATATTGGTGAAGGGCCTCCGGTAGGACCTAAAATAGGGGATGGGGCTTCGGTGATTTTTACCCCCGGCGGAGTGCCAAGCTATACCAATCAGGGCTGTATAGCACCCATTACCCCACTCAGCGCCAACTGGGATGTTCCACCCCCTGTTTGCTCGGGCAGTGGGGCATTTGACCTAAACAACTTTATTACAGGAACAACTGGAGGTACCTGGTCAGGGCAGGGGGTAAGCGGAAGCACATTCAATCCGGCCGGACTTAGCGGAGCCATCAGTATCACTTACAAGGTAGGCCCCCTCAACTGCACGGTCGAAAAAACGCAGAACATTAATGTGCAGGCTTCAGGTAATGCTTCCTGGACTAATCCTGGTGTATTATGTAGTGATGTACCTCCGCTGAACCTGAACAATTATGTTACTGGCACAGCCGGCGGCACATGGTCGGGCACAGGGGTGTCAGGTTCAATGTTTAATCCTGCCGGACTAAACGGCTCCATTTCAGTGACCTATACGGCAGGGGCCGGAGCCTGCTCTGCCAGCCAGACGCTGCAGATTTTGATAACTCCCTCGCTGAGCGCAGCCTGGACGCAGCCTGGACCTTTGTGTGAAAATGCACCTGCGATTGATCTGAACATTTTTATTACGGGCAATTCAGGTGGTGCATGGTCGGGGCAAGGGGTAAGTGGCAACACGTTCAAACCAACAGGACTGAACGGCAGCATACCGGTGACCTACACCATAGGCTCAGGCGCCTGCCAGACCGTAAGCACGCAAAGTATTATCGTGAACCAGGTGCCTGCTCCGCCCGGGCCCATAAACGGCAGAACCATCTATTGCAATGAACCGCCTGAGCCCCTGCAAGTTACAGCTTTGAGCGGCGCTGTTGTTGAATGGTACCGCGATCAGGGATTGACGGATTTGGCCGGTACCGGTAAATCTTTTACACCTGTTGCACAAAGTGCTACCTATTATGTGGTGCAGATACTGGCCGGTTGCCGAAGCAATGCCACCGCGGTAAATGTTCAGTTCCAGCCTGCTCCTGCAATTCCGGTGGTACAGGATACCGTTCGGTATTGTGAGGGCACTGAAATACCAGCTATCACAGCCGCTGGTACAGGTGTTATCTGGTTTGGGGATGCCACCCTTCAGAACGAACTTTTCAGAGGCAATACCTTTACACCTCCGTCGAACAGCCCACCTGCACTCTATTTGATAGCGGTGTCTGGTAACTGCCGCAGCAGTTCAGTTAAGGTCAACCTGAAAAAAGAATTACAGGTTTCGGTGCAGATTGATCCGGAAGGGCCGCTTACCTTATGCCGGAATGCATCCATAACGCTTCGCTCAAACAGAACGGCAGGAAATATCTGGTCAAACGGATCAACAGGAAGTTCAATAGAGGTTGCTCAATCCGGACTGTATCGCGTTAGGGTTGAAGGTTTTTGTAATGTTGCCAGCGATAGTGTACAGGTAATCGACAGATCTGTAACCGCTTCATTTACCTTAAGTGCGCCCGGCGGATCCGCACCGATTGACATTGTTGTGACTGAAACGAGCATCAATGCAACCAGCCGATCCTGGTACCTGAACGGGGTTCCGGTTAGCCTTCAGGATATTGACAATACGTTGTCCTTTGAAGAGGAAGGGGAATACAAACTGACACTTATTGTAAGTAATACAACAGGATGCAGCGACAGTATCAGCAGGATCATCCGTATTTTTTCTGACTTTGTTTCACTTTACATTCCTAACACGTTCAGTCCGAACGGTGACAATACCAATGATGTTTTCCGGATTTATTCTACGGGACTGAAAGAAATCAATGTTCTTATTTATAACCGATGGGGCGATGAGGTTGCTCAGTTCGACGGTCTGAAATCGGGCTGGGATGGTATGTTCCAAAATGCGGAAATAGAGGAGGGGATTTACGTGTATCGTTTACAGGCAAGAGATTTTCTCGACAGGGGCATCAAAAGGTTGGGGCGGTTGCTGCTTATAAAATAGCTGCAAAAGACTTCAATTTAATGCTTCAGAGTAGAGGGAGCATTATACAAACTATCTGACCTCATAAATGGGAGCTATTCTCTATAATTTTGTCCGAGATGCACTAATCAATGGAAGAAGCACAAAAAAAACATGAACGTGAAGCACTCAGAAAACTCAGCATGGCCGAGTTGAACCGACTGAGTAAAAGCGACTTTCATCATACGCAGAAATGGAAGGTGCGGATTGTATTGGATAACCTGCGCAGTCAGCACAATATCGGCTCTGTGTTTCGCACGGCAGATGCATTTATGGCAGAGGAGATTTTATTGTGCGGCATCTGTGCTACCCCTCCCAATCGGGAGATCCATAAATCAGCCCTTGGTGCCACCGAATCGGTAAAGTGGCGTTACTTTGAGCATACTGCCGATGCTTTGCTTGAATCGAGGGCGGAGGGCTATAAAATTGTGCTGGTTGAGCAGACCAACCAAAGTATCGACCTTGCAGGTTTTGATTACAGGGGAGAGCCTCTGGCGCTGGTTTTCGGCAACGAAATCAATGGTGTTTCTGATGCGTTGCTGCCACTGGCGGATCTTTCCGTTGAGATACCTCAATACGGAACTAAACATTCTTTCAATGTATCTGTAAGCGCAGGTATTGTTTTGTATCAGCTGATGCAAAGAAAGATGCAGATTTAATAGGTGAAATTACCTCACGAGCGTAACCGTTCCGCTCATTTTATGCAGCTCTCCCCTGAAATCCTGCAGGTAAATTTGCCAGACGTAAACACCTTCAGTGGCATCACGAGCGCCCTGTCTGCCATTAGATAAGCCATCCCATCCAATAAATCTGCTTTGAGATTCAAAAACTTTTTCTCCCAATTTATTGAAGATAATCAGCTGAAAGTTTTCGTCAGCGATGCCAATTCCATCTGCCTTGAATACTTCATTATGGCCATCACGATTGGGTGTAAAGGTGTTGGGTACATACACCGCAAAGTCTTCCAGAATATCAATAAAACGGGTAGCTGTTGCTGAACAGCCAAATTCGTTGGTAACCTTAAGTGTTACCGGATATTGCCCGGGTTGATTGTACTGAAAAAAGGGGTCTTTTTTATCAGTGTCCATACCCTCACTGCGGCTGTCGAAATCCCAGCTATAGGTTTTACCTCCTGTGCTGGTATTTTCAAAATGAATCAGAGCATCCAGTAGCGGCACTTTATTTTTGTGGGGCTCAAATCCGGCTACCGGTAGCGGGTTTACTAACACTTCATCCGTAAGTTTAAGGGTGGTATGGCATTGGTTTTCATTCACTACGGTAAGTGAAAAATCAACCGCCCCCTCATTTTCGTAGCAAAAATTAGCATTAAATCCATTGCGGATGTTGCCAAATTGATCTTGCCATTTATAGGACTGATTTTTAAAATAAGTGGCTGATAACTGAACACATTCGCCGGAGCAGATGGCCTGTTTTTCAGATGTCAGATCTGCTATCGGTAAGTCCATCACTTTTACTGTTTTACTGAGCGAGTCAAGGCATCCGTTTGCATCGGTAATACCAGCAGTATAAATGAAATCACTGAGTGGTATATCCATAAATTTCTCTGCACGCATACCATTCATCCATCTGAAAGTATAGGGCGGAACGCCGCCGTTACCAAAAACACTAAGAACAACTGAGTCGCCCTTACAAATGGCTGTTTTACTGGTTATCTGGCCGGTTAATCTTTCTGGTTGCTTTACAATTGCCTTTCCGCTGATTTCGCAGTTATTCGAATCAGCAACAAATACCTGATAAATACCGGCGAAAAGCGAATCTGCTTTTGCGCCTGAAGCACCGTTGCTCCAACGGTATGTATAGGGGGGCACCCCTCCGCTTGCAGTAGTCAGCGCATTCCCGTCATTATGGCTAAAGCAGCGAGCCGGCTTCGATTCAATTTCAATCTTAAGGGGCTCAGGCTGGTTTACCACAACTTGTTTGCTGATATCGCAACCGTTGGCATCTGTTACATACAAAGACCAGTTTCCGGCGCTGATCCCATTCAATTGAGATTGTCCTGTGCTTCCATCAGACCATTTATACAGATAAGGCCCGGTGCCGCCGCTAACAAGTCCGTTGAGCATACCATCGTTGCCACCGGCACACCTCACATTGCGGATTTCCAAATCAAGTTGCAGCGGCAATGGTTGGGTAATTTCTACAGAAAGGGTGTCGGCACATCCGATGGAGTCTTTCAGAATGGCAGTATAAATTCCGGGTTGCAGCGTATTTCGCTCAAAAGAGTTAATTACCTGATCATTCCAGCGAATTGAAAGCGGACCTGTTCCGCCTGTACCTTCCAGTTTAATGGCCCCATTTGACGCCCCAAAACATGTAATGGCTTTCTTTAAAACATTTTTTAACAGAGGCGCACCAGAATCAAGGAGGGTAAACACTTTAGCAATTGAACAACCCTGCGCATCCTGCACATTCAGTTGATACTGACCTGGCGTCAGATCAGAAACATCAGCTGTAGAAGCCCCATTACTCCAGTTATAGCGATAAGGTGCTGTGCCACCACTGACCTCGGTTTCAAGCGTGCCGTTGATCATGCCGCAGCGGGGATGTGTTATGATCGCTGCCACATCCAGTGGCAACGGTTCGTTAATCCGGAAGGTTTTCAATAGACTGCATCCGGCTGCATCAATTATTTCAAGCGTTTGATCACCTGCTGACAATCCGTTTTTCAGTTCGCTACCCATCTGGCCATTCCAGATAAACCTGTATGGAAGCGAACCTCCGGTAACCAAAGCCCTTGCGTTTCCGTCAGCTCTATCCTTACACTTAGAATCTTCGCTACTGATCAGTGCTTTTAACAAATCAGG
>JBIICM010000033.1:0-17989 GCA_044238875.1 Flavobacteriales bacterium | reverse complement strand
AATAAAGGTAATCTTCGTTGCGGGCGATTCCCACCTCAATAACCCGTGCCAGCCACTGGGCTGATTTTGCCGGATTATTGGTTTTTCTGTACGACTCAGCCAGGTTTCTGATCACGGCGCGGTTTTCCGGGTTTTTTTTAATCACATATTCATAGAGTTCGATAGCCGGTTCATAGGAAAAGCTATCGTAAAGCCGGTTTGCTCTTCTTTCAGCCGGAGACTGGCCATAAATGTTCCCGCAGAATAAAATTGCAATCAGCGGAAAGAAGATATTGCTTAATAAATTTGTGCGCATCAGAAATACCTGGGGGTAATTGTTCTGTTTTTATTAAAACCCAAATCAGTGCGTAGCATAATTTCATGCGTACCCCCCGTATAACCGCTCATTCTGTTCCCCATCTGATCAAATGCATAGCCCAGTTTGAAATTTTTATTCAGTTGTATTTCCGTCAGAAAAACAAAAGCACTCGCAGAGCGGTAGGAGAAACCAAAGCCCAATATATCCAGCCAATAAATATTCGCATTGAGATCAACCTGCAGGGGTGCTCCACCCACATTTTTTATTAGAAAGGAGGGCTTCAGCTTTAGCAAGGGGTTGATATTAATTACATATCCTCCGGCAAGTGTTGTGTGAGTGCGGAGCCTGGCAACATAAACGGTATTGAGTTGCTGATTGCTAAGAATATTATTCTGAATGTGCGGAAGGCTGAAGCCCAGATAAAATTTATCCGAATACCAGAAGATCCCTGATCCGAAATTGAAACTCCAGGTGTTGACATTGTTGGCGAAAGCATCGTCGTACTGATAAACCGGACTTAATTTTAGTTCATTCAGGTTGATGCTAAAATTGCGGGCACCGGCCTGCAGCCCCATTGACAGTCTTGATTTTCTGAATCGGATGTGATAGGAATAGGCAGCCATCAGGGCATTGGTATTCATATCACCGAGCCGGTCATTGACGAAACTGACGCCCAGGCCTAATTTTTCGTTCTTTAAGGGTGAATGGGCGGTGAAGGTAGCCGTTTGCGGAGAGCCGGGGAAGTTTACCCATTGCCTCCTGAACAAACCGGTGGCCACCAAATGATCACTTGTTCCTGCATAAGCCGGATTAATTGCCATCATGTTAAACATATACATGCTATACATGGGATCCTGCTGTGAACGTACATTCAGGGAGAATGTAATCAACAACAGTAAAATAATTAGCGGCTTTTTCATGGTTAACCTTAAGGGCAAAGTTACTGAAATCATCTCCATAGCGTAAGATATCCTTTCCGGTTTTCTTGTTCCCCCTCAATTCTGATTATGTAAAAATAGGTGCTTTCGGGTAAATAATCGCCGTTGATAACATTTGGCTGGTTACACCTGCCATCCCAGTTGTTCAGGTAATTACCGCTTTCATAAACCAATTGTCCCCACCGGTTAAAAACAAGTAGGGAAAGCCGCTTCCCGTTCAATCCATAAATCACGAATTTATCATTAGTGCCGTCATCATCCGGAGAGAAGCCTTCCGGGATAAATAGTTCAGGCGCTTTACAGGGTAGGCTGTCGCCGTTTAAAACATTGATATGCAGCGTATCTGCAAATGAACAAGGGCCATTGGTGGCTGAGAAAAGCAGCAGGTGCTTGCCGGGTGTAAGTCCGGCAACTGTTGACTGCGGATCATCAGGATTACTGACTACCGAGGCTCCCAGTAAAACAGACCATACTCCGGATGCATTTCCGCTGTTTGACCCCGACAACCTGAACGCTTCTGTCGAGGGACAAAAGGCTGTGTCAGTTCCTGCCGAAACAACCGGTAAGGAAAACACCAGTATGTTCACGGTATCAGATGAGGTGCAGGGTCCGTTTTTAATTGACCACGCAAAGCGGCTGGATCCCGGCAGCAAGCCGCCAACAAGCACCTGAGCACTGACCGGGTCGCTAACAGAGCCGGTGCCGCTTACAAGCGACCATGTGCCTGTGCCATTGACAGCAATATTGCCCTGTAATTCAGCAGAAGAGCCGCAAATCGTCTGATCCTCTCCCGCAAAGGCCGGTGTAGCCGGCTGGTTTACCATGATTGTAACGGTATCCCGGCTGGTTTGGGTTCCAATCGAAACAATCCAGACAAACCTGTTTATTCCGACACCTAGGCCAGTGACCTGTGCTGCCGGATTGATGCTGTCGCTGAGTATTCCGTTGCCTTCAATTACTAACCAGACCCCTGTTGCGGGCGGTTCGGGCGGCGAGGCATTCAGTATTGCACTGAAATTGCAAATGGTCTGGTCGGACCCGGCATCAGCCTGAACGGTAGATGTGTCACGCACCAGGATGAACAAAGTATCTGGCAGGCACAAGGGGGGCAGCGGAAACCCTGTGTCGCATACCTGAATAACAACGGTATCCGTTCCGGTAAAGTCCGGATCCGGGGTATAGATGAACGAGCCGTCAGGCTTAAGGATTATGGTCCCGTTTGATGGAACCGAGACAGGAATGGTATCTACACGGAGTGCTGTTTCCTTGTCTGAATCGTTTAGCAGCACATTGCCGGAAACAGGAGTGGATTTCGCTGTTTCTGCTGTATCATTTTTAATGAGGGGAGGATCGTTCACTGGTTTGATCCTGATGATGAGGGTGTCAGGGCTGCAGGTCGGAGGAAGCGGTATGCCGGAATCGCATACAGCAATAATGACCGTATCAAGCCCATAGTAATCGGGTTCGGGGGTATAGGTGTAGGATCCATCCGCATTAATGCGGATGCTGCCATGAGAGGGGCCTGAAAGCGGAATGGTATCGGCAAAGAGTGTAGTGCCGTCAGGGTCAATGTCTCCGATAAGAATGGAGCTGCTGCCTGATTCGTCTTCAAGGATTACCAGGCTATCGGGGGTTACAAGCGGAGGAATATTGCACTTGCGGGAGATGGTTACCGTATCGGTTGAATCAGTGCAGAGGCTGCCGCTGATTGTCCAGACAAAAACATTGGCGCCGCCGGAAAGGTTGGTTACCAGTGTGTTTTCAAGGCTTGAGTCCGCCAGTAATCCCTTCCCTGCAAGGACAGTCCATCGGCCTTTTCCGGAGAGGGCACCGGTAGCATTGAGCGTAACAACTGAGTCACAAACAATGAGGTCTTGACCGGCAAAAGCTGTGTCAGACCTGAAAACCGTGATCTGATCAGTTGAGGGCGCACAGGAGCCGTTGCTGATCCGCCATTCAAAAACATTGTTTCCGATTCCCAATCTGGTGAAATCGGTTGTTGCTGCGCTGCTATCGGCAACGAGAGCATTTCCGCCAACAACAATCCATCGGCCAGTTCCTTTACCGGGAACGTTGGCCACCAGTTGAATACTGTCTCCGCAAAGGACCGTATCGGCTCCTAAAACAGCCTTGTCGGGAGGGGTGTCTCTTGTTACGGTTACCTCATCAAATGAGCCCTTACAGGCTCCTGTATCAGCGACGGTCCAGCGTAAAATTACAATACCGGGCTGAAGCCCGCGCAAAATCGTATTCGCAATAGTTGCGTCATCAGGCATGCCGTTTCCACTGACAACAGACCAGAAGCCGCTCCCATTGAGTGCCGGATCAGCCGAAAGCACGGTCGTATCCTGACAAACAGAGAAGTCGGTTCCAGCATTTGCCTTAGATGGTGCTGCCTGGCGAGAAATAGTCACTTCATCGGATGTGTCGGGGCAAACCCCGCTGCTGATGGTCCAGCGCAGCGTTACAACACCTGGGCTGCCAATGGTTACAATTGCAGCTGGTTTGGTTAGTGTGTCGAGTGCTGCGTCACCCGATAAAACTGTCCAGACCCCAACTCCTGTTAACGGTGTACTCGCACCAAGCACTGCAACAGAATCACAAACCTGCTGATCGGCTCCGGCCTGTGCCGGATCGGGCGGAAGATCCCTGCGGATCACCACCTCATCGAAAACAGTACACAGGCCGTTGCTTACCGTCCATCTGAAAGTATTGTCGCCGGGCCCCAGGTTACTTACAAAGCTTCCGGAAAAGGCTGAGTCAGCAATAGCGGCATTTCCGTCAGTGAGCGTCCAGACACCGGTACCCAACGCGGGAATAGCTGCCGATAACCGCGCTGTGTCAGCACAGATTTTTTGGTCGGCGCCTGCATTCGGTATTATGGGGTTGTTGTCAATAGTAATTTTCAAGGTGTCGGCTGATGGCGGACAGGCGCCGTTTGTGACAGTCCAAACCAGGAGATTCAAGCCGGGGCTGAGGTTGCTTACCTGCGTATTGGCAAGGTTTTCATTGTCGGTGATGCCTGTTCCGCCGAGAACCAGCCACTTACCTGTTCCCACAGCCGGCACTTTTGCAGTCAGCTGAAGTGATGTTCCGCAAAGTGCTGTATCGTTTCCGGCGAAAGCCGTATCGGGAAGCAATTCATTGATGACATTCACCTCATCGGAGCTGCCGGAGCAGGCGGCGGGTGTTACTGTCCAGCGGAAAACGGCTGAATTTCCACCCAGGCCGGTTACCAGCGTTAACGGAGAGTCAGGGTTTGCAATTGAGGCTGTTCCTGAAACAAGTGACCAAAATCCTGCAGCAGGGAAAGGATCAGTTGCCTGCAATACAGCAGAGTCGGAGGCGCAAAGGCGGATATCCCTACCGGCATCAGCCTGTATGGCCGACGAATCCCTGATTATCACCACCTGGTCGGCTGAAGGGCTGCATACGCCATTGGCAACGTTCCACTGAAAAACGTTAACACCCTGTGCTATACCGCTAACCATTGTGGTTGCTGAGGTCGGCTCCTGGAAGGACCCCGAGCCGGTCACGATTGTCCAGGTACCCGTTCCTGAGAGCGGAATTCGGGCGGCCATTCTTGCACTGTCAGAACAAATCCGCTGATCGGGCCCGGCATCTGACGCCGAAGGGTTACTGTCGCGGTTAATGGTAATTTCATCAAAAGCAGGGGGACAAATGCCATTTCGAATGGTCCAGCGCAAAATGGTTGTGCCTTCCGGAATACTCCTGAGAATGGTTTGTGCGTTGGTTGAGTCATCCAGTTGCGCAAAACCAGAAGAGACAGACCAAGAGCCGATACCCTGATCGGGAATGGCTGCAGATAATTTCAGTGTATCAGCACAAATCTGCTGATCCCGACCCGCATCCGGTACAGAAGGCTTATTCAGCACTTCCACACTCAGCTGATCTGATGCGGGGGGGCAAACACCGCTTTGAACCGTCCATGTGAAGACGTTTATGCCGGGCTGAAGGGCCTTGACAAATGTGGCGCTGTTCAGAGAATCAATGATAGTTCCCTTTCCGGAACTGAGGCTCCAGGATCCGATGCCGTTGACAGGATCCGATGCCATTAAACTTGTTGTATCTGAACAGATTACCTGATCAGCACCGGCCATGGCAGGAGAAGGGGGGATGTCGCGGGTGATGGTTACCAGATCAAAGGCAACACAGGCACCATTGACAACCGTCCAGCGGAAAACGTTGGGGCCTTCGCCAAGGTTGCTGATGCCGGAGCGGTTGTTAAGGGTATCTGCGATCATTGCCAAACCGCTTACAACACTCCACGAACCATTACCAACAGTTGGTTGAACAGCATTCAGGCCGGCAGATCCTTCACAGACCGAGAAATCGGTACCGGCATCCGGATTTACAGGATTTGCCGAGACGATGATGCGCACGGAGTCGCTTTCAGGAGCGCAGGCTCCGCTATAGATCGTCCAAACCAGAATATTTTCACCGACAGAAAGGTTGTTGATCAGGTCTTTTGGGTCAGCCGGATTGCCAAAATTGCCGGATCCTGATGCTACGCTCCAGTTGCCGGTACCGGTGCCCGGACTTTCTGCGTTAAGGCTTGCCACCGTGGCACAGATCAGTTGATCAGGACCGGCAGATGCCGGATCGGGGGGTAAAAACCGCGTCACGGAAATTTCGGTGGAATCGGAGCAGGTTCCGTTGATGACTGTCCACCGAAGCAAGTTCGTACCAACGCCGACTCCGGAGATCGCAGAGCCGGGCGATGCCGGATTGGCAAAGGTGGCAGCACCGCTGATCAGGCTCCATGAACCTGAACCAGTAAGCGGCGGCACGGCAGCCAGCACAGTTTCAGCTGAACAAATCTGCAGGTTGCTTCCTGCATCGGGCTCAGAAACGGGAAAATCAATCAGAATGGTTACTGTAGAAGAGGTTGCAGGGCAGGAGCCATTGCTGACTGCCCATTGAAAAATATTGCTGCCCGGGGTCAGCCCGGTGATGGCACTTGCAGGTGAGTCCGGGTTGGAAATAGCACCGGAGCCGGAAAGCAACGACCATGTACCTGTTCCTGTAACGGGTACGGACCCGGAAAGGACAGCAGATTCTGAACAGATTCGCTGATCGGGCCCGGCATCGGCCGCAGAAGGAGGTAAATCTCTTCTGACGATTACCTGTGCAATGGAAGGGGGGCAAACGCCGTTACGCACAGTCCACGCAAATACATTGTTGCCCGGTGCCAGACCAGTGACTGCGGAATTTGCATTGAGCGTATCTGAAATGGTACCTGAACCGCTGACCAGCGACCATGCACCTGTTCCAACAGGAGGTATTGCAGCGCCAAGCGCTGTAAAATCCGCGCATATTTGCTGGCCAGACCCGGCATCAGCAGCTGCCGGCGACTGATTTCTTGTAATAACAATATCATCGGTAGAGGCAGCACAGATTCCGTTTGTTATCGTCCAGCGGAAGACATTGTCACCCGCTGCAAGACCAATCACCAAGGTGTTAAAAGCAGCGGTGTCACTGAATGTTCCGCTGCCGGAGATCAGTGACCAGCTGCCGGTGCCGATTACGGGAGCCTCTGCCTGCAGGCCTGTTTGGGTGCCGCAAATCAGCTGATTGGGGCCTGCATTGGCAAGACTGGGTGGAGCAAAGCGGGTAATTGTAATCTCGTCGGTTGATACAGGGCAAGCGCCATTGCTGACTGTCCAGCGAAAAATGTTGATACCTGCACCAAGTTCCGTTACAGCAGAATTGGGCAATGTTGAATCTGCGAGCAGGCCGGATCCGCTGATTATTGACCAGCGGCCGGTACCGAGCAAAGGTGCGGTAGCTGAGAGGGCTGATGTGCCCGCGCAAATTGTCTGGTCTGCTCCGGCATTCGCCTCTGATGGAGGTATTTCACGTATAATGGAAACGGTATCATCAGAAATACAAAAACCCCCACTGCTGATGGCCCAGCGGAAGCGGTTCAATCCCGGGCTGAGGTTGATAAGGCTTGCATTAGCCTGTGAGGGGTTGCTCAGAACGGCATCCCCTTCAAGCACTGACCATAAACCGGTTCCGGTATTGGGTACATTTCCCTGCAGGGTGGCGGTTTCTGTACAGACCGTCTGATCAGATCCGGCTGATGCAGCTGTAGGTTGCGGGAAAGCGGTAATCTGAATGCTTGCAGTTAATCGGCATTGCGCACTGTCCTGAACGGCCACTGAGTAGTTTCCGCCGCCTGATGCTGTGATTTCGGGGCCAGTTAGGGTGCTGTTATCGGGGAGGGTCCAGAAATAACCATTGGAGCCTATGCCCTGGGAGCTGGTGGCATTTATGCGGAGGCTTGTTTGTGCACCTTCGCAAAAGGAAACAGATGGCGGGTTAAATCCGCTAATAGAGAGATCGCCGGCCGGGCAGCAATCCAGAGCATCTATAACCTTAATGTTGTTGAGGTAATCACATTCAGGAAGCGCAGTTATCGGGAAGTTAAACGGGATGGTTTTTGAGCCGTCATCGTTCAGCAGTATGGTCAGCCTGAATGGTTTGGGATAATTGCGGATGTCAAGGCTGACGGGAATATTGATGCTTTCGCCGGGGTTCAGCGGGCCATCCGTAGCAATGCTGTCGGGGCTTGAACTTATAAGACTTGCCGGCCCTGTAAAGGGGTTGCCTGCATAAAACCGAATTGGATAGCCGGCTCCGGAAGGAGACCCCCCGGCATTGGCAACGCGTAAAACCAGATTTAATTTTGCAGCGCTTTCGCATTGCTGGCTCACAATATCCAGGCTCACATCAGCTGCAGGGTAGATTGGACAACCTTCCTGTGTAAGGAAGGTTACCTGGGTCATGAAATTGTTAAAAGGCCTGTTTTCGTTACAGTTGTAAAAGGGGCAGGTTTTATTGCTCAAAAGAACCTGATGCGGCTGTTGCTGGCGGGGAATGGTCAGGTTGTTATTGATATTTACATTCAGGTAATTAAACTGGTTCCATATTGGTCGGCAGGGAGCCCAAGACTGACCTGAAGACTCAAAAACATTGACTTTTCCGAGCTGATTACCGGATGTTGCGCAGGTTACGCATATTTCAGCCTGACCGTCGCCATCAATATCAGCAACAACGGGCATTTCAGAGCCGGTTCCCGATGAGCAGGGGTTTGATCCGATCACAACCGGAGTACTGCCGCTCCCATCAAAAACCCTGAGCGTACTCTCATCCCTGTAAACGAGTTCCTGGCTACCATCCTGGTTAAAGTCGAACATGGTAATCCCCGTAAAGCCGCTGGCGTCGCTGGTGTTGAGTATCCATTTTGAGGCCAGTGTATTACTGCCGTCGTAATCAAGGGCATACACCCGCCCTGCTCTGGTAACACCAATTTCGGGCTCACAATCCTTATCCATGTCACCGATAAAGGGCACACCAATCCAGTTTCCGCCGGTATTGGGCAGGTTAACAGATGCTATGAGTTGCGGGCTTCCTTCATTCGGATTCCAGACATATAGTTTTCCGGTTGCACCTTGCGCCGCCACAACCACATCCATTTTTCCATCAAGATCAATATCAGCCAGAGAGGTGTACCCATCCGGCTCGGATGCAATGCGTATGGGTGTCATGGAATTGCCCGGGAGCCCGCCGTTGTTGGTAAGCAACACATTGTAAACGGTATTTCCGCAGGCCAGTTCCATGCCGGGGCTGGAAGTGATATCGGCTGCCACGGGATTGGCAAGGTCGCCGAACGCCTGATTGGTCATGATGGAAAGGCCGTTTCCGGCACCTCCGTCAATGACTTTTCTACCTGTTAATGCGTTAAAAATCTGATTGTAAATATATGCTTCAGGGATTCCGTCGCGGTTAAAATCAGCGATACCGACAGCGGATCCGAACCGCGCATTCGATCCATTTCCATACTGGCTGTTCGATTTCCATTTCAATGCACCGGTATGCTCATAGCAAAAGAGGAATCTGCGTTCAGTTGCCGGATTGTCGGGGTGATCAACAGAGGCAATGATGATTTCGCCAAAGCCGTCACTGTCAATATCTGCCACAGCGTATGGATTCGGGCCAACCCAAGCCATAAAAGGCGTGGTAATTTTGGTAATAGTTGCACCGGTTGCGCCGCTGATAATCAGGATGTTTTTTGATCTTCTTGGGTCGCCTGATTTCAGACTGTCGGCCGACATGATGATGACATCGGGAATCTGGTCTCCATCCATATCAGCCACCAGCGGGGTCTGATAAATGGGCACAAGGGCATTGCTTTTCCACTGACTTTTGAAGTTGAGTGCACCACCGGGAATGGCAAATTCGCAGGAGGGTTCACATAACAGGGTTTGGTCATCACATGGACAATCGGAGTCGAAGACATCAATAAGGTTGTCGCCATCGTCATCAATACCGTTGGAGCAGTTTTCCTGAGCAGTAACCGAAAGCGGGAAAAGAAACAGGCACAACAAAAGGCCAACAAGGTTATGTTTGGCTGTCGGATATGAACCGTGGCAGAATTTGTTGAAAGGAAAATGCTTCATACGCCTCACCGGCAGAATATTCCGGCAGAATCAGGTCAAAATTCAGGTTAAATAAAGAGCTTAAAACCTATCGCCCGGGTAAACTTGTTAAAGGTGAAATGTTAAAAAAGCAAGGCAAGTATATGAGGGAGGAATTGGCTTCTTAAATGTTTTTCAACTCCTCCATAAAGTTTTGAAGGTAGGCAATCAGTTCTGCTGTTAGCTGAGAAACAGCGTGCTGATCATTGGATTTTGCCGCTTCTTCCAGTTTTTTTGTGATTGAATGGCCGAGGATAAGGTTGAGCCCACCCAGAGAACCGGAAAGGTTATGTGCCAGCGATTGAATTTTATTTAGCGCACCGGTCTTCAAAAAGGCCTCAAAATCTGAAATATTTTCGGGGATGCGCCCTTGCAGTTTAGAGAGCAGAAGTTCCATGGTATCTCTCCCATAATTTTCTTCCCATTCTTTGAAAACAGCGGAGATATTTTCATTTAATGGCGGTTTTGTGACAATAACAGCTGTTTTTAAAGACTCAGCACCAATATGCTGGCGTGCGAAAGCAGAGAGGAGTTCATTTTCTGAATAAGGTTTGGTTATATAATCATTCATGCCCGCTTCGATGCAGCGGGTTTTTTCTGATGCCATGGCGTGGGCTGAACACCCGATTATCGGCAGGTTTAACTTCAAATCTTTTCTAATTATTCTTGTGGCCTCAATTCCGTCCATTACAGGCATCTGAACATCCATTAATATGACCGAAAACTTGTTTTTTCTTAATAATTCTATTCCTATTGAACCGTTTACGGCCGTGGAAATACTGGCACCGTATTTTTCTAAATAGACTTTTGCCAAAATCTGATTGTGCTCATTGTCTTCAAAAAGTAAGACTTCCACGCCATCCAACCGCATATCAATTTTACCGGCTTTGGTTTGTTGTAATGACTTTTTGTCGTGATCATTTGCGACAGGATAAGTTAGCTCGAAAGTAAACTCTGAGCCGGTGCCAAGTTTACTGCTAACATTCAGTTTCCCCTCATGCATTTCAACCAGTAATTTAACAATGTTCAAACCAAGCCCTGTTCCTCCGTATATTCTGGTTGTATAATCTTCAGCTTGCGTAAACCTGTCAAAAATAAGATTGATTTTGGAGGGTTCAATTCCAATGCCCGTGTCTTTAACCGAAAAAAGAATGCCGGTAGAACCATTGGTCCGGTTTGTTTCGCTGGCACTTAAAACAATTTTACCCTGTGGTGTGAATTTAATGGCATTCGACAAGAGATTTATCAGGATTTGAGAGAGTCTTGTTTCGTCACCGACAACGTATTCGGGGATGGCACTGTCGAATTGTAAAATTAATTTTATACCACGGCTGTTAGCCCTTGCCGAATGCATTTGAATCACTTGCCGGAGGGTGTTTTCTATTTTAAAAGGGCGCTTTTCCAGCTCAAGTTTTCCGCTTTCTATTTTTGATAAATCAAGAATATCATTGATGATAATATTAAGATTTTTAAGTGCAGCGGTAATAATCTCAAGATGCTTGTTTTGTTCGGTATCGAGCTTTGTGTTTCTCAGCAAATCAGTAAAACCCATTACCGCATTTAACGGAGTTCTGATCTCGTGACTCATGTTTGCCAGAAAGCTGTCTTTGGCTTTGGCTTTTTCTGCGTCAATTCTCGATTGGAGCAAATTTTCCTCAAGTTCAACCTTCTTGGTGATGTCAGTTGCTGTTCCATAGATCAGTCCATCATCCTTGTTTATTGAACCTTTCCACGAAAGAAGCATATAGGAACCGTCTTTTTTCCGGTAACGGTCCACAAACTCAGTTGTTAGGGAACCACTGGAAAGGTGCTCAATCTCTTTTAATGTGGGCTCGATATCTTCAGGATGTATTAAATCCGCTATTTTCATAGCATAAAGTTCTTCCGGAGAAAAACCCAAAGCTGTTATAAAGGATGGGCTGATCTTTATAAAATTACCCGCCTGACTGATGATACAAAGAAAGTCAACCGAAAGGTTAAAAAAATTAAGAATTTCCTGGTCCTGTTTCTTGATTTTTGTTATATCAGTACGTATGGACACGAACTGGTAGGGCAGGCCATTTTCATCCAGAAATGGTACGATGGTGGAGTCAATCCAATAATAAGAACCGTCTTTGGCTTTATTACGGATTTCTCCTTTCCAGATATTTCCGCTGACTATGGTATTCCAAAGGTTTGAGAAAAATGCTTTCGAGTGAAATCCTGAATTTACGATGGAATGCTTTTTTCCGATTATTTCGCTACGCGAGTATTTTGAAATTTCGCAGAATCGGTCGTTCACGAAAGTAATTACTCCGTCAACATCGGTTACCGAAACAATGGCATGGTTGTCAATGGCCTTTTTATAGGCATCCAATGAGTCGGAGAAGAAGTTTCGGGCTTCATTGGCCTTTATGGCAGAAATAAACAGCGCTGCGAGCGATATTAATGGTTCAAGAAATTTCTCATCAGCCTTATTGTAACCACCCTTTTTATTGGCAAGGCCAAGCATCCCGATGAGTACATTTTCCTTGTCTTTGATGGGTAAACCCAAGTAGTGGTTCAATGCCGGATGACCTCTTGGCAACCCCCCTCTACGGGTATCGGCTGAGGGGTCGTTGGAAATAACTGTTTTTCCGGTGCGAAGCGTGTAGCCAAACAAGGTGTTTAGATTGGTAAACTCCATGCCCTGGGCTTCAAATCTTTTGTATAACCTTGATGTTTCTTCGTCCCATGAAATGTCAGTAATGGCGTACGTTTTTAACATCGGGCTGCCATTGCGCAGAAACACCTCGCCTATGAAGCCATAACCACTACCGGTTGCCTTAAGGGCATTGGTTAGCATTTTATTGAAAAGCGACCTTTTGTTGCTTTTGGGATCAATGAACTCTTTGTTAATTTCGGAAAGCACCCTACTCAGGTAAATTTCGGATTTTTTCTTTCCGGCTTGTGCGCTTTTGGGCTGCGATTTGTCTTGTGAATCCATTAACTTGCGGGGTTAGTAATAATCTTTCAAATGTATTCATTTTGGACAAATAGTAAAATAATCGGCGTTAATATTTCGGATGGCTTATTCAAGATGCCGCCGGCAACAGTTGATGGGTATTAATTGAAGCTGTGTTTTTGCTTAAAATTTGTTATTTTGCGCTTATTTTTGGGGGATAAAAGAGTCTTAGTCAAAAAATAACATGGAAAAGCAAATAGCTGAGGCAGGCGTTACAACATGGGATACTCCTGAAATTTTAAATGGCATCTTAACAGAAACGGCTCAGATTGCTTTTGAAAGTTCTGTTGAGGGAATCGCAATTCTCAACAGCAACCAGCAATTTATCTACCTCAACAAGCCTCATGTAGAACTTTTCGGATACCAGGAAACATCGGAGTTGTTAGGGAAAACATGGGAAATTCTTTATGAAGAAAAAGAAAGGGAGACCATCAGACAGAAGTACCTTCCTGAATTGTTTTTAAACGGCCAGGCAAGATTCTTCGCTGCAGGAATAAAGAAAGACGGAGATTTTATTTATCAGGATGTAAGGCTTTCCTTATTGCCGAATGATCAGATGCTCTGTATGACAAATGATTTAACAGACAAACGTTTGTTGACAATCAAGCTGAATCAGTTTGCGTTTATTTCCGGAAATTCTCATATTTTATTTGCACAAC
The DNA here is from genome assembly GCA_044238875.1 of Flavobacteriales bacterium. GTDB lineage: Bacteria > Bacteroidota > Bacteroidia > M30B66 > M30B66 > JAIBAI01. The sequence continues at coordinate 4,607 of JBIICM010000033.1, read as the reverse complement.
TGAACAGAGCAACAAAAATAACATGGGCTAATTCAGCCTTTTTAAATTATTTTGACATTCAGGATAGTGACATCGGAAATGTTGAACTCCGGCAATTACTGGAGGTAAATACGGTTGACAAGGAAAAACTGGAACAGCTTTTTCGTTCGGTGAGGAAATCAGAACGCTACAGAAACGAATTTTTTGTAATCAATAAAAATGATCTTAATGAACGCTGGTTTGAAATCAGTATAAACCTTTTTAACTATGATGCGGATCAAAATTCCGAAAGTATTATTTTATCATTGTATGATATTACAGAAAGCAAAATGATGAAAATGAAAATTTATAAGCTGATGGAAGAAGAAAAGAAACTTTATGAAATCAGGAAAAGATTTATTGACATTGCCATTCATGAATTTAAAACTCCGTTGGCAACAATTCAAACCAGTATTGATTTAATTAAGGTTCAGTCACTCGCGAAAGAAAGCAAACAGGATTCCGGAAGTTATTCAGGATTGGAGAAGTATATCCAGAAGGCCAACAATGAAATCAGGAAAATGAATGCTATTGTTGAAAACCAGCTGGTCATCGGGAAAATTAACAATGGAGGATTTGTAGCGCAATTTATTCCCGAAGACCTCGGGGAAATATTAGAGGCATTTATCAAAGAGGAAAAAGTATTAAATCCGGATTTTCAATTTAAATTCACTATCAAAGGAAAGCCCGTAAAGTCAAATACAGATAAAATTCTGTTTCTGCAAATCATAAGAAATCTGCTCACGAACGCCTATAAGTATTCGGGTGAAGTGAAAAAGATTCATGTTCATTGTAATTACCATCCCGGAAACGTGCTCATCTTCATTCAGGATCAAGGTATAGGCATAGAAGATGAGTCAATGCCATATATATTTGAGCCTTTTTTCAGAGCGCCCTCCGTAAACACAAAAGATGGTGTGGGACTTGGATTGTTTATCGTTAAAAGTTTGATGAATTTTCACAATGGTAAAATTACAGTAGTAAGTGAAAAGGAAAAAGGCACCAAGATGATTTTAACATTTCCGGTACAATCATGAAAATTGTAATCATAGAAGACTCAAATTCACTCAGGGAAAATCTACACGAATTATTTGCCCTGAAAGGATATAATGTTCTTTCATTGCCCACGGGTCATGAAGCTATCGATAAATTAATCAACTTCAGCCCCGACATTATTTTGTGTGACATTCTCCTGCCCGGAAAAGATGGTTACCAAATATTAGCCGAAGTGAGGAAAAATGATGAATTAAAGAAGGCGGTTTTCATTTTTATCACTGCAAAAAGTGATTCAGTTCAGATTCGTGAAGGCATGAATCTTGGGGCGGACGACTACCTTACCAAACCATTTTCATTTGATGATTTAATGGCTGCCATCAAAACAAGAGTAGATCGGCACTCTGTTTTGAACAATACAGAGAACAATCAAATTCTTGGTGAAAAGCTGAAAAATCTCACCAGAAAGGAAAGGGAAATAATTAAACTGATTGGGAGAAGTTATTCGTCTGTTGAAATTTCAAAAGAATTGTTCATCAGCAAAAAAACAGTGGATAATCACCGAAACAACATCATTAAAAAACTTAATTTTAGAGGAAAACTTTCCCTTGTTAAATTTGCCCTGGGAAACTCAAGGGAGTTGAGCGAAATATCTTGACAAATTAATTTTAAATGGTGAATGTTTAAGTGATCCAACCAAGTATTTTGATAAATCATTGCAATCAATTCTTAATTTCTGAAATGTTAATTAGCTCCCGCAATTTATCAATTCTTAGGGGTTTTTCAAGGAAGGCAATAACATCAGGGTCGTTCTTGGATTTTTCGATATCAATCGGGTTGATGGAGGAGGAGAGGATATACAATTGAATATTTCCGGTTGAATTGGCTTTGAGGTTTCTGAACAGTTCAAGGAATTCCCAGCCGTTGCAAATGGGCATATTTATGTCAAGCAGCAATATAAAGCCGACAGCCGGATCTTTTTTGAGCAAATCTGTTATCAGAATGAGTGCTTCCTGACCATTAAAGCAATGTATGCTTTGCACCGGCAATTGGAATTTTTCGATGTTTTTTCTTAAAATCAAGTGCGCAAATTCATCGTCATCAATCATGATGATCTTTGTTTTATCATTTTTCATCTTCCTGCGGTAAAGTGATGGTGAAAAGGGTTCCTTTATTTACTTGGCTGGTGACGGCTATATTGCCGCCAAGTTTTTCCGTTTGAATTTTAACAAGGTGAAGGCCAATACCATGAGCATTTGCCCTAGAGTGAAAGGTAGTAAATAACTTAAACACTTCGTTGCGGTTTTTTTCAAGGTCTATTCCGATGCCGTTGTCGCGGATTTGCAGCTGTATCTGATTCTTCTGTAAAACTGCCGAAACAGCTATTTTAAGTGTTCTGTCAAGCGACCTGTATTTGATAGAATTAGAAATCAGGTTTGTAATTATACTTTCAATGTAGGCGGGAACGGTTTTTATTTCTAAATTTTCCGGAATATCAACGGTTACCTTCGCCGAGGTTTTCCTGATCTCTGTAATCATTGTTTGAAGTACTGTTTCAAAAGTTTTGTAAAGATTAACAGTCTTAAACTCTTCTGACAACGAATTGTTGATACTAATCAGGGTTGTCATATCCCTTAGAGAATTGTCGAGATTATCGGAGACTTTTTTCAACGAGTTCATGAGTCGTTGCTTCTCATGCTCATCTTTTTCATCAAAGATAAATTCAATTAATGAGCTGATAGTGCTTGAATGAGAACGAAGGTTGTGTGAGACCATATAAGAAAAATTTAACAACTTATTGTTTTGATTGTTAACTATTTCGATAGACTTTTCAAGCTGTATTTTATTGTTTAATTCTTCTGTGATATTATTAAACACAATGGCAATTCTTGTTTTATTATTCTCCTGAAATTTATTCGATTTGATCTCAAAAAACTCCTCAGAATTACCATTAGTATTAAAACCAACTATCAGGTTAAAATTACAGGTAAGTAAAAAATCATAATTTATTTTAATACTTGTAAATTCTTCGGGAAAATAATCAGATAAATTATTTGTATAATTATGCGGCATGTATTTTTTAAGCATTTCCCTTGATTTTCTGTTTGAATAAACAATCACATTGTTGTTGTCTAAAATGATAACGCCCTCCCGGGAGGTATCCAGCGCTATTTTGGTCCTTTCAAGATCCTCCTTTGATTTAGATGAAATGAGGTTATAAAAAATAATTTCTGAAGCTGTTTTCAGAAAATGAAAAATCTCGTCTTTTAAAGGATTTGCACCAATATTTAATTCAATGATGGAAAGCCCAGCTTCTTCCTGTCCGACCTGTATAGGAATTTGAAATTCCCGGTGGGTAACATCCGAAAAAATACTGTCTCTAAACTTTAATTGTGAATTTTGCCAAAAATGGATAACATTTGCTTCGTTTAAATTATTCTGGCGGGAAATAAGTGTAATTCTCTGTATTTTTAAATGTCTTGAAAGTTTGTTTAAAAACGAATTAACTAATTTACGGATATCTGTTCTTTTGTATTTGCTTAGGTTAAAAGAAAAGTCAGAAATAATCTGATAAATATCCAATGCTGTCGATTTTTCAATCCCAAGCTGATATTCTTTAGTGGCATTGCTTACCAGTACAAGTGTATTCCCGTTTTCATATTTGGAAAACCTTAAACCAAGATAATATCTGTAGCCCTTAAAATCAAACGGTACAGTGATAGAATGTATTTCATCAGTTTGATTGACCAGTGAAATTTGTTTTTCAATCAATGCATAGTGTTGTTTTTCAATAAGGCGCCTGTAATTAGATCCTTTTATAGTAACCTCCTTAAATAAATATCTTATCTTATGATTTCCGATGAATTCAATGATTGTTCCTTCAGGGCTAATGATTAAAATAGCATCCGGAAGTGTTTCAATAATTCTATTTAATTTATCTTGTTCTGTTTTTAAATTTCGTTCAAGTATTTTGTTTGGCGTTATGTCTTTTTGTAACGAAATAAAGTAGTTGTCCTTGTCATTTTTTTCGGGGTTTAAGGGATAAATATCAATCAGATTATAAAACTTTTCCCCGTTTTTTTTATAGTTAACAAGTTCAATACCTGTTATGCTTTTGTTCTGTTCCAGCGATTTGCTTATTGCATCTACAACAGATACATCTGTTTCTTTTCCTTGTAAAAGCTCTCCCGGTTTTTTGTTTATAATTTCATCCTGCGAATAACCCGTATGGTTTAAAAAGCCATCATTTGCCCAGGTAATCCTTCCCCTGTTATCAGCAATTAAAACGGCATATTCTGTTTTGGTGGATAGAAAAGAAAGAATCTTCAGTTTATTGTTAACTTCTCTTAGTTGTTCATCTTTTTCTATTTTATCAAAAGCAATGGAGCACAGTGTGCAAAAAAGTTCAAAAAATTTAATTTCATATTCAGAAAATGCGTTGGGTTTACCGCTAACAATGCCAAATACCCCCCTTACATTTTCTTCAACGATTATTGGCCTGTAAAGTCTTGAACGAACCGAAAAACTTCTTGGGCTGTCAACGGTTGTGTTATCCGTTAACGTATCAGGCACATAAAATCCCTTTTTATTCTTGA
>JBIICM010000171.1:0-5394 GCA_044238875.1 Flavobacteriales bacterium | reverse complement strand
TGGATGCCCGCGGTGAAAGCAGTACCCTGCTTGAACTGGCCAAGAAACAGGCGCTCGATATTGTTTCATCCGGCAAGCCATCAGACAGGTATCAGCTGATTACCAACGATTTTGAAGGGAGACACCAGCGCCTGCTCAGCGCTGAACAATTCAGCGAAAGTCTGGAAGAAGTAAAACTCAGTCCCGCCGTCAAAAAAATTTCGGAAGTAGTTTCAAGGCAAAGTGATCTGTTAAAGCAATCAGCAATACCCAATAAACTGATTTATCTGATCAGCGATTTTCAGTCGACTGCGAGTGATTTCACTTCGCTCAAATCGGATACTGCCTTCAGTTTGCATTGTGTGCATCTGGATGCCGCTCTGGCCGATAACATCTCTATAGATTCTGCATGGTTTGAGCGCCCTTACAGAGAGAAGTCAAAACCTGAAAATATTGCCATTGCGGCTAGCAACCATTCTAAAAAGCGGTTCGATAATATTCCGGCAAAACTTATTGTTGATAATGTGCAGCGTGGTCTTGAAAGTTTTACGCTGGGGCAGGATTCTTCAAGTGTCCGTAACCTTGTTTTTTCAGCCGGAGGCCCCGGTTTTCACAGTGCAAGGATTGAGATTACCGATTTTCCGATTGTATTCGATGATGGGTACTACATCAGCTGGAATACACCTGAACAGATCAAGGTGCTTAGCATAAACGGAGGCGCTGAAAATGTTTACCTGAATCAGCTGTTTCAGAGAAATCAGGCATTTTCATACCTGAATGTATCAGAGCAGCAGATTGATTTCGGTGCGCTGTCGAAGCAGCAATGCATCATCCTGAATGAACCGGCAAGCATATCATCCGGCCTGTCACAGGAATTGAAAAAATTTGTTGAGTCGGGCGGAACACTGTTGATTTTTCCTTCATTAAAAACAGATCTTTCAGGTATCAATGGCTTTCTGGGAACTCTCGGAGCCGGTGCTTATGCTCCTGCTGTGAATCAGGTGCAGAAAGTAGCGTTGCTCAATAGCCGGCATCCGATATACGATGATGTATTTGAGAAGCAACCCGAAAACATAGACCTGCCGCAAATAAAAATTTACCTTCCGGTCAGAGCCGGGAGAGGGCGGGAGGAACTGCTCATGAAGCTTGAAAATCAGGACAGGTTTCTCACCCAGTTTGATGCAGGCAGCGGGAAGGTTTATTTGTGTGCGGTACCGCTGAATGAATCAGCCGGAAATTTTCAGCAACACGCCCTGTTTATCCCAACCATTTATAAAATAGCATTGTACAGTTTGCCGCCGGTACAACTCAGCTATACCATTGGAGATCAAACAGCAATTCCCCTCGGGGCAATGAGCTTAAGCGGAGACCAGACATTAAGGCTGAAAGCACTGGATGACAAACTTGAAATTATTCCGGAGCACAGAATAATTGACGGTAAGATCTGGATATATCCAGGCAGCAGGATCAACAAGGCCGGTAACTACAGCGTACTCTTTGGTGACAAAGAGATTGCACGTCTCTCGTTCAATTACAGCAGGGAGGAGTCGCTTTCTTCACGGCTGAGTGCCGCAGAACTTGAAAAAAAGCTTCAGGAAGTAGGGTGGGATCAGGCAAAGGTGTTTGACGGAAGTATGAAGGAAATCGGTAAGGCCATTTCTGACAGTGAACAGGGCAAGCCTTTGTGGAAAGTTTTTATTATTCTTGCCTTGCTATTTTTAGCCGGCGAAATATTCATCATCCGGCTGATAAAATGAATTTGGGCTCCTTCATCTTCAAACAGGCAAGGATCACAGATCCTGAGAGTCAGCACAATGGCAGCATCGCTGATGTATTTGTTCAGGATGGTAAAATCGTAGCCATTAATCCGGGTAATCAACTGCCCGGCGAAACCGTTGAAATTGATCTGAAAGGCGCTTCGCTCGCCCCCGGTATTTTTGATATGCAAGTTTGCAGCGGCCAGCCCGGATATGAAGAAAAAGAAAGAATGGCCGAAACGATTGCAGCAGCAATCGCGGGCGGTGTGACTGATTTTCTGCTGATGCCCGGCCTGAATCCGGTAAGCGACCACCGCAGTCAGCTGGCGTTTCTTTACAAACTGGCAGAAGGTGCCGCTGCCAACGTTCACGCAGCAGGCAGCTTGTCGGTAGCTATGAAGGGCGAAGCTTTAGCTGAACTGTTTGATATGCGGCAGGGCGGAGCCCTCGCATTTACTGACGATAAAAGTCCGGTTGAAAACACCGTATTGCTGCATCTGGCCCTCCAATATGTTAAAGTATCAGGCGGAATGATTATGCTGCATTGCGAGGATCCCCGTTTGAGGCTGGGTGGTCAGGTAAACGAAGGCGCATCATCCACCTTACTCGGATTAAAGGGAACGCCGGCTATCAGCGAAGAATTGGGGGTAATGCGCGCGCTTACACTGGCCCGTTATCATGACCAAAACATTCACCTTTCGGGTATAAGCAGCAAAGGTGCTGTTGAGCTGATCCGCGCCGCAAAAAAAGAAGGTATCAGGGTCAGTTGCAGTGTTTATGCGCACCACCTTTATTTTACCGATGATGTTTTGCAATCTTTCGACAGCCATTACAAAGTTTGGCCACCACTCAGAACAGAGGCCGACAGAATGGCGCTGCTTGAAGGGCTGGAAGATAATACCATTGATGTGATTTGCTCTGACCACAGGCCTCATCCAATAGAATCAAAAGATGTAGAGTTTGACTTTGCTGCATTTGGTATGCGCGGGCTTGAAACCCTTTTCGGGGCTACTTTCCATTCTTTTCCGCATCCTGAAAAACTGATCAGGAAATTATGTTTGGCACCAAGGCAACTGCTGGGTCTGCCGATTCCGTCGATAAGTGAAGGCCGTGAAGCCAGGTTTTTTGTATATGGTGATGCGCCTTTTAAATTTGAAGCAAGCATGATAAAAGGTCGCTCATTGAATTCGCCCTTCGTGGGTAAAGACTTACGTGGCCGGATTTGGGGAACTTTCACCCCGACAGGCGGCTGGCAAGCCTTTACCGGCAACAATACCTGAATGGGGCCGTTATAATCCCGAATGAGAACCTTGCTGCTTTTCAGTCTTTTGCTGATAGGCTTTTCCGGTTTGTCCCAGGAAATAGCTGATTCATTGCAATTCTATGGCAATATTATGCTCAATGATCCATCTGCTGAACAGCGAAAAATTTCGGGTGAGAAATTCGGTCAACTGGTAGACGAAATGCTCAGGTCGCCTGAAAGTTTCAACTTTCCTGACAATAAGGTCAGAAGCATTTCAATCCTTGAAAGTCCTGACCGGCGCTTCAGAATATTTACCTGGAATATTCCGCTCGACAGCGGCAGCTATCATTTTTCAGGGCGCATGCAGATGCGATCACCATACAAAGTCATTGTGCTGAACGATGTTTCATACAACCTCAACAAACCTGAAGCCAAGGCCTTACGAAAAGGAGACTGGTATGGAGCCATTTATTACCAGATTTCAGGACCGATTGGCCGAAAAAACAAAACCTACACACTTTTGGGTTGGAATGGTCATAATGCGTTTAGCAATAAAAAACTGATTGAAACCCTGCAAATAAACAGAAAGGGAGAACCCGTTTTCGGTGTATCGGTCATCTTTGACGGTAAGCGTATGCTGCACAGGGTAATCTTCGAATATGCCGAGAAAGCCGGAATGTCGCTGAAGTTTCAGGAAAAGAATACCTCCATCATTTTCGACCATCTTTCGCCCCCGCAGCCATCGTTGGAAGGTGAGTATGCTTTTTACGGACCTGATTTCACCTATGATGCTTACAGGTTAAAGAAAGGAAAATGGTTTTTTGAAAGAAACATTGATGCGCGGAATGATAATGAAAACAAGGGCCGTCTGCCCAAGGCACCGGAGAAAGGGTTGCCCCCGTCCGGAAAAAGGAAGTCATCCAGATAGGTAACGCCGAATAGCTGCGCAGGAGAAAGTTGGAAAGTAGCGCCGAATAGCTATTCGGCGCCGGTGAAGGTTGAAAGTTAAAAGTAACGCAGAATAGCTATTCGGCGCCGGTTAACACCAACGCAATATTTTGTACAAAAAATTCAAAATGACCCTGATAAAGATGGGGGTATTGACTAAAAAAATACAAAATATTTCAAAACACCCCTCCTTTTTTATACCTTTGAGCCAAAATAATTCAAAATTATGAGTACAATCCGTTTCAAGGCACTTTCATCACTGATCAACAGGGCGTATGAGCCCGCAGGTCCGGCCATCGAAAAAATTTCTGATTATTTCGGGAAGCATGTTTTTGGCGAATACGCCATGCGCGAATACCTAAGCAGAGAGGCTTATGCCGCCGTAAGTGATGCCATTGAGCATGGAACCCAGATTGATCGCAGCGTTGCTGAACAGGTTGCTTCTTCTATGAAATCATGGGCCATGAACCTGGGCGCTACCCACTTTACCCATTGGTTTCAGCCGCTCACCGGCGCTACCGCCGAAAAGCATGATGCCTTTTTTGAACCTACTCCGGATGGTGTGGCCATTGAAAACTTCAGCGGATCCAACCTTATCCAGCAGGAGCCTGATGCTTCCAGCTTCCCAAGCGGCGGTATCCGTAACACATTTGAAGCCCGCGGTTACACAGCATGGGATCCCAGTTCACCTGCTTTTGTTATTGGCGGCACACTCTGCATACCCACCATATTTGTATCCTACACCGGAGAGGCACTTGACTATAAAACACCCATGCTCAAAGCGCTGCATGCACTTGATAAGGCTGCAGTTGAGGTTTGCCAGTATTTCGATAAAAATGTAACCAAAGTACACGCAACCCTTGGGTGGGAGCAGGAATATTTTCTGATTGATGAAGCGCTGTACCATGCCAGACCTGACCTCTCCTTAACCGGAAGAACGTTGTTTGGTCACTCACCGGCAAAGGGACAGCAGCTCGAAGATCATTATTTCGGATCAATACCCGAACGCGTTAACGCCTACATGCGCGACTTCGAAAGCGAGTGTTTAAAGCTCGGTATTCCAATCAGAACACGACACAATGAGGTAGCACCCAATCAGTTCGAATGCGCTCCGATGTTTGAAGAAGCCAACCTTGCGGTTGATCATAACCAGCTGCTGATGGACATAATGAGTAAAGTAGCCAGGCGTCACCGGTTCAGAATCCTGCTGCATGAAAAACCTTTTGCAGGCATCAACGGATCAGGCAAGCACAACAACTGGTCAATGTCAACCAATACCGGAAAAAATCTGCTGAGCCCCGGAAAAACCCCGAAGAACAACCTGCAGTTTCTTACCTTTTTTATCAATACGCTGAAGGCTGTACATACCCATGCCGATCTGCTGAGGGCATCCATCGCCTCCGCCGGCAATGATCATCGTTTGGGCGCCAACGAAGCCCCGCCTGCCATCATTTCCGCATTTATCGG
>JBIICM010000170.1:0-5397 GCA_044238875.1 Flavobacteriales bacterium | reverse complement strand
CTCTCTATTGAGTTCCATCATTTCTTTTCCCTGCTGGTTTTGGCGCTGGAGGGTCCAGAAGTCGGTAGCAGTAGTTTCAAGCCAGGTATGATGCCCGGTTTTTCTGAATACCTGCGCAGCCAGCCCAAAGTCGCGGTAAATTGTTTGTTCCAGCTCGGCAACAGTCATATCCGCGCTCAGCTGAAGATTTCCTTCGCTGCCGGTGGCGCTGCAATCAGCCACTGTTGTTTCAGGATCAAGCGCATCAGTTTTGGCCGAACCTTTTCCCTTGCCATGATTATCTGAAAAAAAAGCTATTTTCAGAAAGGGAAAAAGCAGACTGAAATCATTTTGCAGCTCAGCAAGCTTGCGGTCTTTATGTATTTCGATTTGCATATTGGGTTTTTATTGATTGAAAAAATGATCCAGTGAGATTGCATTCCATTCTGCAGGCACCAGGAGCAGATAAATCAAAATGACCAGTCTCGGAAAAACAAACTGCATATCCCAGAGGGGACGAATAATACTGAATGTAAGGGCTACAAAAACAAGATCAAGTCCAAGCAGGTATAAGGATACATGTGTAAACAAGCCGAAGGTGAGCAGTATGCCACCAATAAGTTTAGCCAACGAGGTGTACCAGGATCCTAACACAAGGAAAAACTTGGGAATCCCTTTGCTGGTAAGCGGATACTCAAATGTTTCAACAACTGCCGGTATGCCAAGCCTGAAAAGTGCATCATACCCCTGAAAGAAAAATAAAATACCCAAAAAGACCCGGGGTATTACAACAGCAAATTCTTTGTGGTATTCGGCCAGTACCATAGTATTAAAGATTTAAAGTGCAAACGTAACATGTATTCGGCAATTAACAAATGACAGATCTCATACTACATACTGACCTGGATCAGTATTCAGGCTCAAATTGCTTATTTTTGCGAAAAAAAATATGCCATTCCAGCCCACCTTAGTCTATGCCGAAGCCACCCCGAATCCGGCGTCTATGAAATTTGTTGCCAACCGGCTGATTATTGAACCGGGTAAGGCAGTAGAATATCTGAATGATGCACAGGCCGGAGGTGCTCCCCTCGCCCTGGAGCTTTTTAAGGGCGGCTATGTAAGGTCACTTTATTTCTACAATAATTTTGTAACCATCACCAAGACTGATGCGGCCGACTGGAATAAGCTTACCGCAGCAGTAAGGGAATTTATTCAGGATTATCTGACTAAAGGCCTGCCGGTTATTGAAATTTATCCGGAGTCACTGATACCTGATGGTGCGCAATTGCTCAACGATAATGCTACGGATACTGAAGGTATTGAGGTGAAAATTCAGGAAATTCTCGAAGAATACATCAAACCTGCTGTTGAACAGGATGGTGGTGCAATCAGATTCAAATCATTCAGCGAGGGAGTGGTTACGGTAGCCCTTCAGGGATCCTGCTCTGGCTGCCCTTCTGCTTCAGTTACGCTTAAATCAGGTATTGAAAATCTGCTTGTACGCATGGTACCCGGTGTTCATGAGGTTGTAGCGGAATCGCTCTGAATTGATTTTTTTTTATCTTTGCCCTCCTTTTTCAAGACCTGTGTCTGACTACTTAGATCAATACACTATCCAATTTTCCGGGCTGGCCGTAGGAAAGCATTCGTTTGATTTTCAGGCGGATGAGCGATTTTTTACAGCCCTGGAAAGTACAGTTATTGAGCACGGAACTGTCAACATTAACGTTGAACTGGAAAAAACAGCCTATCTGCTCAACCTTCAATTCAGTATCAGCGGTACCGTTGATGTTGAATGTGATCGCTGCGCTGTCAGCTGGCCGCTGCCCCTCAAAACCGAAAACCGACTGATTCTTCGTTATTCTGACCAGTCGGAATCTGACGAAGATCCTGATATTCTCTATATCAGCAGGAGTGATTACCAGTTTAATATCGCACAGCATATATATGAATACATCGCTACTGCGATTCCACTTCATACGGTACCATGTGAAATAACCGGTGATACCAATTTGTGTGATCAGGCAGTGCTGGACAAGCTAAATGCCCTTCAATCAGCATCTGAAGCAGGGCATCATGAAATTGATCCCAGATGGGAAGTTTTAAAGGAACTTGAAAAAAATACAAGTAAAAGATAATTCACAGAAACCATGGCACATCCTAAACGAAGAATTTCAAAAACCCGCCGGGATAAGCGCAGAACGCATTACAAGGCTGAATTGCCAACATTGGCAAAATGTCAGACCACCGGTACAATTCACCTGTTTCACCGCGCCTATTTAGTTGACGGTGACTTGTATTACAAAGGAAAGCTGGTAGTACCCGCTAAAGTAACAGCCTGATAATCGCCGGCAGCCTGTGCCTGATTTTAAAAAAGCGATGTTAATCGGGCTCGATGTGATGGGTGGAGACTTTGCGCCCCATGCCACCATAAACGGAGCATTGTTAGCCTCTGGCAAATTGCCTGAAGGGGTTAGAATTGTATTGATCGGCCCTGAAGACCTTATCAAGGATGAACTTGGTAAAGCAAATGCGGCCATTGATGTATTTGAAATCGCTCATGCAGCTGAAATGATTGAAATGGGGGAAAATCCAACCAGGGCTTTCACCCAAAAAGTAAATTCAAGCATTTCTGTTGGCTTTCAGTTACTGCGTGACCAGCAGATTCAGGCTTTTTGCAGCGCCGGTAATACCGGAGCAATGCTGGTAGGCTCTGTACTGAGTATCAAGCCCATAGAAGGTATTCAGCGTCCCTGTATCATGTCACTCATGCCCAAAGAAAACGGAGGGTATGGAATTCTGCTTGACGTCGGCTCTAATGTTGACTGCAAGCCAGAAACGCTCTACCAGTTTGCCTTGCTTGGATCCATGTATGCCGAAAGGGTACTCGGTATGGAACGACCGAAAGTGGGACTCATTAATATTGGTGAAGAACCTGAGAAAGGTAATGCTGTTTCCCAGGCTGCTTTTCAGCTGATGCAAGAATCTTCTGATTTTCAATTCATTGGCAACATAGAAGGGAGGGATCTTTTCAATGACAAGGCTGATGTTTTGGTATGTGACGGTTTTACGGGTAATGTGATTTTGAAAATGGCCGAAGGCTTTTACAGCCTTATTAAAGCGAGAAATATCCGGGATCCATTTCTTGATCGGTTCAACTATGAAAATTATGGCGGCACCCCTGTATTGGGTGTGAACGCCACAGTGATTGTCGGGCATGGGATCAGCAGTGACCGCGCCATTTGTAATATGATTCTCCGCGCTTATGAGATTGAAAGCGCCGGATTGAATGAAAAGATAAAAGCAGTGCTTCAACATGAGTAAGATCCGCGCAGCAATAACGGGTGTAGAGGGTTATGTACCTGAATACAGGCTTACCAACAAGGAACTTGAAAAATTAGTTGACACCACTGACGAGTGGATTACCAGCCGGACAGGCATCAGTGAGCGACGCATACTGAAGGGAGAAGGTTTAGGTGTAACAGACATGGCGCTTCCGGCGGTTCAGGGTCTCTTAAAAAAAACCGGAACCAAACCGGAAGAGATTGAACTTGTAATTTTCTGCACCGTCACCCCTGATATGATTTTTCCGGCTTCCGCCAATATTTTATGTGACAAAGCCGGGCTGGTAAACGCCTGGGGTTATGATCTGCAGGCCGCCTGCAGTGGCTTTTTGTTCGGTCTTACCACCGGATCAAAATTCATTGAGTCAGGCACGCATAAAAAAGTTATTGTGATTGGTGCTGATAAAATGTCAGCCATTGTTGATTACACTGACCGCACCACCTGCATTATTTTCGGAGATGGTGCCGGTGCTGTTTTACTTGAGCCGGATACTGAAGGCTACGGAATCATTGATTCTGTTCTTTTCTCTGATGGTTCAGGAAGGCAATACCTGCATCAGAAAGCCGGCGGATCGGTGAAACCTCCGACCCATGCAACAGTTGATGCCAAAGAACATTTTGTTTTTCAGGATGGTCAACCCGTTTTCAAAGCCGCTGTGAAGAACATGGCTGATGCTGCAGCCCTGATTATGGAACGTAACCATTTGAAAGGTGATGACATTGCCTGGCTGGTGCCACATCAGGCCAACAAGCGTATCATTGATGCCACTGCATCAAGAATGGGTGTTGGGTCTGAAAAAGTAATGGTGAATATCCAGCATTTCGGGAATACCACCAACGGTACCATACCGCTCTGCCTGTATGAGTGGGAAAAACAACTGAAAAAGGGCGATAACCTTGTACTGGCAGCATTCGGAGGTGGATTTACATGGGGAGCCACCCTTGTTAAATGGGCCTACAACAGCTGATACACCTCAAGTGATTTTTTATCTTTAACTCAAAAAAAAAATTTATGGACATCCGGGAAATCCAGGACCTGATCAAGTTTGTAGCAAAATCGGGCGTTAGCGAAGTTTCGCTTGAAACCGACGATTTTAAGCTCACAGTTAAAACCGATAATCCGGCTGCAAAAGCCAAAGAAACGATTATCTACCAGATGCCTGCTGAGGCTGCTGCTGCTGCTGCTCCGGTGGCAATGCAACCTTCACAGACATCTGCACCTGCGCCTGTAACCGCAGCTCCTGCTCCAAAGGCTGAAAGTCCGTCGAATCAGGTCACCATCAAATCACCTATGATTGGTACTTTTTACCGTTCGGCAGGTCCTGATAAGCCGCCCTTTGTTAGCGTGGGTGATGAGGTTGCACCCGGCAAGGTGATTTGCATCATCGAGGCCATGAAATTGTTCAATGAAATTGAATGCGATGTGAAGGGGCGCATCGTTAAGGTGCTGGTTGATGATGCCAGTCCTGTTGAATATGACCAGCCGCTTTTTCTAGTTGAACCTGCCTGATTCACCTAAACCTAATTTACGGTGTTTAAAAAAATACTGATCGCCAACCGCGGTGAGATTGCTCTTCGTGTAATCCGCACCGCCAATGAAATGGGAATTAAAACGGTAGCTGTTTATTCAACGGCCGATAAGGAGAGCCTTCATGTGCGCTTTGCTGATGAAGCCGTTTGTATCGGCCCCCCTCCCAGCAAGGATTCATATCTGAACATACCGAATATCATCTCAGCGGCTGAAATCACTAACGCCGATGCCATTCATCCCGGTTATGGTTTCCTTTCTGAAAACGCCAAATTTTCAAAGATCTGCAAGGATCATGGTATCAAGTTCATTGGCGCTACTGCTGAACAGATTGAAAAGATGGGTGACAAATCAATGGCCAAGGAAACCATGAAGAAGGCCGGGGTGCCAACCATACCCGGTTCAGAGGGATTGTTGGGCAGCATTGAAGAAGCAAAAAAGATTGCCAAAAAAATCAAATATCCGGTCATTATTAAGGCAACCGCAGGTGGCGGCGGCAAAGGCATGCGGATCATCTGGAAAGAAGATGAGCTGGAGCAGGCCTGG
>JBIICM010000169.1:0-5414 GCA_044238875.1 Flavobacteriales bacterium | reverse complement strand
TCTCAGCCTGATTGAGGAGTAGCTTTTGAATGATCATTTCTTCGATGATGGCGCATTTCACCGTCTGTTTGTCGGCCGACTGAAATTCAAGATTCAGGTATTGCCCCTCAATCTCAGAGAGCAGTATAGCCTTATCACCAACTACTGCTGCAATTTTATCAACAGTTTTGTACTGAGCAGCCGCAGTATGGCCAATCAGCAGCGCCAAACAGAAAAGGGCACTGAAACCTGGGCAGATAAAAAATCCCGGGTTACTTTTCATAAAAAATTTCAGCATCTTTCCTGTCCAATACTTCTTTATAGGCATCTTCCTGCATTTGTTGTATGAGCTTTATTTTCCGCTTGTTTAAAATGATATTCCTGATATCATCCTTCACAAATGAGAGCGGTGCTTTGCTATCCTTCACCATAAAATCAGCAATATTGATCAGGTAAAAGTATTCCTTGTCTTTGATCTCAAGCATTCTGTTATTTCGTGCGAATTGTTCAGTTGAATAACCGGCAAGCGGTATTTCTTTCAGCACATCATCCATCAGCAGCCAGTTGTCGTCGAAAAGCAGGTAATTTACCGCATGTAACCGGCAGTACTGTTCAAGGCGATCTTTCTCATTCTGCTTAAGCCAGTTTTTAACTTTCTCTACCCCGGGTGCTGTAAGCGGCAATTTAACGTATCGTAAACGGATAATATTGTTTTTCAATTCGAAGTTTCCGGGATTCAACCTGTAATAGTTTTCAATTTCGGCAGCCGATACAAGGGTGTCGAGTTTTTGCCTGACCAACTCCTGTTCGTAAGCAAAAATAAGCAACGAGGTGCGGTAGTCTTCAAGCTGTTGCCCTACCTCTTTTTGCTCATCACTCATGTTGAGCTCTGCTTTTTGCAATACAGCCTGTTTTCTGATCCACTGTTCGATAAAATTTTTCGCGATCTCAGCGCTATCTTTAGGGTTAGTTCCGTACGGAATACTTTTTAATACCTCCTTACGGCTCAGCTCTTTGTCAAAAACCCTTGCACAAACCTCTTTTTTATCTGAATCAGCAGCACAAGCGCTCAGCAGCAGCAAACTTGCCGGAATAAATCTCCACATGGGCCATTCAGGGTTCTGACCGGATGATTGCTTCTGATCCGGGGAGTTTGAAGTTTACCTGCGAAGGATGCCGTATAACAATATTCATCCGGTATGGTGATGCGATGTTATCTTCTGATGGGAAATAAGGCCTGGTAGGGATGTGAAAGGTAAGTGTTCCGGATTCGCCGCCTACTATTTTAACACTGTTTGAAGTACCCGGAATTTCATACAGGTTAAAATTATTTATCAGGCTGTCCTTACAATCTTTGATACTTCTGGTGACTACCGTAACATTTGAGATCGAATAAATCATATTGCGGTTGAATTCACCCTGCATTGAATTCTTTAATTTATGCCGGGCAATCAATTCAATGTGGTTGCCAGCAGGATCATTGAAAAACAGTGAATGTGTATTGAGTTTTGACTTATGTAGTATTTCAGCTCCGGTTTGGGCATCAGTTACAACCTTTGCTCTTTTTTTAATCCAAAAAAGGGCATTTTCAATTTGATTCTCAGGAATTTCGAGGGTGAACTGATACACCCCGCCCGGCGCTCCCTCCACAAAAGTTAGGATTGAACTACCAATTTTCACAGAAAAGCTGGTTTGAGACTCGTTATCTACATCAAATCCCATCAGGGTTTTCCAGAAAAAGGCTTGCCTCTCAAATTGCTTATCGCTGCAATTTAGCACCAGCTCCTTGATTTTTACGGCATTTTCAGGATAGGTAAAGGGCTCAAGATTTTCTTTTACGCAACCGGCCAGCATTAGTACTGCCGAGAAAGCCATCAGCACTATTGCCGCCAAAACCTTAACTTTATTTAACCTTAGATGCATCGCTAATTCCCACTTTTTAGATTTTGTGAATCAAACCTTCTGCGTGATGCATTTCTTCTAATTCCTCTTTTCTTTTTGCCTTTACCTGAACTTACGAATTCATATTCAGGCACGGTGTCATCCTCTTCAAAGTCGTTTTCAAGCGCGAAGCTTAAACCTACCCTTATTACCGGTCCTTCCTGCCAGGGTTCACCCTCAATATAACCGCGGGTTTTGTAGCCAGCATGCAGTGCAAGTGACAGCGGGTTAAGACCTTTGCCTAATTTTATAAAACTGGTCAATCCGGCATTCCAGCCCCAGCCAATGGGTTCGACCTCCTGCCCCGACCAGTTTCGGTAGAAATACTTCTGATTCCAGAATGCGGCATGCAGGTGTATGGCAACTTTCGTATTTCTTACAAGGTTATACATTTTTATACCCCCTCCATACGATTCAGTGAATGAATTGTTACCAATCCGGGCGTAAAGCTGGGCGGCCTGCCGGTGGTAGTTTACGGCCAGTTCAGGCATCCATTCGGTGCCAAAGGGAGTCAGATTGAGCCTTATCCAGGGCATCAGTGATTTGGCATAACCAAGCGGGATGGCCCTCAACCGCACAGAATCTTCACCAAACCTGAGGTAATTATGAAAAACATTTACGATACTGTTATAGAGGTATGGATTTGTAAGGTTGGCCAACAGATAATCTCTTTTCAAACTTGAAGCCCCATAACGGTAAGAAGAAATCTGGCCGAATTCTCTGTTTATGAAATACAGGTAATTACTAAAGGGATTTACGCCTTTATCGTTATTACCAGATAGCAGTAATCCAGCCATATTGGCTGTTTGATGCCTTAGATAATGCAGGGCTTCCCGGTAATAAACCGAGCCCCTCATCATCCAGCGTATGCTGAGTTCATCCATTACCATGTGGCTGGCCTCAATTCCGGCAGATGAAACCTGGGCAAGCTGCTGACGTGAAAATTCCTGCATCAACAACGTGTCAGAAAGATCGAGTTTACCAGGCGGCAACCAAAAAGGTACAGGAGGGCGAAAGCCATAGCCATCAACAGGAATGCCGAATTCGAGTGCCCTGGTAAACTGACCGGTTATATTCTGTTGCAGTCCTGTGAGAGCCGACTCAACCGTAAGGTCGAGTAACAACATCCTTAACAGCCTGTTTGGCCTGGATCTTTTTAACTGTTGATTGGTACTATCCTCCCACCATGAGGGGCGCCATATCGATTCATCCAGATCAGCGGCTGCTTTTTGCAAAAGGAGGGTTGATGGAATTCCGGCAGCCGCGGTGTAGGGCCAGGTAAGATAACCTGCATATTGTATGCGGTCGCTGTAGCGTATTTTGAATTTCCTGCGTTTGGTGCGGAGCCTTGCTGCACGATCTTTCTCATATTCTCCGTCGCGCAGGTACCTTCTACGTTCCATACTGTCGCGCCAAAATCTCGCTGTATCCATCCGCACTTTTATCGTTGTATCGCGCATGCGAGGTTTAACTGTGTCGGGCCTGGTTACAGGCTTATCAACCTGTGCGAGAAGGTTGAATGAGCAAAAAAACAAGAATAGCGGAATGAATCCTTTGATGTTCAGTTTATGCACGACACAAAACTATTCATTCTGCACCAATTATGGATAAGGTTGTATGATAAACAAATAACTTTTATACATAATACATTTTAATTTTAAATCAATCGGAAACCCAATCTGACATTTTCATGCAAGATGGGTAAATTCCTTACAAAAAACTGGCAAGGTCAATATTAATAAGTATTCTGCATCTATTGGCCACCTTGTTTTTTCTTTTCATTTCCAAAGCCTTGTTTTTTCGAGGGTTTGTTAGGTCAGTTTTTTTTCATGTAAGAAATATTCGTTTCATAAAATTATATAAATTATATAAATTAGCCCAAAACCACTAAAAACGTATAAAATTAAGCTATTTAGGATACAAATTGCCGGGCTAACATATATTTGTTAATAAAGATGGCGTTTTTTAATTGTAAGATTTGAAATTGTATTTTATATTTGTGCCATAAAAACCATAAAAACTATGAAAACCTTAACAAAAATCCGGAAACCATTTATGGCAACCGCGGCTGCATTAGCCATCGGATTGGGCGTTAGCGCTCAGCCCATTTACCCAACCTCTGTTGTTAACTATTCTTTTGGAACATCAGCAGACGGACTTTCTACCACACCCGTGCCTGCAAGAGGTATTTCTGGCAATGCGCTGGGCGCTCCTCAAAATGATGATGGAGGTACAATTAACTTTGTTTCATTAGGTTTTGGCGGATCCATTACACTTGCCTTCTCTCAGCCATTTGGAGATGGCGAAGGTATTGACCTCTCTATTAGTGAAACATCTTTCGGAAACCCTTCTTGTGGCGCTTATCCTGAGTATGCCGATGTGTTTGTATCACAAGATGGATGTAACTGGGTTCAGGTAGCAGACAATCAGTGTCATAATTTTGACGTGGAGTTGCCTGATAACATTTCATGGGGGCTTTATGTCAGGATTGTAGATGCTTCTAATCCTGCTTCCTTCAGAGGCAATGAAGATGCCTTTGATGTTGACGGTGTAACCGCTTACTATCTGTCAAGTGTAGTTCCAAGTAGCGGTTCAGATGTTTACCCTGTAGCCTTTAGTGATTACATTGTAGGTAATCTCAAAGGCCCTGGTGCAACCAATACAAACACACCTGCAACAAATCGTAAAAATCCTAACAACGCCATTGGTTCACCCAGCACCAGTGACGCATCAGGAGCGATAGTATTTACTTCTCTCGGACTTGACAATCCATCCACTTCAGCTATAGAAGGTCAAATCACGCTTCGTTTTGATTACACAATTTTTGATCGTCCGGGAGCTGATATTACAGTGTACGAAACAACATGGGGTGATAAATTCACCAGTACAAATTGTGCCAATTATCCTGAAATTGCTGAATTCTGGGGTTCAAATGACGGTGTTAACTGGACATTGCTGAACGCAGATCCAACCAATGAGCCGGCAGAAGCTTACAAAGGTGGTCCTGGCCGTCTTTGCCGTGATGGTTTCCTTGACATCAGTTCAATGCCTGAAACAGGCGGTGCCCGTACATTGCGTTATGTGCGTATTTTCGACAAATCAATCCGCGAAAGTGGTCGTTTCCCTAATTCAGCTGACGGTTACGATGTTGACGGACTGGTTGCTAAAAAAGGATGCCCCACAACAGGTTCTGGTGGAAAAATGGGTTATGTTGATCAGGTTAACACACCTGATGAAGATCCGGGAATGTTCTTCGCTGATGTATTCCCAAATCCGGCTACTGATTATATCACCGTTAGCCTTGAAACCGCTGCTGAAGAGCAAGCTTACAGAATCAATGTGATTGATGTAACCGGCCGCGTTGTAATGACAAGCAGTCTT
This sequence comes from Flavobacteriales bacterium, assembly GCA_044238875.1. GTDB lineage: Bacteria > Bacteroidota > Bacteroidia > M30B66 > M30B66 > JAIBAI01. Next base: position 113 of record JBIICM010000169.1, on the reverse strand, counting down.
ACAGCAGGTGCCAGCGCATTTGTAAATCATTCAATGGCTGTTTCTGAACTTCCTTCAGGAGTTTATGTAGTTGTTGTAGAAGGTAACAGCTACAAAACAATGCAAAAAATGAT
>JBIICM010000168.1:0-5465 GCA_044238875.1 Flavobacteriales bacterium | reverse complement strand
TGGCTCGATTGTGAATCGAATTTCGCCCCTTTAATTGCTGAAGTATATCCAAGTTTTATTGCTTCTTCTAATGGGAATTTCGCTTTGGAAATCAGCAATGGAGATTGCCGCGATACTTCCAATTGCCAAGCATTTTTGAGCCTAGGTTTACACACAATACCAGCAAATCAATTCAGTGTTTATCCCAACCCTGCCGATGAAACTTTAATTCTTGAAAGTGAATTTCCGAACCTACCCATCCGCATCTTGGATGTACAAGGAAGGTTGATTTTCGAAACCACATCAAGCTCAAAACGCACGGAATTCGATGTGCGTTTGTTCCAAAGTGGACTTTATTTTATTCAGTCGGGAAACACATCTCAGCCTTTTACAATTTTACACAACCGATGATGAAAAAATTCTTCGTAACCATTAGCATTTTAAGCCTACTACTATTTTCTTTTTCGAGTTTTGCTCAGATCCCATCATGGAACTGGGCTTGGCGGCTAGGAGGCGAAAGAGTTGACCAAATTAATCAAATGGAGACTGATTCTTCTGGCGATGTTTATGTGATGGGTAACATTAAAAGTTCTTCGGTGGTGCTAGGAGGCATAGGCTATTCTGCAAGCAATAATGCGGCTCGAAATTTCCTTGCAAAATTTTCAGCACAAGGGCAACTGTTGTGGCATAGAGTATATCCTGCCAATTTACAAGGCGCATCATTCACCATTGGAAACAATAACAGACTCTATTTTTTTGGAACATTCTTCGGGACAATCACTTTTGGAACTACAACCCTAAATTCCGGAAATGCAGTTGTGCGCAGTTTCGTGGCGTGCCTGGATACTCAAGCAAATGTGATTTGGGTAAACGACGAAATTCTAGATACGTTTGGAACATTTTTTACGAATTATGCTCCCCATCCAAACGGTGGTCTCATTATTCTTGGGCTCTCAGTAAATGCTGACACATTAGGTTCTTTCCCAATTCCAGAGAAAAGCAATTATTTAGTTCAAATGTCGGGAGCTGGTAATATTTTGAATGTTGTACAATTGGGTGGTTGGGGAGTTACAAATGATACTCTTACTGAGTTCAATACAACAATGAATTTCATAAATATAACTGTTACTCCTAAAGGCGCTGTGTATATTGGAGGCGAAACGAGAAAATACCCACAAACCAACACGGAAGTATGGCAGCTCCCACCATTAAATTATGAGAATCAAGATGATAACATGCAGGAATTATTTGTTGCAAAGTTTGATTCTTCTTCACTAGTGGCTTGCCCCCCTATTAATCGGACAAAGTTTAGTAGCGTTTGCGTTGCGCTATGGTTCATCATAAAATGCTAATTCAGTTGATTTGTCAGGCGCTTTATTGTATTTCAGTTCCTGAAATACAATAAATTTCAATGCTGATTTTACAAATATTAAAAAATCAATACCTTAGCAAGCACGGTTAGCCGCTTAACGCCACTCTGCATGCAACACTTATTCATACGGCTATTGTTGTTTCTGGTGCTTATGCCTGTCAAGGCACTGATCGGTCAGAACGTGCTGGTTTACACTGAAGATTTTGAAAACGGGCCCGGTGCTTTCATCCTGAACAATGGTCAGTTTGGCGCCAATACAGGGCCCAATCAGTGGATTATCAATAACAGCTATGATGGTTTGGGTATTGCCCCCGGCACCCCTGAGCAAAACAACACCAGCGGAGGATCCATTAATTTCGCACCGCGCAGCAATTATCTGCACATTTATAACCAGGACTTGTCGTCACAGAATGTGCTAAACGCCAGTTTTGTACCTTCAGCGGTGTCAGAAAGATTTACCTCTGCAGGTGATTTCTGTACGCTGGGCCTCGACAGTGTGCGCATCGCATTTTTTATTCACATGGCAGCCAACCCGGGTGCTCAGTTTCAACTGGTTTACAGCGTGAATGGCGGAAACTGGTCACCGGTGCCCGCTGCCTCCTTCACCGGTTTTCCATTGTGGAATTATGTGGAGTTCTACAACGAGGCCTTTGATAACGTAAACAATCTTCGGTTTGGTTTTCTTTGGAAAAATGATGCCGGATCGGGGAGCCCTGCGGGTTCTGCAGGTATTGACGGCGTTAGAATTGTGGGCAAATTTTCTCCTGTTCAATACAATGTGCGGCTTGAGATCGACTCCGTTTTTCCCAATCCGGTATGCAGGGGGAAAGAGGTAAGGGTTCGTTTCCGAAACCCGGTGCCGCTATGTGGTGATGGTTTTTATGAGGTGCAGATGTCAAATGAATTCGGGAGTTTCGCCAACCCTCCGGTCAGGCTTACCTACAACATCAATAACCTGGCTACAATGATTAGCCTATTTCCCATAGGTATTCCACCGGCTACCAATCCGGGTAATTGTTACAAATTCCGTGTCGTAAGGGTAGATGCGAATCCGTTTATCTTTTCCGATACCAGCAACTGTATCGCAATTCAGGACTGCCCGAACAATATTTATACGAAACAGCCGGCAGTTACAAAAAATCCGGCCGATACCGTGTGCGTAGGCAGTGTAATTGATGTGCCATTTAATTCTGACGGTGTTTTTATCAACAACACCTATGTGGCACAACTTTCCGACTCAAACGGGAATTTTCCGCCCAATCCGAACGTGCTGGGCTTTAGCAACGATGATGCCTCCTATCCGCTGGGATCGCCTCCCGGCAATGTTTCCGGCCTGATCAGGGAACAGCCGCATCCGATTCCGCCGGGATGTAATTATTATATCCGGGTAATTTCCAACAGTCCTCCGGTGATTGGCTCCGTTTATGGCCCGATATGCATTCGCCGCTGCGATATGGAAACCAATGAGAAGAAAGACCTTAAGTTCTGCATTGACAATGAAAATGGTGTTGATACAACCATTAAGGTCCGAATAAAGGTTGATCCGCCTGCGGCCTCCTACTCTCCTCCCAATGAGTTCCAGGTTCAGGTGCTTGACTTTAATACTTTCGCCGTTATCAATACCGGCGTGCTGGGTAAGGTAAGCGCGGTGAATGATACGCTGGTTGACTTATTGATCCCCCCTTTGCCCCAGTTAAGTTCAGTGGGTCTGATACCCGGAACGTATTATCTGCGCATTGTTTCAACTAACTCAAATCAGCCCTGGGATCAGCTGGGCACATTGGTTAGACTCACCGTGGGCGCTCCCGGTCCGCTGGGTGTTACCATCGAACTGGTGAATCAGCTCACTTACCAGGCCGTTAAGTTCGACGGCGATACAACCGTATGCTTTCTGGGGGGCATGTTGTTCAGGATCAAACTTTCTGAATTCAACCCGAAATCAACCTACGTGTGGGGGCTGAACAGTGATACTGATTTCTTCACCGGCGGCCCTTACAATGGCATCCTGTTTAATTCGCTCGGCAGCTATGAAATTTATTGTACCGAAACAAATTTTGGTTGTGTGGGGCCAGGCTCCAATCGCATCAAGGTTACGGTTAAAGGCCCTCCCAATCCGAGCATAATAGGCCCCTTTCAGGTATGCGAGGGCGATACAGTACAATACAGAGCCCCGCTTGCCGAAGACACCTATTATTTCTGGTCAACCTCACCCGGTTCAGTAATTGATACGCTGAACAATCAGGCGTTGATTACCTTCCCGCAGGCCGACAGTTCGGTGATATCACTCAGCGCTGTTAATGCATGTTATGAGCGGTCGGGCAAACGCACCATTCAGGTGCGAAAACCTCCTGAAGTCAATCTGGGCCCTGATACATCCATTTGCCAGGGCGAGCTGTTAAGCCTGAATATACCGCCGGGCAACAGTCAGAAAGTTTTCTGGTACACTGCCGGTGGCCCTGAATTTTCAAAGCAGTCTGCTATCAGTGTTAGCCCTGACAGCACAACTACCTACACCGTTAAAGTAACCAACTACGGTAACCTTGCCTGTGAAACCTTCGATACATTAACCGTGAATGTTGGCTACAAATCAGCGCTCAGTGCCAAGCAGCTTAAAATTTGCGAGGGTGATGAAATCAGCTTCGGACCAGATACCACAGCGCTGGCCTATCGCTGGAATACCGGTGAACTCACCCAAAAAATTACTGTAAAAGATACCGGATGGTACATTGTGGAAATGGAAATTGACAGCGCCATCTGTTCACTTACCGACTCATTCAGGGTTGATATAAAACCATGCTTTAAGCCATTGGTTTTACCCAATGCATTTTCACCAAACAGTGATAAGGTAAACGATACATTCAAGCCTGAACAAACCTTTACTTATGAAACCTTTGAGCTGATCATATACAACCGCTGGGGCCTGAAAGTTTATGAGTCGGCTAACCCCTATTTCGAGTGGAATGGATCAGATCTTTCAGGAAATAAATTACCTGAAGGCACCTATTTCTATATCGCCCGACTCAAGCATTTTGATGAAAGCGATGAACAGAAAGGCACTGTAACGCTGTTGCGTTAAGGCACTTAACGATGCTCAATAACAGGTACCTGCAGCGGAGCCGGCTCAGTGATATTTACTTGTGCCACAACGATTTTGCCGCTATTATCGGTTACTGTTACCGTATAAATGCCTGCGCAGAGCGCGGTTGCAGCATCTGCTGAACCGCCATTAGACCAGGCGTAAGTGTAGGGCGGTGTACCATTGCTTGCACTGGCTGTAGCCGAGCCGTCGCAATCGCCCTTGCATTGTACGTTGGTTGAAGCAATGGTTACTTTAAGGGTAAGGTTGCAAAGGTCATCCATGACCCCTCCGCTTCCCTCCGCTCCGCCGTTTGCCAATGCGCCTCCACACGCAAATTCGCTTCCCCGGGTGGTATTGGTGGCAGCAGATGAAAAGGAAGTACCTCCGCTGCGGGTATTGCAGCAGTTGTTAAGCCCGGCATCTAATTTCACAAAATAAAAATCTTCGGTACGGCTGCCTGCAACAGCGGGCTGCACATAGCCAGCCACTGCAAAACCGCCATCGGAAGTTGCAATCACGGCTTTTCCTACATCATTATCTTGTTCTCCGATAATCCTTGTCCATAAAAGATTGCCATTACCATCTATTTTCATGATGTAAAACTCAAGACCTACGTCTCGTGATTTCACAAAATCGTAATTGAATGAGAATGAATATCCGGCGACTACATACCCCCCGTCGGAAGTCTGAATCACTGACTCGCCGTAGTCACTGTTATTTGCCGAGAACCCCGGAATGGCTGTTGCTCCGTAAAAACGGTTCCAAGATACATTACCTGATGCATCAAGTTTGATCAGCAAAATTTTTGTAACAAAACCACCGCTTGGTTTCCTCTTGCCGGCTTCCCCTGAAACCATATAACCACCATCGGATGTTTGGATAATGCTGCGGGCATAGTCAGGATAGATGTTGGGGGCATCAGGATTTCTGATTAGCCTTGTCCATTGCAAATTTCCGGTTGCATCAAGTTTGATTATATAATATTCATTTGACGAGGCCGATAGATTGCCCTGGATAAAAAAATAGGCCGTACCG
>JBIICM010000032.1:0-18306 GCA_044238875.1 Flavobacteriales bacterium | reverse complement strand
TTTTCGGGCTAATTTCCCGAACAGATACTCCATTATGCTTTTAAAAAAAGCAAAAACAAACTATTATTGCTATGAAAGATAGCAATTTTAAAACTTCTCAGTTATTTAGTTTCTTGTAGCGTGTGGCGATTTCCTTGTTTTTACCTGAGTGTATGTCAAGTGAAGAATTGCCATCCTTAGATGAGAGAGGGCAATGCCCTCCGCGCTGGATTAAAAATCTTTGTTTTTTTCCTCCGGCGGCGTCTCTCGACTTTCAATTTTCAAACCGGGCAGGTATTTCGATGTTTGAAGTAACGTATCTGCTACTTTACCCTAACTTTATGATGAATAACAGGCAAAATTACCCTAACTTTATGTTTTAAATATATTTATATTGCCCTAACTTTGTGCAATGTTTCAGCGAAAATTACTAATAGAACTTCGTTCCTGGGCTCTGAAAAAGGATCGTAAACCCCTTGTTATCAGAGGAGCAAGGCAGGTTGGAAAAACATCACTTGTGCATGGTTTCGGGGCTGAATTTGAACAATACATTTACCTTAACCTTGAGATGAGAGCGGACCGTCTTCCTTTTGAGCAGTTTTCTGATATTGCATCACTGCTGGAAGCGCTATTTTTTCTGAAAAACAAAACACTTGCAAATAAAGAAAAAACACTCATTTTCATTGATGAAATTCAGGTTTGCCCTTCTGCCATTCAAATTCTTCGGTATTTTTTCGAACAAGCATCTGAAATACCTGTAATTGCTGCCAGTTCTCTTCTTGAAACCATTTTTAGGCCCGACATCAGTTTCCCTGTTGGACGTGTTGAATTTCTGGTATTGAGACCCGTATCTTTTCCCGAATTTCTATTAGCCATAGGAGAAAATGCTGCTCTTGAGCAATTGCAAAGTATTCCGATGCGTGATTTTGCAATAGACAAGCTTCTTCGCTTGTTTCATCTGTATGCCATTACCGGAGGTATGCCGGAAATTGTTAAAAACTACGCCGAAAACCGCGATTTGAGTCGATTAGCCATAATTTATGATGCTTTGGTTGCAACCTACACCGATGATGTGGAAAAGTATGCACGCAACGCACAGCAGGTGCACATCATTCGACATATTCTGCGTAGCGGGTTTTCTGAGGCCGGAAAAAGAATCAAGTTTCATGGATTCGGGAAATCAGCCTACGGTTCCAGGGAAATCGGGGAAGCCTTTCGTACCCTTGAAAAAACACTTTTGTTTGCACTGATTTATCCGGTAACCAATGCCCGTTTGCCACTTTCTCCCGATTACAGAAAATCACCACGCTTGCAAATGCTTGATACAGGCCTGATGAACTTTTCACTGGGCCTGCAAAAAGAGATTATCGGAACCGATGACCTGAGTAAAATCTTTCAGGGTACCATGATTGAGCACCTGGTGGGTCAGGAGTTGTTATCCTTGCAACAGAGGGCTACAGGCGGACTGAACTTTTGGGTGAGGGAGAAAAAAACTTCTGATGCCGAAGTTGATTACCTGATGCCATTTGATGGGAAACTTATTCCAATTGAAGTAAAATCGGGCAAGGAAGGAAAGTTACGCTCACTTCACCAGTTCATGGAAGAGGCTCCGCATTTACTTGCTGTTCGGTTGTATGCGGGCCATTTGAACATCACAACCGCAAAAACGCCGACAGGAAAAAAATACCACCTGTTAAACATGCCGTATTTTTTGGCCTCACAAATAGAAAACTATTTGCCCTGGTTTGCCGAGAAAACAGAATCAGCTTAATCCCAACTTGCGCAATAGCAAAGACGCACAATTGTGCGCAGCTATTCGGCGCTACGGCATTGCACCCTGCCGCAAACTCCCTATCTTTACCCACCCAAAATTGACTCAACAAACGCATGGAAACCCTTGTTTACCAGCCAAAAAATAAGATACGCATTGTAACGGCTGCCTCCCTTTTCGACGGTCACGATGCCGCGATCAATATCATGCGCCGCATCATACAAACCAGCGGTGCAGAGGTTATCCACCTCGGGCATGACCGGAGTGTGGAAGAGGTGGTGAACTGCGCCATTCAGGAAGATGCCCAGGCTATTGCCATGACCAGCTACCAGGGTGGCCACATGGAGTATTTCAAATTCATGTACGATCTGCTCAAAGAGAAAGGAGCCGGCCATATTAGGATTTTCGGCGGTGGTGGCGGAACCATCCTTCCCTCAGAGATCGAAGAATTACACCAATATGGTATTGCCCGGCTGTATCATCCTGACGACGGACGGGCGCTGGGTTTGCAGGGCATGATCAACGACCTGCTGCAAAAATGCGATTTCCCCACCGGCGTTAATTTGAACGGTGAGGTGGCGCATTTAAAAGAGAAAGACTGGAACGCTATTGCAAGGCTGATTTCTGCAGCAGAAAATAATCCAGAAGAAGCCGCCGGAGAAATGCAGCGGATACAAAAGCTTGCCGCAGAAAGCAAGTCACCCGTCTTAGGCATCACCGGCACGGGAGGTGCAGGTAAATCATCGCTGGTTGATGAAATCGTGCGGCGATTCCTGCTTGACTTTCCTGATAAGTATATCGGGGTTATTTCGGTTGACCCCTCCAAAAGAAAGACCGGCGGAGCGCTGCTGGGTGACCGCATCCGGATGAATGCCATAAGGAATCCAAAGGTTTACATGCGTTCGCTGGCGACCCGCCAAAGCAACCTGGCATTAAGCAAGCATGTAAGGGAGGCGGTAGCGATTCTGAAAGCCGCGCAATACGATCTGGTTATTCTGGAAACTTCCGGCATCGGGCAAAGCGATACGGAGATCATGGATCACAGCGATGTAAGCCTTTATGTAATGACCCCGGAGTATGGCGCAGCAACCCAGCTTGAAAAGATTGACATGCTGGATTTCGCTGACCTGATTGCCCTTAACAAATTCGATAAACGTGGAGCACTGGATGCCATCAGGGATGTAAAAAAGCAGTATCAGCGCAATCATCAGCTTTGGGACAAAGACCCGGAGACCATGCCGGTATTTGGCACCATTGCCTCTCAATTCAACGACCCGGGCATGAACAACCTTTACCGGGCACTGATGGATAAGCTGCAGGAAAAAACAAAGGCTCCGCTCATTTCATCCTACCAGGTAAGTGCTGAAATGAGTGAAAAAATTTATGTGATACCACCCAACCGTACACGATACCTCAGTGAAATCACCGAGAATAACCGCAAGTACAATCAGTGGGTGGCACAACAGGCCGAAGTAGCCGAAAAACTCTATGCCATTAACAAGACCATGGAGGGCTTCGCATCAGATGAGCAGGCTGATATCCGTAAAGTGTTGCAGGCTGAATTTGACCGGGTAAAGCTCGAACTCGATCCCAAAAACTGGGTGATCATCGGGTCATGGCAGGATAAACGCAGGCAATACAAGGAAGAAAACTTTGTATTTAAAGTACGCGACAAAGAGATTCGCATTGCCACGCATACCGAAAGCTTGTCGCACAGCATGATTCCCAAGGTGGTAACACCTTCGTATGCCAACTGGGGCGCTATTTTGCGCTGGACGCTCAGTGAAAATGTGCCGGGAGAGTTTCCCTATGCCGCTGGAATTTACCCTTTCAAACGCGAAGGCGAAGACCCCACCCGGATGTTTGCCGGTGAGGGCGGACCGGAGAGGACCAACCGCCGCTTTCATTACGTGAGTCTGGGCATGCCGGCCACGCGCCTATCCACGGCATTCGACTCGGTAACCCTTTACGGAAATGATCCGGGCATCCGCCCCGACATTTACGGAAAAATCGGCAATTCAGGCGTGAGCATCTGTTGCCTGGATGATGCCAAAAAACTCTATTCAGGTTTCGACCTGTGCAAGGCCAGCACTTCGGTTTCGATGACCATTAACGGTCCGGCGCCCATGTTGCTGGCATTTTTCATGAATGCAGCCATCGATCAGCAGTGTGAACTTTACATCCGCCAAAACGGGATGGAAGCAGCTGTTAATGAACAAATTGAGGCCATCTATAAATCAAGGGGCGTAAAGCGTCCTGAATACCTTGGTGAACTTCCGGAGGGCAATAATGGCCTTGGACTGATGCTGCTGGGTGTGACCGGCGATCAGGTGCTTCCTGCTGACGTTTACGAAAAAATCAAGGCTGATACACTGAAAGTGGTGCGCGGCACGGTTCAGGCTGATATTCTGAAAGAAGATCAGGCGCAGAACACTTGCATTTTTAGTACCGAATTCGCACTGCGCATGATGGGAGATATTCAGCAGTATTTTATCGACCATAAGGTGCGGAATTTTTATTCGGTAAGTATCTCCGGCTACCATATTGCAGAAGCCGGTGCGAACCCTATTACCCAGCTTGCATTCACCCTTAGCAATGGCTTTACCTACGTTGAATACTACCTGAGCCGGGGCATGCATATCGACGACTTCGCACCGAACCTGTCGTTTTTCTTCAGCAATGGCATAGACCCGGAATATGCTGTGATCGGCAGGGTAGCCCGCCGTATCTGGGCAAAGGCCATGAAATTTAAGTATGGCGGCAATGAGCGCAGTCAGATGCTGAAATACCATATTCAGACCTCCGGTCGCTCGCTGCATGCGCAGGAAATTGATTTCAATGACATCCGCACCACCCTGCAGGCCTTATATGCCATTTACGACAATTGCAATTCGCTGCATACCAATGCCTATGATGAGGCCATTACCACGCCTACCGAAGAGTCGGTGCGCAGGGCCATGGCCATTCAGTTGATCATCAACCGGGAGCTTGGGCTTGCAAAAAATGAGAATCCGCTCCAGGGTTCATTCATCATTGAAGAGCTGACCGAACTGGTTGAAGAAGCTGTTTACGCGGAGTTTGACCGGATTACAGAACGCGGAGGTGTACTCGGGGCAATGGAAACCATGTATCAGCGCGGAAAAATCCAGGAAGAATCCATGCATTATGAGATGCTTAAGCATACCGGTGAATATCCGATCATCGGGGTGAACACCTTCCTTAGTTCAAAAGGCTCTCCAACCGTGCTGCCTAAAGAGGTTATCAGGGCCACTGAAGAAGAAAAACAGGCCCAGATCAGCACCGTAGAAAATCTGCATAAAGCAATGACTGCAGAGGCTCCCCTGTTGCTCACAAAGGTGCGGGAGGCTGCTGTACAGAACCGCAATATATTCGAGCAACTGATGGAAGCGGCAAAGGGTTGCTCACTGGGTCAGATTACCCATGCCCTGTTTGAGGTGGGCGGCGAATACAGGAGAAATATGTAATGAAAAAAGAAGTTTCATTTAAATGAGATGGTTAATTACAGGTTTTATTTGTCTTCTATTTCATGGGGTTATTACTGCTCAGATAAGCAAAGGCTATCAGGCTCTCCATAATTATGATTTTTTTAAGGCCAAGAAAATTTTTATTTCTTGCGTTAACAAGCATCCCGTTTCGGCAAATTATGGACTGGCGCTGATTTTTACTGATAGTCTCAATCATTTCCATTCGCTTGATTCAGCCTACCGGCGCCTTATGGCTGCAGGTGATGCCTATAAGCTGATTACGCCTGAAAAGCAATTGCGATATCGCAAATACGGCATTAATGATTCAGCAATAACAGCATTGCACGATCATATCTGCCGTATTGCCTTTCACCGGACTTCAATAACAAATTCATTTGAAGCCTATCAGCACTTCCTGAAAATCTATACAGGGGCCACTCAAAAACCGGATGCAATTGCACTAAGAAATGCGCGTGCGTTTGAAAAAGCATTGAAAGACGGCAGTGCTTCAGCTCTTTCATCATTTATAGAGCAATTTTCTGAAGCCATTGAGGTTCCGATGGCCATGGATCGCCTTGACGAGGCCTTATTCAGGGAAGAAACCGCCGGCGGCCGGCTGGAGGATTTTGAGCGATTTCTACAGAAATATACGGCAAGCAGGCATACCCCGGAAGCAGAAAACGCCATTTACAGTTTATCAGTCAACAATGAAAGTACGGATGAACTATATGCTTTTGTGAAACGTTTTCCATCTAACCGCAACACGCCAGCAGCCTGGAATCTGCTTTACGACAAGTTTACAAGTGATCAGCGAAGGGAGAGCATTGCTGCATTTAAGGAGCGTTTTCCTGAATATCCCTATCAGGAAAGGGTCAACAGAGATTTTGAGTTGACAGGCATAAGGCTTTTTCCGGTAATCAGGGAAAATAAGTGGGGGTATTGCGATTCCACCGGCCGTATCCTTATTCACTATCAGTTCGACGAGGCAGGCCATTTCTCTGAAAATATGGCACCGGTTAAAATAAATGGCCGGTCAGGTTACATTAATAAGGCCGGCCAAAAGGTTATTGCGCCTGCTTTTTCAGAAGCCTACAGCTTTCAACAGGGGCTGGCTATTGTTGAAACCGACAGTTTGAGCGGATTAATCAATACCGCAGGAGATTGGATAATTAAGCCATGCCCTGCAACTATAGAAGGGCCCTTTGGCCATTTATACCGCCTGAGTGATGATTCCGGCATAAATTTTTACAATGCACTCAATGGAAAAATGATGAATGAGAAATATGAATCTTCCGGAGATTTTTCTGAAGGTTTATGCGCCGTAATCAGCAATGGATTAACCGGATTTATTGATACAGCCGGTAGGCTGGTGATTGCAACTCAGTTTCAGGAGGCCATGAATTTTGATAACAATTACGCTATTGTGCGACAGAATAATTTATCAGGTTTAATTAATCGCGCCGGCGAATATATATTGCCTTGCCGGTTCGACGGTATTGGTAGTGTTTCAGAGGATTACGTCAAGGTTTATCAAAACGGGAAATGTGCATTTTTTGATTTGAAAGGTAAATTAAGGCTACCCTTCAGCAATGATTATGTTTTTTCAGATGGAAAATTTGACGGTTACAAAGAGGGTTTCACGCGGATACGTAAAAAAGGCAAATCAGGATTTGCCAATAAAAAGGGCCAGGTTGTTATTCAACCTATGTTTGATCAGGTTTTGGACTTTTCAGAGGGGTTGGCCGGATTCAGAAAAAAAGGAAAATGGGGATATATTGATCATAAAGGCAAGGTTGTGATACCTTCGGATTTTGATAACGCCGAAAATTTCTTGCTCGGCATTGCCCGGGTTTTTAAAGCAGGTAACTGGGGTCTGATTGATAAAGCCGGAAAGGTTATTTTACCCTTTGAATTTGAAGCCATCCAACGGCTGAATAATTATATGCTAGTGACGCGAAAAGGTAAAAAAACGCTCATGAACCTTTCTTTAAATCAATTAATTGCTGATTTTGATGAGATCAAACCATCAGTCGAAAAAAACATTTTTGAGGTTTACCAAAAGGGAAAGTTCGCCTACTACCATGCACTTACAGACCTTCTATTCTGGAAAGAGGATGGTTTTTAAATGTTTTGTGAATAAACGATCTTAACTATATTTAAAAAAAATTTCGCAGTGGCTTTATCAAAAACACCACCTAAAAATCAGAGGTCTTTTTTTTCAATCCGGATTCCGATTCTTGCGGTAATACTCATCATAGTCGCTGCTGTTACTTCAATTTATTTTATTGACAAACAAAACAAAGCTGAATACCAGCTGGCGTTAAAAAATGCCGTTGATAAAATTGATGGAGTGTCAATGCGAATATTAGTTGAAGATGAGTACAAATGGATTAAACCGCTTGCGTTTGTTGAGTTTACAAAGGAAGATACACTGCTTAAAAAAATTAAAGCTGATGTAATTGATTACCTTGAAAGTGAAAAGCAAAAAGGGGCCATTATCACCGCATCAGCATACATCAGGAATCTCAACAGGCATCAGGATACCCGCATAAACCCATCAGAAGTTTATTTTCCGGGCAGTCTGATGAAAATCCCGATCCTGATAACATATCTGAAATTATCAGAAAAAAATCCGGCCATACTCTCTCAAAAATTCACCTATAAGCTGCCATACAGCAATCTTCCGCAACAAAATATTCAGTCAACAGGGATTAAACTTGGAGAAACATACTCTGTTAGAGACCTGATGAAGTATATGATTGAATACTCCGACAATAATGCAACTGCCCTATTAAGCGAAAATATTCCGTTTGAAAAAATTGCACATGTTTTTTCTGATTTACAGCTGCCTTACCCTGATCAAACAAAGCCTGACTATAGTTTGACTTTAAAGGATTACTCAAGGTTTTTCAGGGTATTGTTTAATGCATCCTATCTGAGCTGGGAAAATTCAGAATTTGCCCTTGATCTGTTAACAAAAACTGATTACAAAAACGGTATAATAACCGGCATTGACAAGGGTGTGACAGTAGCCCATAAGTTTGGGGAACGCAATAGCGATGGCATTCAGCAATTACATGAGGTAGGCATTGTTTATCTGAAAGAAAGACCTTATCTCATTGGTGTAATGACAAAAGGGAACAACATTAAGAAGATGGAACAGGTGCTTGGTACTGTTTCAAAAATTGTCTTCAAAGGCATGAAACAGGATATCTGACTGCGGTTGCAAAAAACTACTTGCCAAATCCGCTTTCCTTGCGGAGTTCCCTTATGTCGGCTATCAGTTTTTCAATATCTGTAGAATCCGTACCGTCGTAAATACCCCTGATTCTCCGAAGCGTATCAATCAGCGCGAAATTCTGGGTATGCACAAAGTCAGCACTACCGCCGTCACCGCTTGTGGCGGAAAGCAGATACGATTGCCTTGCAAGTTTGTAAATGGAGGCCTTTTCGCCTGTAAGGAAATACCATTTGCCATAGGCAGCATTGTGCCGACGGGCATAGGCAGCAAGTGCTTCAACAGTATCTCTTGCCGGATCAACGGTGTGCGAAACAAAACAAACTTCCGGATTATTTTCAAACGCCCTGTAAACGCGCTCCATCTGACCTGTCATTACGGGACAAATATCCATGCAGTTGGCAAAGAAGAAATCAGCCACATAAATCTTTCCCTTAAGGTTTTCATTTGAAAATGGCCGGCCTTGCTGATCAATCAACTTGAAAGCATCAATCTGATGAAATTGCCCTGCATGTGATGCAACCGAGTCTGTCTTTCGGTGACCATAAACAGGCAAAACCCTGTAGGGTTCAGGCTGATTGGCATACCACCAGCCTCCAGCCGCAGTTAGAGCAATCAATACTACTATAACTCCGTTGATGATTTTACCCCTGTTCATTTCAGGAATGATGCCGGATTAACGGCGAAACTCTCCTTACAACCTTTTCCGCAAAAACCATAGACTTTACCTTTATACTGCATGGTATCGGCTTGTCCTTCTGCCACCGACATACCGCAAACCGGATCAAGGTCTGATGCAAGCTGCTGTTTCGGTATATGTAACTGATGTTCAGCTTGTTCATGCATAGTGGGCGCTTCTTTTTGCTCAGGCTCAGCCGGCTGCCGTGAACAGGACATGAATACAAGCAATACCGGCATCAATGCAGCGATAATTTTCATCCTTGATTTTTTTGTAAAAATACAACTCATTTTAAACTTTGTCCCATACCTCAAAGGCATATCCGTAAATATGCTTTTCGTCGGGTTCATGCGCTTCACGACTCATAAGGCGCCATGACCCGGTATCAAGTTCCGGAAAAAAAGTATCACCTTCCGGACTTGCGTTCACCCGGGTAAGGTAAATTCGATGCGCCAAGGGAAGGAACTGCCGGTAGATGAGCGCTCCTCCCACCACCATAATTTCCTGTTGGTCTTTGAGCAGATCAAGTGCTTCCTCAACAGAATGAACTATTTCACACCCCGGCAGAATGAGCCCCCTATTAGTTGTAATAACAACGTTTCGCCTTCCGGGTAATGGACGGCCAACCGATTCGAAGGTATTCCGACCCATCACTATCGGAAAACCAAGAGTAGTTCGCTTAAAAAACTTAAGATCTTCGGGCAAATGCCAAAGCAGCTGGTTGTCTTTGCCGATTACATGATTGTTGGCTGCCGCTGCAACCATTGAAATTTTCATACAGAAACTTCGGCTTTAATGGCCGGATGGGGATTATAATTCAGCAATTCAAAATCTTCAAACCTGAATGAAAAAAGATCCGTCACTGATGCATTCATTTTCAGTTGTGGCAGCGGCCTGAATTCTCTTGTCAATTGCAGCCTGGCCTGATCTAAATGATTAAGGTAAAGATGCACATCACCAAAAGAATGAATAAAATCACCGGGTTCTAATCCGGAAACCTGTGCAATCATCATCGTTAGCAAGGCGTATGACGCAATATTAAACGGCACACCCAGAAAAGTATCAGCACTGCGCTGATAAAGCTGGCATGACAGCCGCCCTTCAGCAACATAAAATTGAAAGAAGCAGTGACAGGGCGGCAAAGCCATCTTACCGACATCTGCGACATTCCATGCCGAAACAATCAGTCGCCTTGAATCAGGATTGCTCTTCAGCATTTGCAGTAAAGTTGAAATCTGATCTATG
This sequence comes from Flavobacteriales bacterium, assembly GCA_044238875.1. Lineage (GTDB taxonomy): Bacteria > Bacteroidota > Bacteroidia > M30B66 > M30B66 > JAIBAI01. The sequence continues at coordinate 7,909 of JBIICM010000032.1, read as the reverse complement.
CCGGTTCCGTCAGGTGCCGGCCACGACCGCCACTGGTGGCCATAAACCGGACCAAGGTTACCATCCTGATCAGCCCATTCATCCCAGATACTAACACCATACTGTTTCAGGTAGGCGATATTGGTATCGCCCTTCAGAAACCAGAGTAACTCATGAATAACAGACTTGATATGTACTTTCTTGGTGGTAACCAGTGGAAAGCCATCCCTGAGGTTGAACCGCATCTGGTAACCAAAACAACTAATGGTACCGGTTCCGGTGCGGTCTTCTTTTCTGACACCATTTTCAAGGATATGGCGCAAAAGATCATGGTATTGTTGCATGGATCAAAGTTAGTGCAGTACTGATAATGATAAGGTTAAAACGAAAAAGCGTCTGGCTTTTTTCAATGGTCAAAGTAAACAAAAATTAAACGCTTCGTTTCGAATCATGGTGAAGCCATTCATTAAGCCTGTTTTGACCTGAATGGTTACCTCAGTTTAATGAGATGGCAGGAAGTCCGGAACCTGCGATGTTTACAAAAGAAAGATCATACAAGGTTGACACCATAAATTGACGCATGGGCATTGCCTCTATAACAGCCAATGCTTCTTCAGCAGTTTCGGCGTTAATGGTTGTCCAGACTTTTGCTTTTTCAAGTGAAACACAGAAAAAAAGGAGGGTGCCATCTGATATCAGCTGGTCAATATGAACCCTCTGATCAGGTATCAGTGCGATGAAATCCTCACTCATGTCCTGCTGAATATCAACCTCAACCATGTATTGATTCATGCGACAATTATATGAAAAAAAATTATCTGCAACATCCCTTCGCTGAACCCTAAAAAGCAGCGTAAACTGTATTATTACCCTCCTTAAAACTTTAAAAAACCGGTCAGCTGTTTCCTTAGCACTTCAATCGTTTCTTCATCGGCCAGCTCTTTCTCTTCGTTGGTAAGCTGTCTGATGCGTGACACGGGCTGTTTAAGCGAATAAACTTCGGCACGCAGGTAATGCAGTATATCGGTCAGGTGGTCCATTCCCCTTAAATTCCCTGCGCGGCCTGAGGAAACACCCACAAGGGCAAATTTTTTACCTGCAAAAATTTCCGGGTCACATACATCAATCAGCAGTTTTAAAACGCCTGGGATACTGCCGTTGTATTCAGGAGCAATTACAACAAAGCGGGCCTCGGGTAAAAAAATCCGATGGGCATAATCCTTCAGCTGATGATTTCCCTTGCGGTACACCTGATCATTGTAAGCCCCAAGCGGCATATCATCAAGGCTGAAAAGTCTGGCATCCTGGCCGGCTTCCTCGATCAGTTGTAAATACTTTTCTGCCACCTTAAAAGAGAAACTTCCTCCACGGGTGGTGGCTGATATTACATGAATCATGCTGCAAAATTATGCGATCAACTCAATTGTCAATCTTCCGCCTTTCAAACCATAAAACAGCTGCATTGTTTATCATTGCATCATGTTAAACCATTGTTTTCTGCTGCTGCTCCTGCTGCAGGTTTTATCAGCGAAGGCCTATGCACAGCAAATAACGCCGTTTTATTACGACCGCATACCACCGGAAGAAATACCTGTTTACAAGCTTTCTTCCGAAATGATTAAGGCAAACGCACCACATCCGGATGAAGCTGAAAAAATGCTGCAGATCGGCATACCTGTACCGGTTTCTATTGACCTTCAGCGAGAAGGCCGTTTGATTTTCAGGCAGGATGGAAGCATGGCCTGCCTTTTACGCATCCGCTCTGAAATGGCCACCCATGTTAACCTGATACTGTCAGGTTTAAGCCATGATACTTCGGCCGCAGCATTTATTTACGCTCCCGGAGGAGCCGGCCTGCACCGCCTTGATGTCCTCGAAGGAGGGCTTGGAGCTAGCATACCCGTTGAAGGTGAAGAACTGATTCTGGAATACAACAGCCACAATACGATTATGCCTCAGCTTCAGATTGACCGCATAATTCATGGCATAAAAAGTTTCAGAAAGGTATTGCGCGATTTCGGTGAAAGCGGCCCCTGCAATGTCAATATCAACTGCCCGGCCGGACAGGCATGGTCGCAACAGGCTTCAGGCGTGGTGATGCTGCTTACGGCCGGTAATTCAAGATTTTGCAGCGGTGCAATGATCAACAACACATCCCGCGATGGCACACCATATGTGCTTACCGCGGCCCACTGTGAGCCCGCCCCTACCGACTTGTTCATGTTCAACTACCAAAGCCCCGGCTGCGCTGAAACCGACGGGCCGGTTAACCAGATTATTCAGGGTTGCACGGTAAGAGCATTCAATCCGGGTTCTGACTTTTGCCTGGTGGAGCTGCGCATACCGCCACAGAATTTCCAAACCTACCTATGCGGATGGGATCAATCAGGTGATCAACCATCGGCAACTACGGTGATTCATCATCCAGAGGGTGATATCAAAAAAATTTCAACCGATAATGATCCGCCCGACACCAATCCCTATCTGGGTGCCATCTGCTGGCAGATTCTTGGCTATGAATCAGGCACAACCGAATCAGGTTCGTCAGGCGCGCCACTGTTCAATCCGCAAAAACGCATTGTCGGGCAACTGTTTGGAGGCGAAGCTGATTGCAACAGTAATTTCAATGATTATTACGGGAAATTTTCAGCCTCCTGGTCAGGCAACACATCATCAGAAAGACTGCGCGACTGGCTTGATCCGAAACGTACACAAAGCGTTAGAATTGATGGGACACCCTATCAGTACCCGCGTAAGGCAACAGATGCCCGGCTGGTGCAAATCAAGGATCTTCCCGATGTACTATGCGGTAATGGTCAGTTTAACCCGCAAATTGAAGTTAAAAATATGGGCACCGCCCCGCTGAACTCCTTGGTGTTGCAATACAGTTACAGCAGCGGAGCTGTGAATACCCTTACACTTAACACTGCAATTGTTCCGCTGGCTTCAACTTTCCTCAGCCTGCAGGCTCCTGAAGAAAAAGGAGAACAACTACTCAAGTGCTGGATCAATTCGATTCAGCCGGGGCCGGATAGCCAACCAGCCAACGATACGCTTGTAAGGTCATTTAAAGTGCAGGATGGCTACAACTTTAAATTTTCCGTTTTCACCGATGCATTTTCAACTGAAACATCCTTCAGGCTAAAGGATGAGGGTGGAAAAATACGCTACGAACTTCAACCCGAAAGTCTTGGAGACGAGGCCGGATTCGATTTTTACTTTTGTCTGCCTGCCGGATGTTATACCCTTGAAATAAATGATGATGGCGGAGACGGTATTTGCTGTTCATCGGGCAACGGGGCATATTCGTTGCATGATCCTTACGGAGGCATTATTTTTTCCGGCGGTGCATTTGGTTCAATGAAGGAGGAGAATTTTTGCTTCGACTCAACATTGAGTGTGCATGCACCGGAGCTGAAACCGAGGGTAAAAGTTTATCCGGTGCCTGCTGACCGGTTGCTGACACTATCATTCGATAAGGATATATCTGAAAAGCAAGCTGCAATTTTTGATTTTACAGGCAGGTTGATCAAGCTTGAAATGCTCAGTGGGCCATCTCCCCAGATTGACCTGACGCCCCTGGTGAACGGAGTATATTTTTACAAAATCCGGGGATCAAAAGAACAGTACGAAGGCAGATTTTTAATTAGTCGATAGCACAAGCGATTCATGCAATGATTCAGCTTTTCTATCGCAGGCCCGGGAAATATTTAGCTTCTCTCTAAACCTATAAAAATACCGGTTCAAAACCGAACTCCGGAAACAAGCTAAATTTAAATTTTTCATCGAAGGTGCTCATCCAGATAACGCGTAATGGTGCGCATAAGGTGCAGGCGATCTTTACCCTGCACATTATGGCCATGACCGGGATAAATCATATAATCTATCAGCACACCGGCATCCACACAGCGCTTTACAAATTCCTGACTGTGCTGCCAAACAACTACATCATCGGCGGTACAATGAATCAGCATTAAACGGTCTTTTAATGCGGCTGCCTTATTCAGTAGGCTTGTTTTTTCAAAACCCTGGGGATTTTCCAGTGGCGTATCCATATAACGTTCGGTGTACATTACCTCATACATTTTCCAGTCAATAACAGGTCCGCCGGCCACGCCTACCTTGAACTTTCCCGGGTAAGTGCTTAACAGACCGGTGGTCATAAAGCCACCATAACTCCAGCCATGCACACCAATTCTTGTTGAATCAACAAAATCAAGGCTTTTCAGGTAATTAATGCCCAGCAGCTGATCTTCCATTTCAACCTGACCAAGCCTGCGGTGAATCACCTGCTCAAAGGCCTGTCCCCTATCGCCCGACCCTCTGTTATCCAGCGTAAACACCACATATCCGCGAGAGGCCATCCAGCTTAACCATAAATTAGCGCCGGCCATCCAGCGGTTACTTACCATCTGGGCGTGCGGACCTCCGTAAACGTAAACCAAAACGGGATACTTTTTACCTGCCATCATTCCGCCCGGCTTAAACAACCTTCCATTCAAAACGGTTCCGCCGGCAGTAGTCAGTTTAATCAGCGCCGGCTTAACAAGGTCATAATTTTTAAGCGGGTCGGGCGCATCCAGCAATTGTCTGATGTTATTCCCATTAATATCACTTAATACTATCCGCCGTGGTATTTCAAGGCTACTGTACTGATCAATAAAGTATTTTTTTGAGTCGCAAAGGGTCACCGAATGAAATCCGGGCTCCCGGGTAATCAGTTTTATTTGGGCTGAAATATCGGTTACCATCAGTTTACGTTCGAGCCCTTGCTGATCGGCTATCTCAGCAAAAAATTTCTTCCCGTCGGGCGATGCGCCTAAGTAAGAAGTAACGGTAAAATCACCATTGCTCAGCTGCTTAATCAGTCGCCCCTCCAAATCATACAAATAAAGCTGGTTGGTACCACTGCGTTCACTTTGCCAGACGAACCGGTCGGGATTGCCATTCACAAATTCAGCCGGATGCAGGGGTTCGACCCATTCGGGGTCTGTTTCGGTAAAAAGAGTCCGCACAAAGCGCCCGTCGGCAGCATTGTAAAGATTCATCTTCATTTCATTTTGCGCCCTGTTTACCTGTGCAATGAGGATATGCTTTTCATCAGGAGTCCAGGCAATATTGGTCAGGTATTGATCAGATGGCGCCCCGGTTTGCATGTAAACGACTGTGCGCGTTGAAGGGTTGAATACGCCCAGCTCAACATGATGACTTGTTTGACCTGCCATCGGGTATTTTATCTCATCCGCCCCGGCAGGAAAGCTGCCCAGTTTAACCAGCGGATAATCGGTTACCATGCGCTGATCCATCCGGTAAAAGGCAAGCAGGTTGCCTTGCGGAGACCAGAATGTTCCTTTGCTGATACCGAACTCCTCACGGTGCACTGAACGTCCTGAAACGATGTTTTCATCCTGGTCATCTGTAACCTGCAGCGACTCCCCCTTAAATTGTACATTGAGGTTATTACCGCGTGTATAGGCTACAGAAAACTGCCTTTTTTCAAGGTCAGGATGCTCCCATTCCTTGAGAAAGGCCGAAACAATGCGCCCTGATCCAGTCTGAATATTCCAGCAATAAAGCGCATCCTCATGCACATAATAAAACTCGGCAGTATTTAACCAGGTAATACCGGGCAACTTCTTGAGCGATGGAGCAAGCTGCGAAGCTTTGAGCAGCGTATCACTGCGTTTTTCTTTGATGGAATAGCGAATCAGGTACTCACCCTTATCACGGTCGGGCATAGTAAACTGCTCGGCGCCGCTGATCCATTGAATCCCCCTGATGTTTTCAGGCTGAAGGTTTGTTCTGCTGAATAAATCGTCGATGCTTAATTTTTCCTGAGCCGTCAGCGGGAAACAAGCTGTAAACAGCATCCAAAAAACATTGTATTTGTTCATTATCCGTTTTATGCAATGAATGTTTCGAATTAGGTATATCCTGGGAAATATTTTGCCGGACAGCCTGCTGTTGATTAATCGCTAAGCTGTTTTTTAATGTTAACCAGAAATGCCCTTACCTTTTGCAATTTCAGCACAAGTTCATGCGACTCAGCAAGGGCTTCATGCTTTCCACTCAGCTTTTGTCGGGCTCCCGGCAGGGTAAATCCCTTCTCCTTTACCAGGTGGTAGATCAGATGAAAATTCTTTACATCCTCGCGTGTGAACAAGCGGTTGCCTTTCTTGTTCTTTTTCGGACGGATGATATCGAACTCTTTCTCCCAAAAACGAATCAGCGAGGCGTTTACCCCAAACATCGCCGACACCTCTCCTATTGAAAAAAATAGTTTGTCTGGATCAAGCTCCGGTTCTTTCATACTCATGGGCTGTAAAGATAAACTGTTAAGGTGTTTTAACGCACATCCGCATAATTTACTTCAACCATTGCAAAACCCGGTTGCAGCTAATAAGACTTGTTTCAGGGTATCTTTGCAATTAAAACTTTTCAAAAAATGCATACAGGTGAATTGCTCAACAAAGCCCTACGCGGTGATTGGCTAAGTATTGATGAAGGCGTTTTTCTTTTTCACCATGCTGCCACCGGTGAGCTTATGCATGTTGGTCATCAACTCAGACTCAGGCAAAAACCTGCCGCGGAAGTAACCTGGCAGATTGACCGCAATGTGAACACCACCAACGTTTGCATTGCAAATTGTAAGTTCTGCAACTTTTACCGTATTCCCGGACATGCCGAGGCCTACATTACCACCATGGATCAATATGCGGCCAAGGTAGAAGAGATGCGGCGGTACGGTGCCGATCAGATGCTGCTGCAGGGTGGTCACCATCCCGACCTGGGTATAGCGTTTTACGAAGACCTTTTCAGGAAGCTGAAAGCAGCATTTCCGGATATCAGGCTGCATGCCCTGGGTCCTCCTGAAATTGCACACATTTCAAAGCTGAGCAGGCTTACACATACCGAAACACTTGAACGGCTTAAGGCTGCAGGATTGGACTCATTGCCTGGAGCCGGTGCGGAGATTCTGAATGACCGGGTGCGAAGAATGATTTCAAAAGGCAAGTGCGGCGGACAGGAATGGCTGGATGTAATGCGCGCCGCTCATCAGCTTAAGATAACTACTTCGGCCACAATGATGTTCGGTCATGTTGAAACCATTGAGGAGCGATTCGAACATTTAGCATGGCTCAGGCAGGTTCAGAGCGAAAAACCTGAAGACGCAAAAGGATTTCTGGCATTTATTCCCTGGCCTTTTCAAGACGATGGCACCCTCTTGCGCCGTATCCGGGGCATCCGCAATCAGGTGAGCGCCGAAGATTACATCCGGATGATTGCGCTGAGCAGAATCATGCTGCCCAACATTCAAAACATACAGGCATCCTGGCTCACAGTGGGTGAAAAAACGGCCCAGCTTTGCCTCCATGCAGGTGCCAACGATTTCGGTTCCATCATGATTGAAGAAAACGTAGTATCAGCAGCAGGCGCCCCTCACCGTTTTACGGCTGAGGGCATTCAAAAAGCCATACGGGAAGCCGGCTTTGAACCACGGCTCAGAAACCAGCAATATGATTACAGGGAACTGCCTGCAAACCTTGAACAACAGGTGATCAGTTATTGATAACAGGCATCCTGTTCAACCGCTATTTTATTTTCAGTTGGGCAAAATAGGGGTGTTCAGGATTTACTATTAATTCATTACGGAGTGGATGTATGAGTACGTCCATTTCCTCTAAGGGAATAGCTCCAAGCTGGGGCTCTGACTCACCCGGAAGTACCATAGCCCTTCCTGACCATTGCCTGTTCTTAAAACGAAGCTGCACCTGATCTACCACCGGACAATCAATAATTCGGTTATCGGCCGTCTGCGCTTTTTTTGAATCTACCACAGGTAATTGAAGCTGTTCCTGAATTGACTCATTGATGCAAAGCATGTAAGACCCTGAATCTACCAAAACATTTAAGTGAATTCTTTTTACCT
>JBIICM010000031.1:0-18474 GCA_044238875.1 Flavobacteriales bacterium | reverse complement strand
CGGTCGTAATACAGCAACGTAAAACGATAAGTACTATAAATACCGGCCAGTGAAAACAGGATTGAAGGCATTTTAAATGCAAACTCACCGACCCCGAATATTTTATAAAAAAGGGCAGTTATCCAGAAAATAAATGGCGGCTTATCAAGGTATTCAACACCCCGGTCGTAAAAATGAAGATAGTCGTTTCTTTCAATCAGCTCTCTCGCCATGCAGGCATATTGAGCTGAGTCTATCTCCATGATATCAACCGGAATAGCCAGCAGATATACGATGCAGGCAATCGTAGGCACAAGCCAGGGGTACCTGTTAATGAAATCAAACATGCCGCAAGCTTAAAAAAAATGGGTAAGTTACTTATATCGCACCGCTCAACCGCCTACCCTTGCTTCCTTCCGGACCTGGGGGGATTCAGCAGGAGCTGGTCGTATAAGACTTACCCACTGCAAAAATAGGAAATAATTTTGATTTCTAACCCTCATCATACCCATTCAGCATTCATTGTATATTTGACCCTCAATAAAAAAAGCTATGCAAGAAAATACTCAGGTGTCAATGTGGCCGTCAGCATCAAAAAACGGATTTTATTTAGGTGTGGTGATGATTGTATTTCAGGCGGTACTTTACCTGGCTGAAATCAGTATGAAATCAGGGCTTAGTAATTTTTCGCTTGTTATTTTGGGCCTCGGATTATTTTTCGCGACCCGTCATTACCGTGATCAAGTCAATGGCGGCTTCATCAGTTATGGTAAAGCTGTTGGATATGGTGTACTGATATCAATGTTTTCAGGAATAATAACAGCCGCCTTTGTTTATGTATTGTTTAAATACATAGATGTTACCCTGCTCGATAAATTGTTGCTTGAGTCAGAAGAACAGTTGTTCGAGGCCTTTGGGGATGAAGCAAAGGCAGAAAAGGCCATTGAAATGAATAAAATGGTGATGAGCCCAGGCTTTTTAGCATTCGGCACACTGCTGAATAATGTGCTGCTTGGGCTGATTATCAGTCTGATCATGAGTATTTTCATGAAGAAAAAACAAGCCATCAGTACTTTTGAAAAGGAAACCCGCTGATGCCTGATATTTCTGTAATTATTCCCCTGCTGAACGAAGAAGCGTCTCTTCCTGAACTGCACCACTGGATCAGGAAAGTAATGCAGGATCATAGATTCTCTTATGAGATATACTTCATTGATGATGGCAGCCACGATAAATCATGGGAAATAATCAGGAAATTAAGTAAGGAAGACGTAAACGTTCATGGGATACGTTTTCAAAGAAATTATGGCAAATCAGCAGCACTTAACGAAGGGTTTCAGGCTTGCAAAGGTTCTGTAGTAATTACTATGGATGCTGATTTACAAGACAGCCCTGATGAAATACCTGAGCTGGTAAGGATGATCAGAGAGGAGGGATTTGACCTGGTAAGTGGATGGAAAAAGAAGCGTTACGACCCCTTAACTAAAACCATACCTACCCGATTATTTAACTGGGCAACAAGAAAAATGAGCGGTATTTATCTGCACGACTTTAACTGCGGATTAAAAGCCTACTCACTGGAGGTTGTAAAATCAGTGGAGGTTTATGGAGAAATGCACCGTTACATCCCGGTGCTTGCCAAATGGGCAGGATTCAGGAAAATCGGGGAAAAACCCGTACAGCATCAGGCCAGAAAATATGGGCATACCAAATTCGGATGGAACCGGTTTGTAAATGGTTTTCTTGATTTATTGAGCATCACCTTTGTATCAAAGTTTGGCAGAAGACCAATGCATATTTTTGGGCTGCTAGGTACAATCAATTTCTTTATTGGCTTTCTAATTGCCATTTACCTCAGTTATGAGAAATTTGTCAATCAGATTTATAAGATGACCGACAGACCCGTGTTTTACTTTGGTATTCTTTTCATGGTAATTGGCACCCAGCTATTTCTGGCCGGATTCCTCGGAGAGCTTATTTCAAGAAATGGTTCCGACCGGAACCGTTATCTGGTAAGGGAAAAAATATAGCAGCTATAATTGCTAAACTACCACTCAAATAATTGCCCGGTATCGAACATCAGAACGACACCGGGCAACCAATTAAATCTTCTTTCTTTTATGCGCTCCTAAACAAACCGTTTAGAAATAGAGCGATCTTTTGTCCTCCACATTGCCCTTTTTAAGTATGGCATTGTAAACGCCTCCATCTACCCTGCCACTCACTGTAGATGTGATTGTGCGTCGTGCTTCTATCCAGTTGGTTGGCGGGGTAACGGTGTTTTCATGTTTCTCAACAAAAATCAGAAAAACCCCTTTGTTACCTGAAACCGGTTCGATGAATCCCCCTGATTTAGCACCGCAAATTGCTCCGATTACCTTTGGCTCATAGCCATGCTTTTCAAGACTGTAGGCTGAAAATTGAATGCCAATGGTTGAATCAGCGGTAAGTTTAAGTTTTGATGCGGCTTCCTCAATGGTTCTGCTGCCCTTCATTGCCGCCTTTAACTCCGTACTTAGCTGCTCAGCCTTTTTCTCACGACGAACAAGCGGCTCGAGTTGTTCACGTATCTGATCCATTGGAGGAATTCCTTTGTCACGCTTACCGGTATAGGATGCAACTACATATTTCCTGTCGAGACTAAAAACTTTTGAAACCTCGTTGAGCTCACGTTCAGGGTTATACACCCACTGAACAATTTCTCTGCAGTTAGCAAGGTCGTTGATATTGCGTTCGTTCGCCTTAAGATTTTCGTATTTGGCAATTACAAACTGCTTGGCATCTGCTTCCTTTTTAAATGTCTCATAGGTTTGGGCAAGCACCGCAAAATCATTCGCCTGGGCATATAGTTTATCAATGGTTTCAGTACTGGGCTCAATTTCGCGGTTCAGATAAACCAATAAAGCTTTATTATATGGTTTGGTCTTCTCCTGAACATTAATCAAGTGAACACCAAATTGGGATTCAACAACAACAAGATCTCCGGCTTTACCATTAAAACAGGCATCATTGAAGGGTTTTACCATCATGCCTTCCGTAAAGAATCCGAGATCACCGCCTTTAACCTTCGAGCCCTCATCATCGGAAAATTGAATTGCAAGTGCGGTAAAATCAGCCCCGCCCTGAATCAACTTTTTCAGGCTATCGGCTTTAGCAGTCGCTTTTTTTGCATCCATACCATTTTTTCCGGTAGCAATCAGAATATGTCGGGCCTTAACAGAGTCAGAAGCCTGTTTAAAGCCTTTCAGCTTAACAATTTTAGCCTGTTCACCTTCCACAAACGGACCATAAACGGTGCCGGCAGCACCTGCAAAAACTGCAGAATCAATTTGTGGACTTAGCTGCCCCTTTTTGGTAGCCTTTTCTTCAAACGGATCCTGAGAATTTGCGTTTACAAAATCAGTATCATTGGCTGCGGCCTGAAACTCAGACTTTAACTTTTCAAGAGATTTAAGAATGTTTTCGCGATCCTGAGGGGTTGGATTTACCTGGAATGTAACGTACTCTACTTTACGAGTTTCTTCGTTTTGTTCAAACTCATTTTTATGAGCGTCATAGTATTTTTTAAAATCCTCATCGCTTGGTTTTATCGCAGAATCTGAAATGGTTTCATATCCCTTTACCGCCAGTCTGTAATATGTACTGGCATTTTTATCTTTAAAATCACGCTTAGCCTGTGCTGTTGTGATATAAGTACCCTTGCGGAATAGCGTATTGTATTTGCTTTTCAGTTTTTGTTTTTTTAAACTGTTTTGAAATTCTTCCCATGAGCGACGGTATTTACCATCCGGATCATTTTCTTCACTGAGCTGAACTTCTAAAAACCGCTTTACCAGGTTGACATTGAATTGCTTGGTAACACTATCCTGAAATATGGGAATATTTTTGACCTGAGGATCAATGTTATCACCCTGAACCATATCTTTTAATTCAGCCTCAGACACGGATATTCCGGCATCCTCAATGTGCTCATCGAAAAGAAATTTATCAAGAAAATCATTCCATACCTGATTAACAAGTTGTTCTCTTGTATTTTCATCGATGGGGGCATTTTGATTTTCTGCAACCCTGGCTTCCATGTCAGTAAGGGTTTTCTGAAACTCCTCACCTGAAATTTCATTGCCATTGATTTCACCAATGCTGTTGCCCTTTCCACCAAAAAGTGAACTTCCGGGACTAAATAGCCCCTGAATAATGAATGAAAGAAGTGCAAGCGCAATAAGACCAACAAGAAGGCCGGCGCGTGATCTGATCTTTTCTAATACTGCCATAAAAAGGTTTTTATTTCGGGGTGCGAATATACAATATCCTCAAGAAAAATAAACAGGAAGCTTAACAAATGCTTTAAAACAATTTTTTCTCAATTGTTTTCTCTGAACTATAAAGTAATCAGTTAGTTAAAAATTTTCAACAATAAAACATTAATATCAAATTAAGTCACTGTGATTTTTCAGTTTATAATTTCTTTATGTTTGACCAAAATTAAATTAATCTTACACAGATATGAATTTCAACGAACAAGCAGACAGAGAAGAGATTTATTCAAGGCCTGTCAGAGCTGGAAAAAGAACTTATTTTTTTGATGTTAAAAGTACAAAAGGGGAAGATCTTTACCTCACAATCACTGAGAGTAAAAAACGGTTTAGGGATGATGGAACTTTTTTCTTCGATAAACATAAGATCTTCCTCTACAAGGAAGATTTCGACAAATTTGTAGAGGGCCTCAATGATGCTATAGCATTCATCATTGAGCGAAATAACTCCGGGGAGGCTAAAGCTGACCACAGAATCATTGAGGAAATCAATGCATCTCAAGAAAGGCCCTCAACGGATGGAGAAAAGCCTGATTCATGGTCTGATGTAAATTTTGAAGATTTGGGGCAAGGCGATCCCTTAATTTAGACCTGTCAACTTAAGAGGAGCAGATTCGTAATACATGTCGTAAACAGGATTATACGCAATCTAGTATATTATTGGCAGGTTTCTGCCGAGGGTCGGATTTGGTCACACGGCTAATAAATTTAGCTGCTTATTACTGATATGCTTTTGCAGAGAAGCGTTTTTATTCCGCAGAAAAGCTTCTGCCATGCACTAGGCCATCAATTTTTCAGGTGTTGCTATGTGCTGTTTTTAAAGTGATATGTATTGTTTTAACTTTTCTATCCTAAATAACAATAAAGATTAGAACCTGGTTGTAAATCTCACTTCAACTCCTTTAAAATCCAAAACTTCGTAACATACTCCGGCGTTGCAGGCTGGGCCACCACGACGTTCACCTGCAAAAACCTGTAAATTGTTACTTTTATTCAGCTGGTATTTTATATTGCCACCAAACCATATTTTTGAATCATTGGTAACAATAAATGAATCATTGCTGAATTCTGTTACTATGTTGCATATTAGCTTGGATTTAAAAGCATAACCTAACACCAGTACATGATTCTGGAAAATTTCATTTGAACGATTAAATATCTGAAATTCATACTCGGTTTTAAAGGCTGAGGTTTCATGTAATTTCCAATCCGTACTCATCCCGGCTGATACCCGATTTTCCTGCAACTTAAACGGATCACTGGCATAATCTGCAAAGACTTTCATATCATGTTTTTTTATGAGTGCAAAGTCATAGCCTATAAAATATTCATGGTAAACAAATTCCTTTCCAAATGAATTAACGGCCAGTGAATTGTTAAAGGTCAATGTTGACAAATTCGGGAAGGTGTAAAACAGTTCAATTTGATATCCGGTTTCATTTTGTGGCTGAAGTACATGCGTACTGCGGTTAAGTAATCTGTAAGAGTGTTCTCTAATTAAAGCAGGTGGTTCATTAATGCCTGAGCCAATTAGGAAATTTTTATAGTTTTTATATTCTACACTCAATCCCAAATTAGTGAGGCTTAGATTTACGCCTCCATAAATGGCATAAGAAGACTGATTTGAAAAATCATCAACGGCAAAATCGCTTACATTTTTTAATACCTCGGTATAATACGATAAACCTTGCGATATATTGCCTGAAGCAGTTGCCATAGCGAATACCTTATCATTCCCGCTATTAGAGTGTTTCATTGCAGAAGCACCAAAGGTTTGATTTTTTATGGTATATTCTGAATAAACGGCAGCAATTGTGTCGGATCTTCTGTTTTTAACATCTTGTGTTGGTGGGAATACATAGTTCAAAGGGCTGCCATACAAAGCCTTTACAATAAAATTCTTACGCTGAAACCTGGCACTTGCTCCAAAAATATCGCGGTTAAAATATTGCCGCGACCTGTAACTTAGGTCTTCAAGAACAGCACCTGGTATTTCAAAGGAGCGCAGCATCGAACCCCTGCCAATGGTTTCATAAAAATTACCGACCTTAATTTCTAAAGGCTTGAGTTTATACTGCAATAAGAATTGGGTCACCTTCACATAATTGCTGCCGACCAAAGGGGTGTTAAATTGCTCAAGGGTTGCACTTGCTTTATAATGCTTATAAGCATAAAAACCAACCAGCCGGTTGTATAGCGTAGATATAGCAACGGTATCATTGGGCATACGACCATACTGGTACTCTGCAATATTACTCCCTCCAAATTGTGCATTAGCAGTATTGACAAACCATAGCAGACCAATACTGATATATGACAATTTATGAAAGTTACTCACTTATATTTTTACTTAATAATTTCTCAATTTCTGCCACTATGATTTCGGCATCACCTGAAACGAACCCCTCGTGAATCCAAACTACCTTGTTATTCGCGTCAACGATAAGTAAAGTAGGAAGCGCCAAAACGTTTAGCTCAGCTTTTATTTCGGCATTGATGTCAATAAGTACCGGATACTGAATTTTTAATGATTTGCTTAATGGGGCTACTTTTGATACACTCCGGGGCCCGTCGCAACTAATCCCGATAATTTCAACACCCTTTGATTTGTACAAATCATATATTTTATTCAGTTCAGGGATAGCTTTGTTACATGGTTTGCACCATGTTGCCCAAAAATCAATCAGGGTGAATTTTTCGCCTTTAAGTTCGTTATAATTTCGGAAATTGTTTTCAATATCCTTTAGTTCAAAGTTCTTGACATTTTGTGCAGATGAACTAACGTATGATAATACTGCACAAACCAATGTGAATAGTATTGCTTTCATTTTACATGATTGTTTCAGACCGAGACTTGCATTGCTAATACAAGACTCGTGACTGTAATATCTGATTTACTTTGCTAAAAGTTCTGTAACTTTTGTTTTTACCGCAGAAATATCAGAAGACGCAGCTTGGGTTCCTTTGAAGGCAATATTTCCGGCTTTATCAATCACAACAATTCTGTCGTAGGTGGTTTTATAATCAGAAGCTACGCTGGCGGCGTTTAGCAATAGCGGAAAGGTAACGCCTGTGGTGGTTTTAAAAGCCTCCACTGAGGCTGCATTACCATTCCACTGGTCTAAGCCAAGCACCATGTAATCATTTTTTGAAGCGAAAGGCGTAACAAGCATACTCTGCACATTAGGTGCTGCTGCTTTACAGGATGGGCAGTTATTGCCAAAGAAAAACAACACCACAACCTTGTTGCTGAAGTTTGAAAGGCTTACATCGGAGCCATCCAATGATTTAAGTTTAAAAGCAGGTGCATCTCCGGTAACCGGTGTAATCGGGCCCAGAAGTGACATTACTTTTTCTTTTGCCGCTGCAATATCCGAAACGGCTGATTGCTTACCAGAAAAAGCAATCTTACCCATCTTATCAATCACCACTATTCTGTCGTAAGTCGTTTTATAATCAGAAGCTACGTTTGCGGCGTTTAACAATAGCGGAAAGGAAACTCCTGTGGCAGTTTTAAAAGCCTCCACTGAGGCTGCATTACCATTCCACTGGTCTAAGCCAAGCACCATATAGTCATTTTGTGAAGCAAAGGGCGAAACAAGCATACTTTCAACATTCGGGGCAGCTGCTTTACATGATGGACAATTATTGCCAAAGAAAAACAACACCACAACTTTGTTTTTAAAGTCAGAGAGACTTACATTGCTGTTATTCAATGACTTGAGGGTAAATTGAGGCGCTGCTGTACCTGTTTCAAGGGGGACAATTTTATCGTCATCTTTTGAGCAAGATGAGAAAATAAATGTAAAGGAAAATACTAATGCAATTGACCTAATAGCCTGCATAATGCTGCTTTGCGATTGTTCTACTGTAGTTTTCATTTGGTGAAATTTTTAGGTGGTAAAAAAGCAAAGGTAAGGTAAGGTAAGGTAAGGTAAGGTAAGGTAAGGTAAGGTAAGGTAAGGTAAGGTAAGGTAAGGTAAGGGCTATTGAATGGGAAATTTTTCATAAATCATGAGCAATTGAGTTAATTTAAATTTCCCCAAACTACCATGCTTGCACCAGCAGTCCAAAAGATGCCGCAATAAAGTAACTCACGATACTTGCAGCGCCTGCATAATCTTTTGCGAGTCTTTGTCCGAAAAACAAAAAAACAAGTGAACAAACGGCCAGGACATTACCCAAAAACGCTAAGGTTGCTTTACTGAATACCAATAGCTGCACAAAACCAGCCAGTGATAGGGCTCCTGCACTCAGTTCTGAAAGCGTAACAATAACCAATAAAAGGGGTACAGTTCCCCTTAATGGCGACTTGGAAAAATGCCCCGTAAGCCAACTCAGATTATCCTTGAAGTTCAATAACTTATCCAAGCCAGATTGCAGAAATAAGATAGCGAAGAAGGCAGCGAAAGCAAACTTTAACAGAAACACTCCGTCGGCAAACTCTACGACAAAATCCATAAATCAGGCGTCAATTCTTGCGTAACGTGCATTTTTTTCAATGAACTCTCTTCTGGGAGGCACCTCATCGCCCATCAGCATAGAGAATATCCTGTCAGCTTCAGCGGCACTTTCAATGGTAACCTGACGAAGTGTTCGGTTTTCCGGATTCATGGTTGTACTCCAGAGTTGCTCGGCGTTCATCTCTCCAAGACCTTTATAGCGCTGAATGTTTATGCCTGTTTCTTTACCCTCTTTCGACATATCACTCACTGCCGCCTGACGTTCTTCCTCATTCCAGGCATAGCGCTGGTCTTTGCCTTTTTTTACGAGATAAAGTGGAGGAGAAGCGATATAAACGTATCCATGTTCTATTAATTCCTTCATGTAACGGAAGAAGAATGTAAGGATCAATGTAGTGATGTGACTTCCGTCCACATCGGCATCCGTCATGATTACAATCTTGTGGTAACGTATTTTCTCGATATTGAGCGCTTTGCTGTCTTCTTCGGTTCCGATGCTTACACCAAGTGCGGTAAAGATGTTCTTGATCTCTTCATTTTCAAAGATCTTGTGCATCATAGCTTTTTCCACATTCAGGATTTTTCCGCGCAGGGGCAGGATGGCCTGAAAATTTCTGTTCCGCCCTTGTTTGGCCGTACCGCCCGCTGAGTCACCCTCCACCAGGTAAATTTCACATTTTGAAGGATCTGTTTCAGAACAATCGGCTAATTTGCCGGGTAAGCCGGTGCTGCTCAGGCTGCTTTTTCGCTGCACCATTTCACGGGCCTTCTTGGCAGCGTGGCGGGCTGTTGCAGCAAGTATTACTTTATCTACAATGGTTTTTGCCTGGCGGGGATGCTCTTCAAGGTAATTGCTGAGCATTTCGCTTACAGCCACATCAACGGCTCCCATTACCTCATTGTTGCCGAGTTTGGTTTTTGTCTGCCCTTCGAACTGAGGTTCCTGAACTTTAACTGAAATAACTGCTGTAAGGCCCTCCCTGAAATCGTCACCGCTGATGTCAAATTTCAACTTGGCCAGCATACCCTCCTTTTCTGCATACGTTTTCAGGGTTCTGGTGAGCGCACGTCTGAAACCGGCAAGGTGCGTACCACCTTCATGCGTATTGATATTGTTAACATACGTATGAATGTTTTCACTAAAGGATGTGTTGTATAACATCGCCACCTCCACCGGAATGCTTTGTTTTTCGCCTTCCATGAAGATTACATCTTCTACCAGTTTTTCGCGGGTGGCATCGAGATAGCTGACAAACTCCTTCAGGCCGCCCTCCGAATAAAATTCTTCATGCAGGGGTTCACCGTTTTCATTAAGTTCACGCAAATCAGACAGTGATATGCGGATACCTTTATTCAGAAAGGCCAGCTCCCGCATGCGTGATGCCAGTGTCTGATAATTATACACCGTGGCCGTGAAAATACTGTCGTCAGGTTTGAAATGGACTTCAGTACCTGTTTTATCACTTACGCCAATTTCCTTTACATCGTAAAGTGGCTTACCTATTGAGTATTCCTGCTGATAAACTTTACCCTGGCGCTGCACCTTAACGCGCAGCATGGTTGAAAGGGCATTTACGCAGCTCACACCCACCCCGTGCAAACCACCTGAAACTTTATATGAATCTTTATCGAACTTACCACCGGCATGCAGTACGGTCATGACCACCTCAAGGGCAGAACGTTTTTCCTTTGGGTGTATGTCAACAGGAATTCCGCGGCCATCATCTTTTACCGTGATGGAATTGTCATCGTTAATGACAACTGAAATATTCCGGCAATAGCCTGCCAGTGCCTCATCAATTGAGTTGTCAACCACCTCGTATACAAGGTGATGCAAACCGCGGGTGCCCGTATCGCCAATGTACATCGAAGGGCGCTTGCGCACCGCTTCAAGCCCCTCAAGAATCTGAATACTGTCGGCTCCGTAATTTTTATTATTGGAATGGTTATTTCCGTCTTCCAGCGTTTGCTCTGTCATAGTAAATTTTTAATGAAAAATGCTGCCCAATAAGGCGCTTTTCTTAGAAAGCCGTGCAAAGATAATCATATTAAGATATTAGCCAAGGTAAGCGGTTGATTGTAGAAAACTACTTTTTCACAATCAATTAACATTGCAGCTTCAATTATTCCGCAGCACCTTCCAGCGCATCAGTCCGGCCTTATGCAACCTGTAAAGTAATGAGACCCTGAGTACGCCCAAACCATATTTAACACTACGGCGGAAGTTAATCGAAGAGGCTTCATCAAAATACTTGGTGGGACAGGTGATTTCAGCGATTTCAAAGTTCCGGCTGAATATCTGGGCTATCATTTCATTGTCGAAAATGAAATCATCTGAATTGGCCTCAATATCAATTGAACGGATTACTTCTGCCGAAAAGGCCCTGTACCCCGTGTGGTATTCAGACAGCTTCTGATTCATCAGTAAATTCTGACTGAAGGTGAGGAAACGGTTGGCAATGTACTTATACATGGGCATACCACCCCTGAGCGCACCTTTGCCCAGTATGCGTGAACCCAAAACAACGGGATACAGTCCATTTGCAATCAATGAAACCATGGCATTGATCAACAGCGGCGTATACTGATAGTCAGGATGGAGCATGACCACAATATCGGCATTCAGTTCAAGGGCTTTTCTGTAACAGGTTTTCTGGTTTCCACCATACCCGCGGTTGGCCTGATGCCTGATTACATGGGTGATTCCGAGCTTACGGGCAAGATCAGTTGTTTTATCGCTACTGTGATCGTCAACAAGCACCACATCATCAACAATATCGAAAGGTATTTCACGGAAGGTTTTTTCAAGGGTCTTCTCGGCATTGTAAGCCGGCAAAACCACTACTACCTTGCGATTGTTGAACATTATCTGAATACTGCCGGTAAGCTTAAAGCTGCAGTTTTAATTTTTAACAGCACGCATACTCAATGCCGGCCAGGTGCTCACAATAACCCTCATCATGCTGAAGGTAACTAAGGTGTAAAAAAGGTTTCCGGCGATATCATAGGCGAAAAAGGGAACCCCTAACATATAAGTTTGAAACAAACCTGTCAGGTTTTTTGGCAGGTCATTGATCATCCAGACACCAAAATTGCTCATTACGAAAAACAATACTGAGCAGCCCAGTGCCGATAAAACAAGCGAGCCGTTTGTTTGTCGGGTTTGGATCCGAAAACCAATAAAGGTCATTAACAGGTATGATAAATAAATGAGAGCAGTAGCAGCATTGGAGAAGAATTCAGGTATGGTTGTCCATCCTGAATTGATAAAGGTAATGGTAACCAAATCAGAAATAAGAAGAGCCAGCAGTGGAACGATCAGTGCCATCCGCTTGTCTGCTATATAGGCTCCGCTTAAAAGCGCAATAGCAGCAAGGGGCGTGAAATTGGGCCAGTGCGGAATCAAACGAAAAATAATTGCTGCTATGATTACCGCAATAACTGCAACTGGTTTGGGGGTGATTGTTTTCATAGAAACTTTCGAAGTTGAATTATTTAACATTACTCACAGGCTCAACAGTATAACCAAGTTTACGGAGCTGCTGAATCATTCCTGTTTCACCAGTCAAATGTAGTGCGCCTACCGCAACAAACAGACTGTTTTCTTTCATCCAGGCGTCAAGCTGAGGCACCCAGGCATTATTTCTTTTATCGAGCAGATCTTTTGTTTCAGCATCCGAGAATTCTGAAGAACTCATCATACCTGACAGGCAATTCAGGTTTTGTGCCGAATAACAATACTTCATCTTTTTATTTTGTTCAGCTGAACCTTCGCTGCCTTTTCGCACATATTGCATGAGCATTTCGGCCTGACGCTCAAGAGTAGCTCCACCAAAGAGAATGTCGGCCTGTTGCTGAACGGTTTCAAGGCCACGGATCTCTTTCTTTTGCTTCCGCCCCTCTTCCTGAAAGTACAAATCCATCGGAGAACCTTTACCCATCTCCAGCAAACCACTTTTTTGAAGTTCAGTGGTGGCAAAAATAGTGTAAACCGCAGTTGGTTTCATTTTATTGAACATAGCAGCTGAAAGACCTGCTCTTTTTGAAAGCGCCTGATTAAGGGAATCGAAACGCTCTTTCCCCAACAGACTGTCGAGGGTTCCCTTTTGCATGATCATAAACGGCATTAGCTGGGCCGAAACATCAGCTGAAAGCTGAATCTCTCCTACAATTACTTTCGATTTCTTGTAAGCTTTACGCAGTCCATTTACCTTTTTGGTATAGTCGCCTGTCATCAGATGGTAGGTGCCGAACAGATAGGAAGGTTTGCTAACTCCTTTTCCGCTGACTTTCCACAAAAGGGCATGTTCAAGCGTATCCGCCGGCGCTGCCTTGAGAATCGCTGTAAAGAAAAACATTAGAACAAACACAGAGAACTGATATGATCTCCTCATGGGTAAAATTTTGGCGCAAAAGTAACACAAAGAGGTTTTATGATCACAAAAAACCTGAACCGGTTTATTAAACAACCAAATCTGCATCAGGTTTATATTTAATGAATAAATATCACCGGGGATTGTATTTTTGCCCAAACTAAAAAAATAATCATGTACGAATTCCTTCTGAATTTTCACAATACCCTGCGTTGGCTGCTGCTTCCTCTTTTACTGGCAGTTATTGCTTTTAGCTGGATGGGCGTAGCGGGTAAACGCAGCTATGCAAAGTCTGACAAAACGCTGGGAGGCATCCTTGTCGGAATGGCGCACCTTCAGCTGATACTGGGGCTGATTTTGCTTTTTGTAAGTCCGGTAGTTCAAACCGCCTTGCAGGATTTCGGAGCAGCAATGAAAGATGCCCCGGTCAGGAAGGTGGTACTTGAGCATCCGCTGATTGGACTTATTGGCGTGGCACTGATACAGATCGGACGTACACGCTCTAAAAAGGCATCAGGCGATATGAAGAAGCACAAGGCCGTTGCTGTTTTCACCACCATTGCGCTTGTGCTCATTTTAAGTCGTATCCCCCACTGGAACTTTTAACCATCACCAACTGAGTATGGGATTGATCAGAACCGGCCTGGTGCAGATGAGCTGCAGTGCGCATCCGGCCGAAAATATGAACAAGGCCGTTGCCCGTATCCGTGAAGCAGCTGCCCGCGGCGCTCAGGTAATCTGTCTGCAGGAGCTCTTTCGCTCACTGTATTTCTGCGATACTGAAGATTATAAGCATTTTGAGCTGGCAGAAGCTGTTCCGGGACCGTCTACGGAAATATTGTCCCGCCTGGCGGCTGAACTGAAAGTGGTGATCATAGCCTCATTGTTTGAGAAGAGAGCGGAAGGTGTTTTTCACAATACTACTGCTATTCTCGATGCGGATGGCGCATATCTTGGCAAGTACCGTAAAATGCATATTCCGGATGATCCGGCCTATTACGAGAAGTTTTATTTTACTCCGGGAGACCTTGGTTATAAGGTGTTTCAAACCCGGCACGGCAAACTTGGTGTGCTGATCTGCTGGGATCAGTGGTATCCTGAAGCAGCCCGAATTACCGCACTGATGGGTGCTGAAGTGCTTTTTTACCCTACCGCCATCGGCTGGGCCACTGAACAGGATGCTGCCACCAATGCTGAACAATACAATGCCTGGCAAACCATTCAGCGCAGCCATGCAATTGCCAGTGGCATCCACGTGGTGAGCGTGAACAGGGTCGGCTTTGAGCAAAACGGGGCTATGCAGTTCTGGGGCGGATCTTTTGTGGCCAATCCGATGGGTAGCATTCTTTATCAGGCGCCCCATGAGCATGAAGAAGTAGCCGTTATTGAAATTGACACCGGTAAAACCGGATTCTACCGCACCCACTGGCCATTTCTGCGCGACAGGCGCATTGACTCTTACCAGCCGATCACGAAACGACTTATTGATGAAGACTGAGCAAGCGGTTCCGCGTGAGCTGGGTTATGCTTTCCCCCCTGAATTCGCCCTGCATGAGGCCACCTGGCTCTCATGGCCGCATAAGGAAGCCTCCTGGCCCGGAAAGATCCAAAGCATTTACCCTGCCTATGCTAAATTCATCGCCGAACTGCTCAAGGGAGAAAAGGTAAGGATCAATATAAACGATGAAGCCATGCGCAGGGATGCTTCCGGAATACTCCTCCGGCATGGTGTGGATCCCGGATCCGTCGAATTTTTTATCCACCCCACCAACGATGCCTGGTGCAGGGATCATGGTCCGGCATTCCTGGTCAACCCTGAAGCGGAACATCCGAAAGTTATCGTTGACTGGGCTTACAATGCCTGGGGCAACAAGTACCCGCCCTTTGATCTGGATGATGCGATACCGACCCTGATCGGCAAACACTTTGACCTGCCTGTTTTCTACCCCGGCATTGTCATGGAAGGTGGATCCGTTGAATTCAACGGAATGGGCAGCCTACTGACTTCCCGTTCATGCCTGCTGAATCCGAACCGGAATCCTCAGCTGAACCAGGGCCAGATTGAACAGTATCTGCATAACTACTATGGTGTCAGTCAGGTGCTCTGGGTGAGCGACGGAATCGTGGGTGATGATACCGACGGACACATCGACGATACCGTCAGGTTTGTGAACGGCCATACCTTGCTGACCGTTGTTGAGACCCGGCGGAGCGACGAAAACTATCAGATTCTCGCAAAGAATCTTTCGGAGCTGAAACGTATGCGGCTTGCCAATGGTGCACAGCCCGACATTTGTGAGCTGCCCATGCCTGACCCTGTTATATGGGAAGATCAGCGGCTGCCGGCATCTTATGCCAATTTTTACATTGCCAACCGCTCGGTGGTGGTACCGGTATTCCGCTGCAAAAAAGATGAGCAAGCCCTGCGGATTATTCAGGATTGTTTCCCTGACCGTGAGATATGTCCGATTGATTCAACTGATCTGATCTGGGGGCTGGGGAGCTTTCACTGCCTGAGCCAGCAGGAACCTAAACTGTAAGGCAGCCCCTGAAGCCCCTGGCTCCGTAATACGATTGTGCGCCATTGTGGTACACAAAAACTTTTCCGTACCGGTAATCTGCGAAAAGGGCGCCTCCAAGACCCCTGATGTCGGGCGGGGTGATGATCCAGCTGGATGTTTTGGCGTCAAAGGTGCCCAGTTCCTGCAATTGACGGTATTGCTCCTCCGTAAGCATGTCAATGCCCATTTCTTCTGCCATGCCCACTGCGCTGCCGGCGGGTTTGTTTTCCTTTCGCGCATCAAGGGCTTCCCTGTCATAACACAAGCTCCTTCTGCCCAACGGACTTTCAGGCGAACAATCATAAAAGACCAGTTCGTTCCGCAGGCTGTCAAATCCAACCAGATCCGGCTCTCCGCCTGTCCTTTCCATTTCACTGAGCGACCAAATCTTTTCAGGTTTGTTCAATGCAGCACTTTCAAGGATGGGTGCAACTGTCTCCCAGTCAATGTCGGGATGCCGGTTCCCGTTTTTTTTGAAACGCTTTTCCAGAATGCCTGAAAGTTCACTGAGCTGTGGGGGCGTAATAAGTTTTCTCTGACTTTTATTCATTGTGATTTGCCGGCATTCTTTGTTTTCCATTTGTCAATGGGTTACAAAAAAATACAAAAGTCCGAAAACTGCGCTAATACCAATCCATGCTATCATTCCGATTTTGTAGCGATATATTGCAATAAATGAAATTATTGTCCAACCTAAAGAAACGTAGTCAACAGCTGCAAATGAAAAGACTTTTGGAAAAACAACCGCTTTGCCGAAGTAATATGTTGCCAATTGCTGAGCTTCCGGCCCGGGTAAAACCATACAGTAATTGAGCGCGTGAAGGAATTTACTATCACTTATCCACTTCTTTTTTTCTACTAAAAACTCATGCATTATCGCAACTTGTCCGGCAGGTCCACCAAAGCTGATAAAACCAAGCTTTGTCCAAAAACTCAATGCCTCTTTAAAGGTTGGTTTTTCCATTTATCACGTTTGTTTGTCAAAGTATAACCATCTGATTTGAAGAGCATATTGCAGAAATAAATACAAAAAAACACCCCAATTCTTTTTAGAATCGGGGTGTTTTCAAGTTAAATATTTGGCTGCGGCGTTATCCGCAGGTAGGGCTTAATCCGCTTATAACCTTTTGGAAATTTGGCTGCTATATCCTCATCTTTAATGGATGGAATAATTACAACATCTTGGCCATACTCCCAGTTGGCCGGGGTTGCCACCTGATAATTGGCAGTTAACTGAAGACTATCAATCACTCTTAAAATTTCATAAAAATTCCGACCCGTTGAAGCAGGATAAGTGATTGTGAGTTTTATTTTCTTATCGGGCCCAATAATAAAAACTGAGCGTACGGTTGCAGTCTCGCTTGCATTGGGGTGAATCAAATCATACAACTCTGCGATTCTGCGGTCATCATCTGCAATGATCGGGAAATTCACCGAAGTTTCTTGCGTCTCATTGATGTCATTGATCCACGAGAAATGCTTGTCAAGTGGATCCACACTGATCGCGATTATCTTTACGTTTCGCTTTGCAAATACATCCTTTAATTTGGCAGATGCACCCAGTTCAGTAGTACAAACAGGTGTAAAATCGGCGGGATGCGAGAAGAAAATACCCCAGTTATCGCCAAGGTATTCATAGAAATTAATACGGCCTTGTGTTGTTTCGGCCGTAAAGTCAGGAGCAATATCTCCCAGTCTTAGTGTTGCCATATTGTTGGGTTTAAAATGGTTTGATTCTGTTGGTGTGTGATTGAAATTTTTGAATTTTTGAACAATGGTCTTGTCTATCAGAGCTGCACGCGTAAGGTTGCACCAAATGTTCTGGGATCACCAAGTACGCCTGCAAATTGACCCGCATTGCCTGCGGCAGGCAGCAATTGTTCAAAGTAGTTTTTATTGAGGGCGTTTCTTGTCCACAGAAAAAACGAAAATCCATCTGCTCCCCTGAATCCGATGCGGGCATTGAGCAATGCATATCCGCTGATGTTCAGGAACTGAGAAGGAGACGGGCTTGAAGAGAATCCAGAGCGGAAATAGTTGTCAGCAGCGAGGAAGAACTTGCCTTTGATACCAAAAAGTTTGGTTTGGCCTGAGTTCAGTTCAAATCCTCCTGATCCTGCCCATTCAGATATACCCGGCAAACGTGTTCCGGAGATATCTTTAAAGGCTGTTTTAGCGCCTGTTTCCTCAAGGGGTACGGGTGCATTTTTAAACGAGACATACTTTCCATCGGTATAAGCCACAGCCGAATAAAGTGAGATGTGATCATTCAGCTGAATGTTGAAGTCAAGTTCGGCGCCCTGTACGGAAATTCGCTCTGCATTGGCCAGATATCCCCTGTTCACGCCAACCTCGGCAGTTTGCACCTGCGTCTGGTAATCTTTAATGTCAGTATAGTGGTAAACGAAGTTCAGGGTAGAATTTTTGGTAGGGTTGGTTTTAACACCCAGTTCGAGGTGTCTTACAAATTCCGGTTTGATTCTGGCAAGATCAATCAGTACTGCCCCTGATGCAGTGGGTAATCCACCCAGGTTAACACCAACGGGCTTGTAACTGGTAGAAACCGTGGCGAAGGTATTGATCTGACTGATGGGCTTATAAGAGAATGTGAGCTGCCCTGAGAAGTTTCGGTCGTAAGCGCTGGTATTGAATGCCTGGTTGGTGTAGACGGAGTTCTTCAGCTTCAGCAGTTCTTTATCGGTTGTCTGCAGGCCTCCGTAGGTCTGACGGTTAAAATCAATTTTCTTCTCATCGTAATTATACCGAATGCCCGGAATCACATGAA
>JBIICM010000167.1:0-5576 GCA_044238875.1 Flavobacteriales bacterium | reverse complement strand
TAACATTTTCCTGAGGTTCGGCCTTAAACTTTACCGGCAGCGGACTACACTGGCTGGTGTAATCAGCGCTCAACTTACCGCGAAACAAATTCAATCCGGGTTTCTTTACCAAACTTCTGCAACCTTCAATGCTTTCAATCTCTAATGCAAACGAGTCTGAAGGCATACTGTAAAAGGTTATTCTCGGGTTCTTTTCGGTGGAGCGAATCCCGTTGCCAAAATTCCAATTCCACTTAACAGCATTGGCGCTGAGGTCAGTAAATTCAACAGTTACTGGGAAACACTGGGCTGACTGGGTGAATTTAAAATCAGCCTTCGTCCCAAATACAGTTATCACATTGTGATAGGTAACGGCGGTGCTGCATCCGGCAACTGTTTCGCTAACCGCTTTAAGCGTAAAGCCATATACCCCCGGTTGTGAATAGGTGTAGCTTGGACTTTTTGAAAAACTGTTGTTAACCGTATTCCAAATCCAGAAAGGAGCATCATTTCCGGTATATTTAAAATCTACCTTTAAGGGGCTGCAGCCCATAGCAGGACTAAGTAGTTCGTAACCAGGCATTGGGTTTGAGAATGCTATTTTCTGAGGCAGCAGCAAGGTATTGATACAGCCGGTAGGATCCTTTACTGTTAATTTTACCTGATAAATTCCTGAGTTGCTATATTGATGTTCCGGCTCGAAATCAGTTGAGGTACCGCCATCACCAAAATCCCATTGGAAGGTATAGCCGGCAGGATCTGTTATGGTTTGTCTGAATTTTACTTTCTCTTTACAAACCGCAGCGGGATAGGTTATTTCCGGATAGGGAGGATTTGTGAACAGGCTTTTCAGGGCTGATGATTTACAGCCGAGGGTGTCTTCTATCATTACCTGTATGATGGAAGCAGAGTTGGTTACCGGAAAATCATGGCTTGCTTCCCGCCCCTGCACAGTAACTGTACCTCCGAAAGTCCATTTTATTTTCCTGGAATCATTATTCAACAGTCGAACCTCTACATGTGAATGGGTGCAATAGTCATCCTTCTTCAGGCTGAAATCAGGCGGGGCACCACCTATTCTGATCGCCTGCTCGAAATGAATGGTATCAAGTCCGTTAGGGGTCTCGGCAATGTAAAACACTGAATAATACCCAGAAGTTTTGTAAACATGTTTAGGTCTTTGCATGGTGGAGGTGCCACCATCTCCAAAACTCCATAATAATACATGGTGGGAGGTGTCCTGTTTAAAAAAGATGATGGTAATGGGTGCGCATCCGGGAAGAGGCTCCTTTGGTACGAAATTTTCCGGAGGAAATGAGCCCCCTGATGAGGAATCTCCTTCGGTTACCTGAATTGGTTCAACGCTTGAGAAGGCACTTCCTTCGCCTGTTCTTTTACAGGAGTCGCTGTTCACAACCAGGTTTACCAAATAATCACCCTCGGTTTGATAGACGTGAACAGGGTTTTGTTCTGTTGAAGTATTTCCATCCCCGAAATCCCAGTGCCAGTTGGTGGCTCCGGGCGTTGTATTGCTGAAATATACGGTTCGGGGAAAAGGCCCGGGCACATAATTAGTCACAAAAGTGGCAGCCAGACTCGCAAAGTTTACTGCATTAAAACCAATATAAGTATTGCTGCATCCACTCGCTGTGGTGGTGGTTAAACTAACATGGTGAATTTTGTTTTCAGCATACAAATGACCCGGCGTCTGCTCCGTTGATGTTGATCCGTCGCCAAACTCCCAGTACCATGAAACCGCACCGTGGGTAGTGTCTTTGAATGAAACAATGTGCGGAGGGCAGGGAGAAATGTCTACGGTAAAACCTGGTTCTCCGCCTTCAACCTTTATAACCTGATATACAGGATATAACTGTTTACAACCGGTTCCATTGTCAACTACGAGCGATACAGTGTAGGTTCCGGGGCTTTCATAAACATGACTGGGATTGGCCGCTGTGGAGGTGTATCCATCTCCAAAATCCCACCGATAACTGATGGCATCAGGGTCATTGTTCTCAAACGAAACATTTAAGGGGGCACACCCACTTACAGGTGGCGGCGGCGTATAAGATGCCTGATCAAAATTTACCCGGATATAGCCTGATTTTTTGAGGGTATCTTTACAACCATTGCTACCGGTAACCACTAGTGTTACATCATAATTGCCGGCTTCATTAAATATTTTTGACGGATTTGTTTCATTACTTGTAGTGCCATCGCTGAATATCCACAACGAACTTGCTGCACCCAGCGATAAATTGTTAAAACTTACTGAGTGGGGCGGGCAGCCCATTGTGTCAGATGCATTGAACTTTGTTACCGGCGCGTTTACGCTTATACTGTTGGTTAGTTGAAACGATGCAGAACAGCCCTCAGCAGAGGTTACAGTTAGTTTCATGGTAAACTGTCCCGACTGGATGTAAGTTTTTTCGGGGTTCTCCTGATTTGAGCTGGTATTGTCGCCGAATGACCATAAGTAAGACACCGCACCTGTTGAAGTGTTGGTTATCCTTGGTTTCAAAGGAGCGCATCCAACTGTGTTTGAAAGGCCGAAACCCGCTATCGGATTTGCAGCCACCCAGATAAAAACCTGTTCGGTTCTGGTAAAGCTGCAGCCGCTGGCCATGGTTACTTTTAACGTAACATTGTATTGCCCCGGAGTGCTGTAAGTTGGGCTGAAGGAGGCCGCTGCAGATGTTTGTCCGTTGCCGAAATCCCACTGATAAGAGGCCGCATCATTGATGTTGCTGCTTAATTTGGGTTTAAACGGAGCGCAACCAGATGAGTCACTGGCGATGATACGCAGACTTTCGCGGTCGTAAATATTGATGTATGCTTGTTTTGACAAGCTGTCAGAACATCCGGCCTGATTTGTCACCTTTAAACTGACAGCATAGGTTCCCGGACTGCTGAAGATTTTATTAGGGCTGGCCTGGGTTGAGACCGTTCCATCACCAAATTGCCAAAGGTATTCAGCTGCCCCCTGCGCTGCAGCACTGAATTTGAATAACTGCGAGGGATCACAACTGCTGGTGAGGTCAGCACTGAAATCAGGATTGGGTAAGTCCATGATGTTCAGCTGCTGTGGCAGTGAAAAAACAGCCTGACATCCGACCCCATTGGAAACCATTAACTTAACAGACTTTAAACCGGGCGAAGGATACATTTTTGAAGGATTTTCCTCAACAGATGAGTTTCCATCACCAAAATCCCAGAAATACCCGGTAGCCCCCGAACTTGTATTGCTGAATGTAAAATTGGTCAGGTTGGCACAGCCCTGCAAACGGTTTACAGTAAATCCGGCCGTCGGCACAGCCAATGCCTTAATAAGATTGGTGCGTACAAGCGTATCTTTATTGCCTGCCGCATCAGTAACCACCAGGCTGACGGTGTATATACCGGGATTCACATAAACATTTTGGGGATTAGCTGCATTGGAGAAATTGCCGTTTCCAAAATTCCATTGATAACTCACAGCTCCGTCGGATGTATTTATGAAGTTAACACTGAAAGGGGCGCAACCCTGTTCGGCAGAATAAGAAAATCCGGCACTTACCTGAGCAATTAAAGATTTACCGGTTACAAAAAAGATCAATACCACGATTGATCTGAGCGCCTTAAGACATCGCATTTGTTTCATATCAATCTTCTCCCCCTTCTGCCACAAGCGTTACACTGCCCCTTTCGGTGGGGAGTTTCTCCTGATAAATACCCTGAGCATCTACCGTATAAACGTAAACATCGGTACTGGTAATTTTTTTTCCCCGGAAGGTTCCGTCCCAGCCTCTGTCAGGATCTTCTGTTTCAAATACAAGTTCACCCCAGCGGTTATGAACCCTGAGGTTAAATTTCCCGATTCCGCTTGAAATTACTTTAAAAACATCATTCATACCATCGCCGTTAGGGGTGAAGGCGCTTGGCACATATAATGTTGGCCGGGGTGCCGCTTCTGCAACATTTGAAAGGCTGCTCGCCCCAGTGCCGGTTATCTTGTATGCAGTTACACGATATTTCCTGATACCGTCTGACTGTGCCTTGATATCTCCGCACAATAACAATCCCCAAAAAAGTAAAAGATACCTGAACATTTTATTTGATCCGGTTATTTGATCCGGCTATCAGGTTTACCGACCAAAGACCTCTTTCGTTACCATTAAAGCAACCTTGCTCAAACACCAGCTTACACATGTAAGATTTTGGCATAAATTCATTCTCAAGGTTTTCGCAATAGAAAGCGTAAATTGCAGCGCGATTCCAACATCAGCGTATGACCATTTACCTTGCTCTGAACGGTAATTATTCACCGGTTCCCGGTTTACTGGAATCAGAGAAGGCATGGCGGTTAAGTCAGCTTTTTAATCCTGAATCACTTGAAGCAGTGGCTGCTGCAGATCTCAGGCTGCTGATTTGCGAAGACGGGCATACGGGTTTCAGTTGGAAAGAATATGCAGCAATTGCCCGAAGAAAGAACCCAAAGGTCTTTTTTATTTTACTATCCTCTTATCTGGGGCCGGCTGAAGCCTATGCAGGAGGAGCCGATTTGATAGTTTCTCCCTCAGATAATCAGGGTCTGATTACCTTACTTCATGCATTTTTCAAAAGAACAGAGCAGGTTCAGCCTTTGCAACCCGACGGATCAGACAGCATGAAAGCCATGCTCGATGCCATGCAGGAGAAAAACCTTGAACTTGAGAAAATAAGTTTTGAGCTCGACCGTTTTGTTTACTCCGCCTCCCATGACCTTCGCGCCCCGCTTACATCTGTGCTTGGTTTGCTGTATCTCCTTAGAAATGAAACCACCGAAGAGCATAACCTCCATTATATAAAACTGATGGAAGACAGTATTCTGAAGCTTGACAATACCATCAGGGATATCGTTGCATACAGCAGAAACAACCGGCTTGAAGTTGCATTTGAACCGGTAGTGCTCTCTGAAATGGTGGAAGAAATTCTTACCGGCCTGCGTTACCTCGAAACCCCGGAACTGAACCTGCACGCAGTTATACATGTTCAACCGGTTGAAATTTTTTATACAGATCGTGACCGCCTTCAGGTTGTATTGAACAACCTGCTGTCAAACGCAATTCGATACAGGCATCCTGAAAGAGAACTCAGTATAAGCGTAAGCTGTATTTTATCAGACAATGAAATCAGCTTTCGGGTTGAAGACAACGGAACCGGCATCAGTGATCGCCATATTGACCGCATTTTCGACATGTTTTACCGGTCAAATGAAGGCAGCACAGGATCCGGCCTAGGTCTTTACATTGTGAGGGAGACTATCAAAAAAATGGGAGGAAGCATTCAGGTAAATTCTGATCAGGAAAAGGGTACCGTGTTCACCATTCTGATACCGAACCTACCCGGTGGGGATAAAAGGATCAGCAAATGACAGGCTTCAATATCATTTGGCTGGTGGAAGACAACCCTGTTGACCTTTTTATCAATCAGCGGGTGCTTGTGCAAAGTGGTTTCAACGGAACCATTGTTGAAATGCCTTCTCCGGAAGATGCCCTGTTCGAGCTGAGTAAGGCCGATAAATTGCCTGATCTGATTTTGCTAGATATCCGCATGCCGGAGATGGATGGGTTTGAGTT
>JBIICM010000166.1:0-5598 GCA_044238875.1 Flavobacteriales bacterium | reverse complement strand
TCTGAGCATGCTGCGATCAATGATGCTGCTGCCGGTATTTTCAAGCAGCCTGATGGTGTCGGTAACTTCTATCACCGGAATGGCTGAGCCATACTGAGCGGCTTCGGCAAAGCACCTTCTGATCAAATCATCAGAAGGAAAAGGCCTTACCCCATCGTGAATGGCTGTGAAGCCGCCGCTTGCATACTGCAGGCCGTTTTTTACCGACTCAAACCGGGTTGAACCGCCTGGCACAATCAGATGCTCAATGCGGCATGCTGATTTATTGAGTAGTTCTTTCCAACGGAGGATATGCGCTTCAGGCAAAACGATGATGATTTTTGCCAATGGAAGGGCAGCGGAAAAACGTTCAAGCGTTCGGATCAGCATTGGCTTGCCCGCCAATGGTAAAAACTGTTTGGGGATTTCGGCCTGCATGCGGCTTCCCCCTCCGCCTGCCACGATTACTACGTGGAGTTGTTCCATCACAGAATCAACATCGCATCGCCATAGGTAAAAAACCTGTAATTCTCTTTTATGGCTTCCTTGTATGCATCCATCAGGAAGTCATGCCCTGCAAAGGCAGACACCATAATAAGCAAGGTGCTCATGGGCATGTGGAAATTGGTAATCAGGGCATTTGCCACCCTGAAATCGTAGGGCGGATAGATGAATTTGTTGGTCCAGCCTGAATAGGGCTTGAGATAACCATCGGTTGAAACAGATGTTTCGATGGCACGCATGGTTGTGCTGCCAACAGAGAAGATCCGATGCTTTTCGCGTTTGCTTTTGTTAACTATCTCAGCGGCTTCTTCCAGAATATACATTTCCTCACTGTCCATTTTGTGCTTGCTGAGATCCTCCACCTCAACCGTTCTGAAGCTACCCAAACCAACATGCAACGTAATTTCTGCGAAATTCACTCCTTTCAGCTCCATTCTTTTCA
The DNA here is from genome assembly GCA_044238875.1 of Flavobacteriales bacterium. Classification (GTDB taxonomy): domain Bacteria; phylum Bacteroidota; class Bacteroidia; order M30B66; family M30B66; genus JAIBAI01. The sequence goes on along the minus strand of JBIICM010000166.1, from coordinate 4,673 downwards.
TCAGTTCGCGGCTAAAGTGCAGACCGGCATTGGGCGCGGCCACAGCTCCTTCATTTTTTGCAAACACAGTTTGAAAGCGCATTTCGTCTTCCTTGTCGGGTGTTCTGTTTATGTACTTCGGAATGGGTGTTTCTCCCATTGAGTAAAGCACCTTCTTGAATTCCTCGTGTGAGCCGTCGAACAAAAACCGAAGTGTTCTGCCGCGGGAGGTGGTATTATCAATCACTTCTGCCACCAATGAATCGTCCTCACCGAAATAAAGTTTGTTGCCAATCCTTATTTTTCTGGCCGGATCAACCAGCACATCCCACAAACGACTTTCGGCATTGAGTTCCCTGAGTAGGAAAACTTCGATTTTTGCACCTGTTTTTTCCTTGTTACCGTACATACGGGCCGGAAAAACCCTTGTGTTGTTGATGATGAAGGTGTCTCCTTCTTCAGTGTAATCTATGATATCCTTAAATTTCTTATGCTCGATGGTGCGGTTCTTCCTGTCGAGCACCATTAATCTTGATTCATCCCGGTTTTCGGCAGGGCGTTCGGCAATCAGTTCCGGGGGCAATTTGAATTTAAACTGCGACAACTTCATGGTTCAGGTATCAGATTTTAAGGCGGCTAAAGTAGCAAAAAAGGGCAAAGGAATGACGCCGGCAGGCTATTCACCGGATACCGTGAATAAGTCAGGCTTCCGCTGAAATCTTAGCGGCTTGTCACCGTTATAAATTTGTGCCATGTTAAGGTTGTTTTTCATTTCCTGCTTTTTATACAGTCTTCCGGCGCTATCGCAAACCCAGAAGAATGTGCAGGATTACATTGCGCAGTACAAACAAATCGCCATACGTGAGATGGAAGCCTACAGTATTCCGGCCTCCGTAAAGATGGGCCAGGGCATTCTTGAGTCAGCTGCAGGTACCAGCGAGTTGGCCATTCAGGCAAGGAACCACTTCGGTATCAAATGCAAAAAAGACTGGTCAGGTGCAACATACACTTATGATGACGATGCTAAGGGAGAATGTTTCAGGAAATATGATTCAGCCTTACTATCGTTTGAAGACCACTCCCGGTTTTTAAAGAACAATCCAAGGTATGCTGAATTATTTAAGCTTGATCCGAAAGACTACAAAGGATGGGCTCATGGACTGAAAAAGGCAGGATATGCTACCAATCCGCAGTATGCCCAGCAGCTGATAAAGGCCATTGAAGATTACCGCTTGTATGAACTTGATCTTGCCACCGGAGACTCAGAGTCCGGTCAAAAGCCTGTAGCATACAAACCTCCTGTCACCGAAAAAGCTAATCAGACAAAAGTACCTGACCTTGATGACTTCACCACCGGTACCGGAGGAAAACATGAAGTTAGACTCAGAAACAAGGTTAAATATATCGTAGTTAAAAAGGGAGATACCTATGAAAAGCTTATCAGTGAATTTTCACTCATGCCCTGGGAAATTTACCGTTACAATGATTTGCCGCGTTCTGCTGTCGCAAAAGAGGGGGATATCATTTACTTGCAGCCCAAGCGGCGCAAGGCAGAAAACGCAACCCATGAGGTTACAAAAGGTGAAACCCTGCGGGATATTTCACAACGGCATGCGATCAAAATGGGTCGCATTCGCAAGCTGAACAAAATCGAAGAAGGCGAAGAACCCCGTGCCGGACAGGTGCTGAAACTCAGATAGTCAACGTTTACAGTTTCAGGTTAAGGCCTGGTACAACTTGCCGGGCATTGTTTTTACCGCACCTTTAAATTCAAGGCCCAACAAGAGCGCCGACGTTTTACTCACCGGAAATTGTATTGCCACCGAAAGGTTGTCAAGTTCCATCTGGCCGCCTTTTTTCAAACGATTTAGCAGCAATTCCTCATCGGGGCTGAGGTCAATGAAAAGCTCAGTCTGACGGGGCTGTTTATTCTGCGGTTTTTCAACCCATCCCATTAACCATGAAAGATCAGTTGCTTTTGAAAGGCTGGCAGCCCCGTTATTGCTGATAAGCCTGTTGCAGCCTTCAGAATAGGGATCTCCCCAGCGCCCCGGTACAGCAAACACATCTCGATTATAAGAAAGCGCTATTCCGGCGGTAATCAGTGCTCCTCCGGTAACCGCCGCCTCTATAACCACCACCGCATCAACCAGCCCCGCTACAATGCGGTTTCTCGCCGGAAAATTTTCCCGGTCGGGATTTGTGCCGCTGGGGAAATCGGTAACCAGCCCGCCATGATCTTTCATTTTCGACGAAAGAGAAAGGTTGGCAGATGGATACAGGCGATCAAGGCCATGAGCCAGTACTCCCACATTCTGAATGCCACCGGCGAGTGCAGCACGGTGGGCCATACTGTCAATGCCGTAGGCCAGTCCGCTCACCAGCGTGCAATTGTAACGCTTCAATTCTGCGATAATTTCTTCAGTAGCACGTTGCCCGTAATCTGTCGCTTTTCTTGTGCCTACAACGGCAATCATACGATTGGCATTCAGGTTCATGTCGCCCTGGGTATAAAGCACCAGCGGCCCGTCATCGCATGCTTTCAGTCGGTGGGGATAACGCGGATCGGAAAGCGCAAGCGGACAAACCCCTTCCTTTTCCATGAATATGATCTCAAGATCAGCCTGCCGGCGGCATTCATCAATTGAAATACGGCTGAGTCTTTCGGGCTTCAGGCCTGGAATACGCTCCTGAAGAGGCTTTTCAAGAAAGGCACCGGGCGTTCCGTAATGAGCGATGATTTTTCTGGCATTCCGGGGGCCTATTCCGTTTATGAGGCTCAGGGTAAGGTAATCTGAAATCTCCTGTTGATTTTCCATTATTCATGTAAATTTTAATTTTATAAAATCTTTAATTCGCAACAGAAAACCAGGTTGAACCGATCAGCTGTCTGAATAATATAAATATTGACATGGCAAGGTATTACTTTTTCGGACTGAAAACAAAATTGAACTTCATATGCCTGTTGATGCTGTTCACTATGTGCCGGTTGGGAGCGCAAAATGCAACTATCAGCGGAAGGATCACCGATAAAATAACAGGCCAGGCAATTCCGGGGGCATTGATAATTTTAGCTGACAACCCATCAAAAGGAACCCTGACCGATGTTTCAGGCAATTACAGGCTTGAAGTTTCACCCGGGCTGATCAGGCTGAAAATACGCTCCATCGGCTACACAGAATATCAGGGAGAGCCTATGGAATTAAAAGCTGGGCAGCTAAGCAATATTGACTTTCAATTAGTTCAAAATGTCAGACAGTTGCGCACATTTGTAACGAGTGCTTCAAAATACGAGCAGGAGGTTGAGCGCATCTCAATGAGTATTGATGTGCTCAGGCCGAATATCATTGAAAACAAGAACACCACCGCCATGAAAGATGCGCTGCAACAGGTGCCCGGTGTTTCAATCGTTGACAATGAACCCCAGATAAGAAGTGGCAGTGGTTTCAGTTTTGGTGCCGGATCAAGGGTATTGATCATGGTTGATGATATGCCGTTGCTTTCGGGTGACGCCGGAAGACCAAGCTGGGGTTTTCTTCCGGTAGAAAATATTGAACAGGTTGAGGTGGTAAAAGGTGCCTCATCGGTGCTTTACGGGTCAGCGGCCCTAAGCGGGGTGATTCATATCCGTACCGCATATCCGCGGGATACCCCTCAGACAAAAATCAGCACCTTTAGCGGTCTTTATAACAATCCCAGGAACAAGGATGCCATTTACTGGGGTAAAAATAATCCGGCCTATTCGGGCATTAATTTCTTTCACTCGCGCAAGATGGGCAGTACCGATTTAGTAATCGGCGGAAACTTTTTTAACGACAATGGTTATAAAGGTTCTGTGCCTGTTGACCCAAAGGCGGCAGGATTTAATCCGCTGGGCGAACAGCGGGGTGAATTTGAAAACCGGGGTCGGCTGAACTTCAGCCTGCGCAGGCAAAGCCAGAAGATTTCAGGTTTGCAGTATGGATTAAACGGCAATGCCATGCTTTCACGATCTACGCAAACCCTTATCTGGTACAATGCCGACAGCGGCATGTACCGGTCGTATCCGGGCTCCGTTACCCTCACGCAGCAAAGTACCGCCTATCTTGACCCCTGGCTAAGTTTTACAGGCAGCCGTGGCTGGAAACATCAGTTACGTAACCGCTATTATTATCTCGACAATAACAGTGACAACAATCAGAGCAATAAAAGTCACCTGATTTACAACGAATATCAGCTTCAAAAACAGTTCCGACAGCAGGAAGAATCCCTGCTTTACCTTTCGGCAGGGCTTGTGTCTACAATTACCCATGGCCGGTCAGATTTGTTTAAAGGCAACCTCAATCCTGACACCAATCTAAGTGCCCGCAGCCGGGCTCAGAATCTGGCCGCTTATGTACAGCTCGAGAAGACCCTTTTTAACATACTCAACCTGAGTGTTGGCGGCCGCCTTGAATATTTCAGTATAACAAGGCCCCGATTCCAGTCGGCTGAGCCCATCGTGCGCGACCAGGAAGCACGGCCTGTGTTCAGGGCCGGAGCCAACCTGAATCTCGGAAGAACAACCTTTATAAGGGCTTCATTCGGACAGGGTTTCCGCTTCCCCACCATGGCCGAAAAATATATCCGCACACAGGTTGGGCCCATCAGGATCTATCCCAACGACTCCCTTCGCTCTGAATCTTCATGGAACGCAGAAATTGGCATCAAGCAGC
>JBIICM010000165.1:0-5644 GCA_044238875.1 Flavobacteriales bacterium | reverse complement strand
CTGCTAAAAATACGTTCCTCCGTAATGTTCACCATCCGTAATGTAACCACGGGAATGGTATCACCCTGATCAGTAACAACAACAGGTAGTTTGATTACTTTTTTCCTGTTCAGATCAATTTGAGCTGTTGCATGAAAGGCCATCAGGCCTATAAATACAGTTAATATTCTGATTGACATGATTTTGTTCAGCCAATGATTATACCAAATTTACGTAAAAAACGGTTTCAGGGATTCACGCAAAATTTCAGGCGATTTAACCGGCTTCATATTTTCTGCGGATAGAAACACCAGCTCGGTGAAAGCCTCATTTAACAATTCCATGGCTTGGTTTTTTATCTGATAATCAAAACGAATTCTGGCCCCCTGATATTGTGTAATACAGGTATCCAGCATAAGCAGATCATCGTAACGGGCGGGTTTAATATATTTCACAGAATATTGAACCACTGGCATGAGGATTCCTGAATCCTCCATACTTTTATACGTTATTCCGAGATTTCGGAGCGCTTCAACCCTTCCGACCTCAAAATAAGCAGCATATGCCCCGTAATATACAAAACCCATCTGATCGGTTTCAGCATACCTTACTCTTATTTCAGATTGATGACAATACACAATATATGGTTTTAACAGGATGTAAATTTTCCCCGATCCTTTCAATCAGCAATAAATAGCCGTGAAAGTTTTCAGTATACTTATTCACTTGTTTTTAGCCAGCCTTATATTATCGGCATGCCGGTCATCTATGGCATATACTGCTGCAGGCTCCCCGGCTTATCTGATTGGCAAAGGCGGTGAGGCCGCAGAAGATACTAATACACGGGTTTTAATCAATCCATACAGGCAGCTCCTTGAAAAGCAAATGAATGAAGTGATTGCAAACACTTCTGGTCCGGCATTAAAAAGTTTGCCTGAAAGTTCACTGGGTAACCTGATCTGTGATGTAATCAGGCAGGAAGTCGAAAAAAACTTTGCTGTCAGGGTTGATGTTTGCCTGCTGAACAGTGGCGGCCTTAGAATTGAACTTCCGGAAGGACCTATAACCCGTTCAATGGTTTATGAGCTAATGCCATTTGAAAATGAGCTGGTTTTGGTGCAACTGAGTGGCAGCAGCTTAAAGTTATTGCTTGATCAGGTGGCGGCGCGGGGAGGCGGACCCTTATCAGGTTTACGCATGAAAATTACTGACGGACATGTGCATAGCATATCTATCGGAGACCTTCCACTACAGGATACCGTCGTATATAATCTAATCAGTTCAGATTATATTATTGGCGGAGGTGACCGGTTTAAAATCCCCACCCTGTTGTCGCAGCAACCATTAAATTTAAAAGTCAGGGATGCTATTCTGCAGGGCTTTATCCGTACAACGCAATCAGGAAAGCTATTAATACCCATGAAAGATGGAAGAGTCATACTGGAATAAATTCGGCCGTCGTGATTTTATCCGCAGCGGATTAGCAATCGCAGCATTTTCGGCCGTTCCCACTGTTATCAGGGGTGCATTGCCTGAGGTTAACGGGGAGGAACGGCTTACCATTTTGCATACCAATGACTGGCATAGCCGGATTGATCCATTTCCGGAGAATGACCCCAAATATCCCGGACAGGGTGGCGCGGCCAAACGTGCTGCACTGATTCGAAAAATAAGGTCTGAAGAAAAAAATGTTGTCCTGCTGGATGCCGGAGATGTTTTTCAGGGAACGCCCTATTTCAATGCTTATGGTGGAGAGCCGGAGTTCAGGCTGATGAGCCACATGGGCTATGATGCCTGCACGCTGGGAAATCATGATTTTGACAATGGCATTGAAGGATTAACGCGCATGATGCCTTTTGCCTCTTTTTCATTTGTTAATAGCAATTATCATATTAATGACACAGCACTTGAGGGGAAAGTTAAACCATTTAAGATCATTAGAAGAGGCCGGCTTAAAATTGGAGTATTTGGTTTGGGTATTGATTTGAATGGTTTGGTACCTGAAAAGAATTTTGCCGGAATCAGGTACCTAAATCCAATAGAACGTGCGCTAAACATGGCAAATTTGCTTAAATTTGATGAGCGATGTGATTTGGTTATCTGCCTTTCGCATCTTGGGTATCAATATAATGATGGAAAAATATCAGATACGACACTTGCCGCGAACACAGAAAATATTGACCTGATACTGGGCGGACATACCCATACATTTCTTGAGAAACCGGTTGTGGTGATGAACCATGTGGGTAAACCGGTTACAATTAATCAGGCAGGTTGGGCAGGGCTTAGACTGGGGCGGATTGATTACGTTTTTAGTAGCAGCAACAACGCCAGAAACAATTCTTTTTCCAGAAATGAACTTTTTAAAAAGTCAATAGCGATTTAATTTTTTTACAATGAATTTTTGTTAAATATTTGCCCGTGCTTGAAACCCATTTCAGGGGGCATGGAGGAAAGTAGCAGAACGATTTTACAACTTACATACAACGAATAAATTACAACGAATGGAAAAAACTTTCGAGGAAGTTTGGCAAAGTTGCCTTGAGATCATTAAAGATAATGTGAATCAGCAAAGTTTTAAGACCTGGTTTGACCCTATAAAACCGGTAAAACTCAATGATAAGGTGCTTACCATTCAGGTGCCCAGTCAGTTTTTTTATGAGTGGCTTGAAGAACATTACATTGATCTGCTGAAGAAAACCATCAATAAAGAATTAGGTTCGGAGGGTAGGCTTGAATATTCCATCATTATGGAAAATAATTTTCGGAATGCCAATCCCTACACAGTTAACATCCCCGCAGTTAACAGCAAGTCGCTGAAAAACCCGCCGGTTTCAATGCCAATTGACCTGAACGGGAATAATTCAATCAAGAATCCTTTCATCCTTCCGGGGCTGAAGAAAATGAATGTGGAATCACAACTGAATCCAAACTTTTCATTTGAACACCTGATTGAAGGCGATTGTAACAGGCTTGCCCGATCAGCAGGCTATGCCGTAGCAAATAAACCGGGCGGCACGGCTTTTAATCCATTGCTTATCTATGGAGGTGGAGGTTTAGGAAAAACACATCTTGCCAATGCCATCGGTATTGAGATAAAGAAGAACTATCCCAATAAGACGGTATTGTATGTTCAATCAGAAAAATTTACCCATCAATACACTGATTCTATCCGCAACAATTCATACAATGATTTTGTGCATTTCTACCAGATGATTGATGTGCTGATTATTGATGATGTGCAGTTTTTTGCAGGGAAAGAAAGAACCCAGGATGTATTCTTTCAGGTTTTCAATCACCTGCACCAGACGGGTAAACAGATTGTTCTCACCTCAGATAAATCGCCGGCTGAACTGGTAGGATTGGAGCAACGACTGCTTTCACGTTTTAAGTGGGGTTTATCCGCTGACCTTCAGGTGCCTAACCTTGAAACACGGATTGCCATACTTGAAAAGAAAATATACGCCGACGGAATTGAAATGCCCAGGGAAGTGCTCGAATACCTGGCCTACAACATTACATCCAATATTCGTGAGTTGGAGGGTGCATTGATCTCTCTGGTAGCACAATCTACCTTAAACCGGAAAGCCATTACCATGGAACTTGCCCGGCAAATGATTGATAAATTCGTAAAAAATACCACCCGCGAAATTTCAATAGACTTTATTCAGAAAGTAGTGTCAGACTATTTTAATCTGCCGCTTGAATTATTGAAATCCAAAACCAGAAAGCGGGAAGTAGTGCAGGCTCGTCAGATTGCCATGTTCTTTGCCAAAAGCATGACCAAATCATCATTGGCCAGTATCGGGCTTCAATGCGGCGGAAAAGATCACGCAACCGTTTTGCACGCCTGCCGAACAGTTAACAACCTGATTGAAACCGACAAAAAATTCCGGGTTTACATTGAGGAAATCGAGAAGAAAATCGGCAACCAATAGCCTTATTTTACCGTATAATACAATAAAAAAACAATAATTACTTAGTGCACGTTTTCAAAGTTTTGATGGTGTGTCTTGGGAATATTTGCAGGTCACCCATGGCAGAAGGTATCTTAAGAAAGCATATTGAGAATGCCGGAATTAAAGCCATTGTTGATTCTGCAGGTACAGCAGATTATCACACAGGTGAACCTCCCGACCTTAGGGCTGTGGCCACCTTGCGTGGAAAAGGAATAGACATTTCAGGGCTTTCTGCCAGGCAATTCTCAGTACGTGACTTTGATGAGTTTGACATAATATATGTCATGGACAGTTCCAACCTCAACAATGTACTTTCAATCGCCCGTAATGATCAGGATCGCGCTAAAGTTCAGCTGATCCTTAATCTGATAAATCCAGGCATGAACCGCACCGTACCGGATCCGTTTTATGATGATATTTCAGGATTTGAGAGCGTGTATAAACTGCTTGACCAGGTCTCCGCTGCAATTGTCAGCCAATTAAAATGAATAAACCGGGCAACCTGTTTGTTCTTCCGGGATTGCTTGGTGATGATGCCGGAGCAGAATGGTTATGCGGATTTGAAATATCCCTGATCAAAACGCTGCGACTTTATTTTGTTGAAAACGAACGCAGCGCAAGGCGATTCATCAGAAAAGCCGGATTTGAAGGAGATCTTAATGAGATTCAGCTTTTTCGTCTCGATAAAAATACAAAGCCTGAATTCATGCAAAGCTATCTTCAATTGCTTGAACAAGGCCATGACGGAGCTGTTCTTTCTGAAGCCGGAATGCCCGCTCTCGCTGATCCTGGAGCAAGTCTCATTATAAGCGCTCACAAAAAGAACATCCGGGTAGTACCGGTACCGGGTCCATCCGCAATTATGCTTGCCATTGTCACTTCAGGCCTAAATGGACAGCAATTTAGTTTCAATGGCTACCTTCCGATTGAAATGACGGATAAGGCAAAAACCATACGGAAAATTGAAGACCTTGCACGAAATACCGGCTATGCACAGTTTTTTATAGAGACACCCTACAGAAACAACCGCTTGCTGAACGATATTTTAACCATCTGCAAACCTGACACCTTACTCAGCATTGCAGCAAACCTCTGTGAAACAAACGGATGGAATAAAACCCAAACAATTGATGACTGGAAGAAAGAAATTCCGGAACTGCATAAAATTCCGGCTGTTTTTGGCCTGGGTTTAAAATAATTTTTTTTCGGATTAAACCTCCGCTAATTAGTTTGGTCATTAGCCCCAAAAATCACAAATTATGAGACAACAAACTTTTCTTTTCAGACTTACGGGTATGGCAGCAATACTTGGCCTACTCACTTTTGCATCCTGCAAAAAAGACAACAATGATGACGATACCAATGCGGCAAAACATGAGGCCACGTCTGAATTGTATTTCAATGAGATCAATGATATCGCTGATCAGGTAGCCGACAAAGGCAATCTTTCAGGTTTTAAAACTGCTGAAGATCAGGCTCAACTGCTTCAGGATTGCGCAATCATTACATTCGACACATCTTCAAATGTTTCAGCAGCCAATCCTGATACGATGATTATTGATTTTGGTACCGGTTGTACAGGCTCGGATGGTAAGGTAAGAACAGGCCGCATTATTGTTTCGGCCACCGGAAAATACAGAAAGTCCGGAACAGTAATCACCCTGCGCTCTGACAATTATTCTGTGAATGGAAATGTGGTAAGCGGT
>JBIICM010000164.1:0-5708 GCA_044238875.1 Flavobacteriales bacterium | reverse complement strand
TCAAGGATATTTTACAAAAAAAATATTTTAACCGGCACCGGCTTTTCGATCTAAAAGAATAGTTTTGCTATGGTATCCATCGTTAAGCACATTTTTTTACTGTCAGGTAACATTATAAAACCATATATACTATAAAAATTAATTGCGTTTTGATCGATAGGATCTGTGACAACAGCCATAGAAGCTACACTTTCTGAGGAAGCAAAGTATGCTCTTTTCAACGCATCAACAAGGAGCAATTCGCCAAATCCCTGCCCAATGAGAATCCTATCTAATGCAAGTCTTCCAAGTAAAGTCACGAGCAAATTAGAATACGAACCTGGCAACCTTTTAACCAAATCAGGAGGTAGTTGATCTCTTTGAATACTTGAACTTGAAAGTGTGTAATAGCCTTTCACTATGTTGTCTTCATCCGCCAAAATAAAGCACGCTGATAATCTTCTTTTAACATCCTGGCTTGCCTGTTTTTGAATATAGCCACTGAGCAAATCTTTGCCGCAATCAAAATTTTCCTTTTTATGTGTTGATCTTAAAGCATCTGTTATGAAGATTTTATTCATTTATTTTCTTGATAAAATTATTATATTTTGAAACTGCTGATTTCAAAGTGTTAATAGGTTCAATATCTCCTGTGATGGCATTAAAAAACACTTCCTGATCTTTTCTCGAGGCTAAAATCGTATTATGTTTTTCGATAATAATTGTAGATTTCTCCATAAGAACATTGATAACATAATCCGTTAGGTTTCTAAATCCGCCTAATCGGGCTGCATATTCAAAAAGCTCTTTCTGCTCTTTTGAAAGACGCGTATCAAAGCGGGCTTTATCTAATGTTTTCATGAGAATAGGGTTTAACTACGCAAATGTACGGTATTTTTCCGTACATTCTCGTTGTATGAATCTTGTTTCCAAAGTTCACAGATCAGGCAATATATCTGAGAGAAACTTGCTGCTTAATACTGATCATCATTTTGATCATATATAATAACTATCATTGCAATTGCCCTTTAGGCTTTTACGATGGTTATGGAACAACTTCAACATTACATTCTTCCGGTTTTATTAACCGGCTTTGCCCTGCTGGGGATTGTTATTTCAATTGCGCTTTACCTTGATTATAGAAAACACAGGCATCAGCTGGAACCGAACAGCTGGCTTAAAACCGGGTTAATTGGTTTTGGCACCAATTTTCTTGATACGCTCGGCATCGGTTCTTTTGCTACACAAACCGCACTGTTTAAATTCCTTAAACAATCTGAAGACAGGGTAATTCCGGGAACATTGAATGTAGCCAATGCACTGCCCACTGTTGCACAGGCAATTATTTACACCCAAATTGTGGAAGTTGAACCCATAACCCTGCTATTAATGCTATTGGCATCTGTAGTGGGCTCTTATCTGGGTGCAGGTATTGTTGCCAAAATGCCTGAAAAAAAAATTCAGTTCACCATGGGTTTTGCCTTGCTGATAACAGCAAGCTTCCTGGTGGCCAGGGCGCTTGGTTTTATGGATACCCAAGGTGATGTTACCGGACTGCAGGGAACCAACCTGACTATTGGGGTAAGTGTAAACTTTGTACTTGGCGCCCTCATGACCGCCGGCATTGGACTTTATGCGCCCTGTATGGCTTTGGTCGCGATGCTGGGCATGTCGGGCAAAACAGCTTTTCCTATAATGATGGGCTCCTGTGCGATGCTGATGCCGGTTGCAGGGCTAAAATTTATTAAGGAAGGAGCCTATAACCGCAAAGCATCAGTTGCCATTTCAATTTCAGGGGTGTTCGGTGTTCTGATTGCTGCATTCATTGTAAAATCACTCCCTGTTGAATACCTGCGGTGGTTAGTTGTGGGTGTTGTGATTTACACAGCAACCGTTATGCTCAGGTCTGCCTTCAGCGAAAAGCCGGTTCGGGCAAAATAACTGCTGAACTAAGGCATTGATGGCTTGCGGCTTCTTAAACGAAAATTAACAGCAACACCTGCGGCAAATAACCATTCAGGAACCCTATGCCTACCTGTGCAGGTGTATGCGCATTGAGCGCAAGCCTTGCAGAACCAACTAATCCTGCAATAAAAAACATCAGTGCCATGTGCAAACGAAGGTCGGTCTGCCAGATCAGCGACGACATGAGCAGTGCCCCGCAGAGTCCGCCAATGCCGGTCATATGCAATGAAATCTTCCACCAGGCTGAAATCAGTAACGAGATGAATACCGAAACAAGTGCCGACAAAAGAAAAAGATAATACACTGCCGGTAAATAATTGCTCAGGCGGTAGAGATAGTAAAGGTTAAACGCATAAAAAATGCCGGTGAGAAAAACAGGAACAGGTCTTTCGGTACGTTCGCCGAGACTTAAAGAACTGATTAACCGAAACCGCCGCATCAGCAAGATAAATGCACCGGGGAGTAAAATGGTAAACAATAAATTACAAAAAATAACCACCCATTTAACCTGTGCCGGCATCAGCGCAAATTCATAGTGCGAAAGATTAAGAAAAATCAAGGTGCCCGCAAGGGGCATAAACAAAGGCTGGAAAATCCAGGAAAAAAAATGAGCCAGCCTTTCAGGCATATACAGGCTTTACTTCAATGGTTTGCTCCCTGTCAGGCCCAACAGAAATAATACTGACCGGCACATTCAGTTCATGCTCAATGAATTTCACGTAATTCTTTAAATTTTCTGGCAGAGCATCAAAGGACCTAACACCCGTAAGGTCTTCTTTCCAGCCCGGAAGGCTTGTATATACCGGTTCAACATATTTTGGATCAATTGAATAAGGCAAATCCTGACTAAGCTCACCGTTAACACGGTAAGCAGTGCATACCTTAATTGATTCAAAACCGCTCAGCACATCGGCTTTGGTCATAATCAGCCTGGTTACACCATTGATCATCACCGAATATTTCATAGCGGGCAAATCGAGCCAGCCGCATCGTCTTGGCCTTCCGGTAGTTGCCCCAAACTCCCTGCCGATTCTGCGCATTTCCTCTCCGGTTTCATCGAGCAATTCGGTAGGAAACGGACCGCTACCCACACGGGTGCAGTAGGCCTTAAAGATACCATACACCTCATTGATCCGTCCCGGTGCTATTCCAAGCCCGGTGCAGGCTCCGGCACTGATGGTATTTGAGGAGGTCACAAAAGGATAAGATCCGAAATCAATATCAAGCAAAGACCCCTGCGCCCCTTCAGCAAGCACCTGCAGATCATCTCTGATAGCCTTGTTGATATAGTGTTCACTGTCAATATGGATAAATGACTTCAGATTCTCAATACCTTCCCAGAAGGCTATCTCTGCTTCTGCGAGTGCATAGCTGAAATCATACTGCGCAAGAATTTCTTCATGTTTTTTAACCAGAAATTCATAGCGTTCTCTGAAATCAGGAAATGACAAATCCCCTACCCTGAGTCCGTTTCTTCCGGTTTTGTCCATGTAGGCGGGACCGATACCTTTGAGCGTTGAACCAATCTTCGACTGCCCTTTTGATGATTCAGAAGCCGCATCCAGAAAACGATGTGTAGGCAGGATGAGGTGTGCTTTTCGCGAGATCAGGAGATTTTTTCTGATATCGAGCCCCATACTGGCCAGTGCATCCGTTTCTTTTTTAAACACAACAGGGTCGATAACCACACCGTTACCGACTACATTAATTGTTTCGGGGTGAAAAATACCGGAAGGGATGGTATGCAGCACATGCTTAATTCCATTGAACTCAAGCGAGTGACCGGCATTAGGCCCTCCCTGAAACCGTGCGATTACCTTGTAACGCGGAGTTAATACATCTACTATCTTTCCTTTTCCTTCATCGCCCCACTGGAGGCCTAACAAAACATCAAGCGCCATTATTTTTTTCTAATTTTTCAAGTATTTGAAGTGCCGCCGCCTGGTTACCGGTCATTTGAAACACAGTATCGAGCCGCGTGATTACAAACAGATTTTTAAGTTTAGGTGAAACATTGCAGATGATAGCATCACCACCGGCATTTCTGCTGATGGTTAGCATATTGATTAGCACATTCAGGCCATTACTGTTGAGATATTCGAGCTTCCTTAGATCAATCACGAAATTGAGGATGCCCCCTGCAATTTTCTCTTTTACCTCATCAATTAAAGCGGCTGCCTCGTATTTTTCAAGCAGTCGACCCTGAAGGCGAGCAATACCTACTCCATTGCGGCTGCCGATTGTGTATTGAAAACTCATCAGTTCAGGGAAGCTTTGTTTTCGCAGCTCCCTTTCTCGGCCAGTTTATTGCAGGCGGCGTTAAAGGTGAGTGAATGACTACGGATGGTAAAATTGAGCAATTCGCCCGTCATTTTCTGTATCTGCTGTATTCTCGGATCGCAGAATTCAAACACTTTACCGCAATCCTGACAGATCAGGTGGTCGTGCTGTCTGAATTTGTATGACTTTTCAAACTGTGCCTGCTGCCGCCCAAACTGATGCCTTGTAACAAGGTTGCAGGTAAGCAGCAATTCTATGGTATTGTATAGTGTTGCCCTGCTCACTCTGTAGTTTTTATTCTTCATGATCACATAAAGTGATTCAACATCAAAGTGGCCTTTATGGGCATAAATTTCTTCAAGTATTGCGTAGCGTTCCGGGGTTTTCCGGTGACCGTTCTGCTCGAGGTAGTCGGTTAAGATCTGCCTGACAGTTAGTTGGGTTTCCTGATCGCTCATGCTAACGGGCAAAAATAGTGAATTTCCGTTATTGCTAAAATGTTTGGTGCTTCTCAGCAATCCGAATCATACAAGCAATGACTACTCCATTTTTAAAAATCCTGCAGGCGGGTTGAGAAAGGAGACTTTATCGGCGCCGAAATTATATTTTTTAACTTATTAACATTTTTTCAAACAATGTCTTTGTTTTTGTTTTTATCATATTTTTGCATTTATAATGCCAAAACGGAACAAATAGCGAACAAATGCGCGGGTATTTGCTAGTTATAGCCCATGGTAGGACAACGAACCGCAAAAAAATAACAAATATGGGACAACAATTTAGACAAATTAGATTAGGACTTTTAATAATTATTACTTCAACATTATTGACTTCTTGTCAATTAGGACGCTTTGTATTTCACAACTTTGCTGACATAAAAGACCATAAAAAATTTCAGTCAAGACCATTAACTGCTAACGCATCGTCTTTCCATTTTCAAACCACAAACAAAGGTAAATTTCCAAAAGAGTTAAACAATATACCTTTTGACAAATATCTGGAAGATAATAAAACAGTCGCTTTTTTAATTATTAAAAACGACACAATCCAATATGAAAAATATTTCAAAGGTTATGATAAAGAAAGTATTATTCCTTCTTTCTCTATGGCAAAATCTGTTACATCAATTTTAATTGGTTGTGCCATTGATGAAGGCTTAATAAAGTCTGTTGACGAGCCGATTACAAACTATATTCCTGAATTGAAAAAAAACGGATTTGACAAAGTGACTATTAAACACCTTTTGCAAATGACATCTGGAATTAAGTTTAATGAAAGCTATGTAAACCCATTTGGCGATGCAGCTTCATTTTATTATGGACTTAATCTTAGAAAAGAAATTGGAAAAATGAAGTTGAAAACTGAACCTGGTAAAAAGTTTGAATACGTAAGTGGTAACACACAACTTTTAGGTTTAGTTTTAGAACGCTCGTTAAAAGAAAAAACAATCACTTCATACTTGCAAGATAAAATATGGACACCTC
>JBIICM010000163.1:0-5710 GCA_044238875.1 Flavobacteriales bacterium | reverse complement strand
AAGGTTGTTTATTTCCGGAATTCAGACAGTTTGCGCCGTCCCGATAGCTATCGGGACGCTCCAAGGCGCAACCGGGTGCCCGGGCGAGTGACCCTAGGCCTGTCTTTTGGCATTTTGAATAATGTTTTTCTTCCCTGTAAAATGTGAAATGGAAAAAACACAAAAAGGATAATGAAAAAGTGCGTTGGCCCCGGGAATTGAGCGGGCAATTCAAGTTCAAAAAGACCTGTTTTTACAAAATGTTAGTAGCCCTTTTTTGGACTCTAAAGAAAAAAAAGTCATATTTGTAAGATGGAAATGAGATTTAACATACCCTTTCAAGAACTACTGGCGCTTGTTAAAGCGCTTTCTCCGGCACAACGAGAAAGGCTTAAGCAAGCATTGGATAGTGGTACGCAATTTCCGGAGGAGAACGATAAGTTCATTGATTTTTTGCTAAACGGACCTGTATACAGTAAGGATGACATCAAGTTGATTGAGTCTAACAGAAAAGGTATAGCTGAATGGAGAACGAAAAGTTATTGATAGACACTTCCATTCTAATTGATTATTTTCGTAGAACTGATAAAGAGAAATCAAGATTAATTCATCATTTTCGTAGATTTCAAAAGATATACATAACGAGCATAACAGAATTCGAAATTTATAACGGCGCAACTGATGTGCACAAAGAATTTTGGGACAAAATGCTAACTCGCATCATCGTATTGGATTTCGACAGCCTTGCTGCACGTGAAGCTGCAAGAATAGTTTCGGAGTTGAAGCCAAAGCGGAAGACAATTGACAAACCCGATTTATTTATTGCGGCGATAGCGATAGTAAACGGATTGACTTTTGATACCCTTAATATTAAACATTTCATACACATTGCCAATCTGAAGTTGTTGAACTTTGATTAAAAACGACTACAAATAGCGATAGGCAAAAATTGGGTTTGTACGGAAGTTTGGTAGTTGCAGAGACGCACAATTGTGCGTCTCTGCCCGGCGTTACGGCATTGCGTTGGCTGTGGCATCGTTCTGTACGGCATTGCGGCGCTGCTGGTTGCCCCCCTTTATACAGGTACTGTTTCTTTCTGTAAACATTAATTTCATTTTGTAAAAGATGTTTACTTATTTTCGCTTCGAAAAAAATAAACATCATGCCCTATCTTTTTACATCAGAGTCCGTTTCAGAAGGCCATCCGGATAAAGTTGCCGATCAGATTTCCGATGCCTTAATTGATCATTTTCTCGCCATTGATCCGCAATCGAAAGTTGCCTGCGAAACCCTTGTGACAACAGGTCAGGTGGTATTGGCCGGTGAGGTTAAATCAACGGCCTACCTCGATGTGCAGGATATTGCCAGAGAAGTGATTCAGAACATCGGTTATACCAAGTCAGAATATATGTTCGAGGCGAATTCCTGCGGTATATTCTCTGCCATTCATGAACAATCTGCTGACATCAACCAGGGCGTTGAAAAGAAAGATCCCTGGAAACAGGGTGCAGGTGACCAGGGTATGATGTTCGGTTATGCCAGCCGGGAAACTGATAATTACATGCCGCTGCCCCTTGAACTGGCGCACCTGCTGCTGCGAGAACTGGCAGCCATCCGGCGCGAGAACAAACAAATAAAATACCTGCGTCCCGATGCAAAATCTCAGGTAACCATCGAGTACAATGACCAAAATCAACCTGTGCGGATTGACACCATCGTGATCTCGACCCAACACGACGATTTTGGCTCAGAAAAGAAAATGCAGGAGCAGATTTCTAAAGATGTGAAAAACATTCTTATTCCGCGTGTATTGAAGAAACTTCCCAAAAGGGTGCAGGCCTTGTTCAATAACAAGATCAAATACCATGTGAACCCAACCGGAAAATTTGTAATCGGCGGACCACACGGTGATACCGGCCTTACCGGACGGAAAATTATTGTTGATACTTATGGTGGTAAGGGCGCTCATGGCGGAGGTGCATTCTCGGGTAAAGACCCCAGCAAGGTTGACCGTTCTGCAGCCTATGCAACACGTCATATAGCCAAGAATTTAGTTGCTGCCGGTATCTGTGATGAGGTATTGGTACAGGTTGCTTATGCAATTGGTGTGGCCGAACCGGTTGGTCTATATGTGAACACCTACGGCACAGGTAAGGTAAATCTTAACGATGGTCAAATTGCCGAAACCGTAGGCAAGCTGGTTGATATGCGCCCATATGCCATTGAACAGCGATTTAAGCTACGCACCCCCATCTACAGTGAAACGGCTGCTTATGGCCATATGGGTCGCGAACCAAAAGAGGTGGTGAAGGTTTTCAATAAAGGAAAGAAGACCGAGAAAAAAATCAAGGTAAAGCTTTTCCCGTGGGAGGAATTGAATTATGTGGACGCATTTAAGAAGGCTTTTCAGGTAAATGGTAAGGCAAAAGTTGCAGAGGGTGCCGTTAAGTCGGCTCCAGCTAAAAAAGATGCAGCCAAATCCGCCGCAAAAGCAAAGCCTGCAGCGAAGAAAAAAGCAGTAGTCTCCGCCTGAACAAGACAGACAATTCAGCAAACCATATAAATCAACTGTGGAAATTCATGTTCGTCAGGGGATGACGGCCATTCATCCCACCTATGGTAAAGGAACTGTCATAAAAGTTGACACAACTTTTTACACTATCCATTTCCCTAACAGGGGTAATCTCGATATTTCGAAACGCACCGAAGGCCTTGAATTTGCTGAAGACCTTGGCGACCCAGCAGCATCGGATGAGACCTTGGATATGCCTTTGCTCGAACGAACGCTCCGCCATATACTGACCGAGTACAGTGATATCCAGCAGACGGTTCAGTTGGGTGACAGGTGGCAGGGAGGAACAATGATCCTGCAACCGGCTGATAAGGACCTGAAGGCCAAAGAGATTCCATTGGAAACGTTTTTTCATAAAATCGTTATGCTCCGCGACCGACTCAGGGTACTGGAGCAAAACATCAACAGCCATAAGGGGCTGACCGATGAAGAAAAAATTGATCTTCAGCAATACATAACCCGCTGTTATGGGAGCCTTACCACATTCAATATTCTTTTTAAAGATCCGGCGCATCAGTTCGTAGGGGAGAAAAAATCCTGATGGGAGTTGTCCGTATCGATCTTCTCAGGCAACTTTGCAGCATACAGGCCACCTCGGGTGATGAGGGAGTTCTGCGTGATTTTATCCTTGAGTATGTAAAAACCGAAAGCAGGCATTGGAAGGTTAAGCCTGTTATTCATAAAGGCGAAGGTTTTCAGGATTGTGTAATACTGGCTTTTGGCAAGCCCCGTACAGCCATTTTTGCGCATCTTGATAACATCGGGTTTACCGTCAGATACAACAATGAACTGGTACGCATCGGAAGTCCGGCAACCACTAAAGGCATCCGCCTGACAGGTACCGACAGCAAAGGTGATATAACCGGAACGCTGGTTGCAGGAGAGGGGGGTACGCTGAAGTTAAAAGCCGAAAGAGTGGCAGATCCGGGTACAAGATTGAGTTTTGTACCTGATTTCAGAATCAAGAGAAATACTATTCAATGCGCCTACATGGATAACCGTCTCGGTGTTTATGCAGCGCTGGAGGTGGCCCGCACGCTTGAAGACGGCCTGATTATTTTCACCTGCTGGGAAGAGCATGGCGGAGGTACAGCAGGCTATCTGGCCGAATTTATGATCCGGAAATACAAGGTTTACCAGGCCCTTATATCCGATATTACCTGGGTAACTGAAGGCGTAAAGGCCGGCAAGGGGGTAGTTGTTTCTCTGCGTGATTCCGGAATTCCGCGCAGGCGTTACATTGACCGGATACTTGAAATTGCCGCCCGCAGTGGAGTCTCTTATCAGGTTGAAGTTGAATCATCAGGTGGCAGCGACGGAACAGAACTTCAGAAAAGTCCTTTTCCCATTGACTGGTGCTTTATAGGCGCTCCGGAGAAACACGTTCACTCGCCCGATGAAGAAGTGCACAAGGCAGACATTACCAACATGATCAGCCTTTATCAGGTGCTGATGAAGGAGCTGTGAATCGCCTCCTTCGATTAGCTAAGGGGGCAGATCGGAACCCAATCTAATTCCCGCTTCTGATTAAGGTAACGCTGCCTTTTTCGGTCATTTTCTTATCAAATATATCTATGGCTTCCACCACATAGAAATAAACACCATCAGTGGCCTCGGCGCCGTTGATCGTGCCATCCCAGAAATTTTCATTTTTGACACCTTCCCATGTGTAAACTTCTTTGCCCCAGCGGTTGAATATGATGCCTTTCATTTCTTTAATACCTGTAATAGTAAAAGTGAAACGATCATTTTTAGTGTCATTGTCAGGCGTAAAAACATTGGGTATAACGAGTTCAACCTCGTCAATCACGGTAAACGACAATGAGTCAACATCTTCGCAGCCGGAGGCGTTCTTGCAGATCAGCTTCAATTCATAATCGCCGGCCTCTTCAATGGTATAAACACTTCCTTCAGTGTAATCAAATGGCTGATCATTCAGATACCATGAGCAGTTTACCGCATTCTGACTTTCATTCTGTGCAATCAGCTCAAACGGTTTCAACTCAGGACTAGTCGCATTTGCTGTCAGCTTGGTTTCGATGGTTTGTTCAAGAATCGTAAATGAAGCAACATCTGATTCACAATCGCCTTGTTTCATGATCACATACCATGTTCCGGGGCCGGTGGGCGTGTAAAATTCACCTGTGCCAACCTGATTGGTCAACGCAGCATCGGTGTACCAGGTTACCGCATAGTCACCGGCATTGGTTACCTGAAGCGGATTGATAGGTTTGCCGGGGCAGTATGAACTGCCTGCAATTTTGGGATCGGGAAGAGAATCGGCAACGGTTACAATAACCGTATCCTTCGTTGGAGGGCAGGCTCCGCCTGAACCAGTTACAATATAGCTGGTTGTAACGAGCGGTTTGGCAAATACACTGGCTCCAGTGGTACTGCTGAGGCCGGCAGCAGGAGACCAGGTGTAGCTTGCTGCACCTGTTGCTGTAAGCTGCACGCTATCGCCCAAACAAACGAATTTATCAGGACCGGCTTTTACAGCTTCTCCCACAATAATGGTAATGGTTTGTGATGTACTGTCGGAGCCGCTGGCATTGGTTACTTTGAGGGTTGCGGTGAACGTGCCTGTAGTGTTATAGGTTACTGCCGCCGGTGTTTCCTGGGTAGATGTTTCAGGATTGCCCCCGGGAAAACTCCATTTCCACGTAGTGTTACTGTAACAGGTATTGTTTGATTTTGAGGTGTTTGTGAAATTAACTACCAGAGGTGTTGAACATCCGGCGTTGGGGTCGGCTGTAAAACCCGCTTTCGGCACTTCCGGTATTTCAGAAATTCTTGCCAGATATGAATCAATCCCATTCGATTTTGTTGGCTGAAAAGCTCCGGGGGTAATCGGAAATCCTTGCGCAGGAGTGCTGCCTGTGTTGCCTGAGACGACAACATCCCCGTTCGATAAGGCAGTTAAAGCATACACGTTGTCGGTCTGAAAAGAACCTCCGAAATAGGTTGCGCAGAGCCTTTGTCCACCGGCATCGAAGGTGGTTACATGTCCATCATATCCGCCGGCGTGAGTAGTTTGGAATGCATTGGGTGTTACTGGATAGTTCGTGCTGTTTGACCATCCTCCGGTTACAATATTACCCGAAGGATTCAATGTTATTTCATCAATCCCGTCATCATCTGAACCTCCGGTAAATGTGC
>JBIICM010000162.1:0-5718 GCA_044238875.1 Flavobacteriales bacterium | reverse complement strand
CAGAGGAGATGTGGCGAGGCCGTTTTTTTGTGACCCCCAAAACTTAATGGGTAATTAACAGTGGTTTCGCAATCCGTATGTTTTTACCCGTTAGCACGATAAAGTAAGAACCAGCAGCAAGATGAGATACAGGAAGGGCGATATTTTGTTCAGCACTGAACATACCTGAAACAAATTCACGGGCATGAGATCTGCCATGCGCATCTGAAATCTCAACCCAATCAATCTTTTCTTTTGATTCGCGAATTAGACGAATGGAAAGAATATCATTTACAGGGTTCGGGAACATTTCTATCAACCCGGCATTAACAGATTCCGGTCCGCACTGCGGTTCGCATAGTTTTGTAACCACATCGGGTAAAACAACCAGCGAAACCTGTGATGCATCTGAGCACACACCGTCGCTTATCAACAGAGAAATGGTATAAACACCCGGAGCGGTATAAATATGCTCAACAACAGATTGTCCAGAAATAACCGTACCGTCGCCCATATCCCAGCTGTATGCAAGACCATTTGCCGTTTGACCGGCGGCAAACAGGGCAACACCACCTGTTTTAACAGTTGAAACAGGACTGGTAAATTCAGCATCAAGGGCTATGGCGGGGTTAATGCTTACAGGTATCATTTGTGTGTAACCGTCAGTAGGTTTTGTTATGCTGAGACTGTAATCACCACCATCAAGATCGTTAAATAAATGCTCTCCCACAACCGAATCTGCACTGGCTATTTGTGTAAGACCATCAGCGGAAAGCAATTTCAAATTCCACGGGCTGTCTGATGGGTTATTGAATGTTAAGACACCATCATTTTGCCGGCAGGTTTCATTCTTAACGGTATAATTTACAGGAAGCTTAAAATGAAGAAAAAACCGGTTCGTGTATACAGATGTGATTAGATTAAAATTCAGTGACTTTTCTATTAGAAGATTGTAGAATTTATTTTGAACACGGTCTTCAAGGTAAACCATGGTAGTGGGCTCAAAGTGATTTAATTCGAGCACCGAGATATTATAGACCCCATTTTGGGTAACCTTCACCACAACAGGAATTGACTTGTCAATATTGAAATCACCCATTACATTGATTGAGATATCATCTTCGCCGATTCGACTGTATATATTGGGAACTCCGGGATTTCCCGACAACATTTTAATGGCATCTACGCTGGCATCATAACCATCGGAGGCCTCAGGATCAAAGTAAACAACCATTTCATCAGCACCAAGACCACCGGCAATTTTAAGACGGATCAGGTTCTTTGGGCCTGGCTCATCACCATCAAGCATCTCTGGCGGTGCTGATGCATTGGTAACATTTAAAGCCGTTAATAACAGAAAAAATGGAAGGAAATTGATCCTTAAGAATACACAGGAGAACAAGTTGCGCATGCCCCAAAAAATTAGCGTTCAAAACAAAGTTATGTAATTAAATTGAAAATCAAAGGACTAAGAAAAAAAATTCTTTGCAGTTCATAAATGTTGAACGGGAAATGTAAAAAAGTGTTTCGTAAATCTTAGGACAACATCGCTTAGCTGCTTCCTGCTTTTTAATAATTTGCAGCCCTTAAAAAACATTCAAAATGAAGAAGATAAAGGTGGTCAATCCTATTGTTGAAATGGATGGTGATGAAATGACAAGGATTATATGGAGATTTATAAAAGAAAAGCTGATTTTACCCTACCTCGAACTGGAAATTAGTTACTATGACCTGGGTATAGAACATCGTGATGCCACCAACGATCAGGTTACCGTGGATGCCGCAGAAGCCATAAAAATATTTAATGTAGGAATAAAATGTGCAACCATTACACCCGATGAGGAAAGGGTTAAAGAATTTAAGCTCAAGCAAATGTGGAAAAGCCCCAATGGAACGATCCGCAATGTGCTTGACGGTACCGTTTTCAGAGAGCCGATTGTTTGCAGAAATGTGCCAAGGCTTGTACCAAACTGGACCGCTCCAATATGTATCGGTCGCCATGCCTTTGGGGACCAATACCGCGCCACCGACTTTCTTACCAAGGGCAAAGGAAAGCTTACCATAACTTATGAAAATGAGTCAGGAGAAAAAGAATCATACGAGGTCTACAAATTTAACGGTGACGGTGTTGCGCTTGCCATGTATAATACAGATGAGAGTATAAGGGGTTTTGCGCGAGCCTGCTTTAGTCAGGCCCTGGCAAAAAGATGGCCACTGTACCTAAGCACAAAGAATACCATCCTTAAAAAGTATGATGGCCGTTTCAAAGATATTTTTCAGGAGGTTTACCTTCAGGAGTTTAAAGCCAGAATGGATGCTGTTCAAATCACCTATGAACACAGATTAATTGACGATATGGTGGCCAGTGCATTAAAATGGACCGGAAACTTTGTCTGGGCCTGTAAAAATTATGATGGCGACGTTCAAAGTGATATTGTTGCGCAAGGTTTTGGTTCACTTGGGCTAATGACATCCGTACTGGTGACTCCTGATGGCAGAACCATGGAAGCGGAAGCGGCACATGGAACCGTAACCAGGCATTACAGACTGCATCAGCAGGGTAAAAAAACAAGTACCAATCCGATAGCCAGTATTTTTGCATGGACCAGAGGCTTGCAGCACCGCGCCAAACTTGACGAGAATGATGCGCTCATGTCATTTTGTAAAACGCTTGAACAGGTTTGTATCGATGTGGTGGAAAGCGGCAGAATGACAAAAGATCTCGCATTGTGCATTTACGGGGAAAATCTTCAGCAAGACCAGTACCTGCATACAGAGGGCTTTCTGGAGGAAATCAAACGAGAACTCGAGCTAAGGCTCAATTAGCCCGATAAAAGAACCGTTAATTTTTTTAACGGGCTATAATTACCAGCGGAACACGAATCTTCTGATCACGCCCAATCAGCAGGTAGTAAATTCCGCCCGGTAAATCTGTGTTTATTGTACGCTGTGTTTCTGATGCAATGTTTCCTGAAAAAACGAGCCTTCCACAGGTATCCCAGATATTAAATGCAAGCGGCCAGTCCTTTCCGGAAAGACCATTAAGCTGGAAACTGCCGCAGGAGGGCTGAGGAAATACCGAAACACGCTGCTGCTGTAGGTCTGAAAGAGAAACGGTAATAAGGATGGTTTGGCGTAGTGTGTCGCTGCCGCATTCGCCCGAAACAATTAAAGTAACCACATAACTGCCGGCTGTGAGATAACGGTGAACAGGACTTTCTGATTCAGTGGTTTCACCATCTCCAAAATCCCATCTAAAAGTGTTAGAATATGTTGAAAGGTTATTAAACACTACGGTGTCTCCATCTGTTGCATAGGTAAAAAGAGCAACCGGGGCTTCAAGAAGGCTTATGTTTACCGGTTCAGAAACAGTAAAGCAGCCGGCGTTGTCAAAAAGCGTATCCCGGTAAACGCCGGCTGTGTAAACAATAATTGAATTAGTTGTGTCTCCCGACGACCAACGGTTGCCATAGTCAGCAGAAGATTTGAGCAGGACACTGTCGCCCATACATAAAAGTGTCGAGCCGGAAGCATTAATTACAGGTGCTTCGGGACCTTTGTTGATCCGGTTAAGCTGGGCCCGAATCAGCCGATCGCTTGTATTATTGTCCCCTTCTTCCTGAAAAACAAGGTAGTAGCCTTTGCCAGCAGGAATATAAACTGAGAATGAAAGCGAATCGGGGCCTTTCGCCTTGCCAGAAACAATGGGATTTTGAAGACTTAATGAATCGGCATAAACGGTTGCAATCAGATCAAAGCCATTTGGAATTTGATCAATCACAACATTTACTTCACTGCAGGAGGCTGAATTAAGTTTAAAAATATCACGGTCGGAAGCGCCAAGTGGGTTGGTACTATTTCTTCCGTAAATCTTGAAAAGAAGGGTGTCACTTTTTTCAACAGAAACAGCACTTGCAAAAGCATTATTACACTCATATACATCGGATGAGTCAAAAGAAGCTTTGATTGTAAATGATTCGGTGCTGAGATTATAAATCGCATTGTTTCCCGTGCAGCAACCGTCAAACTCTGTAATTTTAATATAAACCGGATTTCCGTCTGTCAGGGTTTGCATATTCATGCTGCAACCATGACAGGCCGCGACCGAAAAATCGATTTGCTCTTTTTGGGAATTGAAAATGGTAACTTCAAGCGCCTGATCATTGGGAACATTGCTAAAAGAGAGGTTAAGTACACCACATTTTGGCTGATCAATCTTAAAATACTCCAGATCCCAGGGTTGTTCCTCCAGAAGCAGATTCGACCCCAATAAGCGTGCTCCAAAGGGAGCGTTCAGCGGCAAAGGATAGGCCGAATCGAAGCTGTTATTGCATTCGGCCACTTCGCTGGAGTCAAATGAAACCGTTAGCAAGAAAGCCCGATCGAGCAGGTTATAAACCGTATCATTACCTGTACCGCAGCAGGTGTCAAAATCGGAGATCCTGATCAGATAACGGCCTTCGCTGACAATTGCGCTGGCGCTGACCGGGGCGCCACCTTCTGTAGCGGTAACACGGTAAATAATTTGGTTTTGGATATTCAGAACTGATAAAACAATCCGCTGGCTATTGGCTGCTCCCAGTGCATTCACCGACAGCACACCGCAACGGGGTGCCTCAACAAAAAACCAATCTTCATCAGGATTGCCGCTCAAATCAGTTCCGTTCAGTTTAACATCCAAAACATCAGGAAGGTTGAGTCTGCGCGCCTGTTCAGGATTATTGTTGCATTCAAGCAAGTCGGTTCGGTCGGGAATAACAGCAACGCGATAATCAATAAGATTTTGAATAAGCGGCGCATTGATTTTCAAATAGAATTTCCCGAAGGCATTCAAGGTCAGAAACCTTGGACCACTTTTGCTGATAAAACCGGTGCGTAAAGGCTGAAGGGTATCCTCAAGGCTGAAAACAGCATACCGAAGCTCAAAGGTTGGTATGATTGCACTGTCAGGAAAAACAAATGTTAACCTGAAGCTCATGCAGTTATCAATGTTCAGCTGAAAGAAATCGGTATCGGTCTTGTTTAATTTGTCAATGGCAAAAGAGTCTGGCTCAAGCGCAAGTGCCCGGCTGAAATAATTGTTAGGCCCAGAAGGATCTTCGATTTGCGAAAAGCTCGGCAGTGTAAATGCTGCGAAGAATAAAAGCAGGAAAAAACGAATAAAAGAAGGGGTGGAATATTTCATGATTAGCGGATAAAGGAAAAGCCGGTAAACGGAATCAGCACCTCCGGAATTCGGATGCCATCGGGCGTTTGATTGTTCTCAAGCAGAGCCGCCACAATTCTGGGTAAAGCCAAAGCAGAACCGTTGAGGGTATGCGCAAGGCGGGGTTTCTGTTCGCCTTCGCGAAAACGCAGCTTCAGGCGGTTCGCCTGGAAGCTTTCGAAATTCGATGTGGAGCTGACCTCGAGCCATTTCTCCTGAGCGGCCGAATAAACTTCCATGTCATAGGTAAATGCAGAAGCAAACCCCATATCACCACCGCAAAGCCTTAATACCCTGAAAGGCAACATCAACTCCTTCAGCAGACCGGTAACATGCTGGCGCATTTCTTCGAGAATTTCATAGGATTTTTCCGGATGGGCGATCTGAACAATCTCAACCTTGTCGAACTGGTGCAGGCGGTTCAGTCCGCGCACATCCTTGCCATAAGACCCGGCCTCGCGACGAAAACATGGGGTATAGCCACAGGCCTTTACAGGCAGCTGGTCTGACCGTAAGATTACATCTCTGAAAAT
>JBIICM010000161.1:0-5727 GCA_044238875.1 Flavobacteriales bacterium | reverse complement strand
AGTTCGTCAGCTCTGTTACAAAGCCATGCACCCACACGATCATTTGCCGGGTGTTCCGCAGGTAGCGGCTGTATGCGTATATCCGACCATGGTTCGCACTGCGCGAAAAGCCCTGCAAGGCAGCAGTATTCATGTTGCAGCTGTGGCAACTGCCTTTCCCAGCGGTCTTGCTCCTTTGCAGGTAAAACTTGATGACACCCGTTTTGCAGTTGAAGAGGGTGCCGATGAAATTGACATGGTGATTTCTCGTGGCAAGTTTCTTCAGGGAGAATTTAATTTTGTTTTCGATGAAATTGCCGCCGTAAAGGAAGTATGCGGCAAAGCCCATTTAAAGGTAATTCTTGAAACCGGCGAACTCAATACCCTCGACAACGTTCGTAAGGCATCTGACATTGCCATAGGTGCCGGAGCCGATTTCATAAAAACATCTACCGGCAAGGTTCAGCCTGCCGCCACTATGCCCGTTACACTGGTTATGCTCGAAGCCATACGCGACCACTATTACCAGACCGGTAAAATGGTGGGTATGAAACCAGCCGGCGGTATTGCTACTTCAAAACTCGCATTGCATTATCTGGTGATGGTGAAAGAGACACTTGGAGCAGCCTGGCTTGATCCTGACTGGTTCAGATTCGGAGCCTCCAAACTGGCGAATGATATTCTGATGCAACTGGTAAAAGAACAAACCGGGGTTTATCAGAGTCTGAATTACTTTTCAAACGACTGATCACTATTTTTTTTCACCAGCAGTTGCTGGCCTACACTGCAATCGGTGCAACGCAGCTTGTCGCAGTAGCTTTCTCTGAGATGCAGTAAAGCCTGACTGTCACCTCCGTGCAGGTCATCCGGAAAAATCCCCCGGTATTGCGAGGTGATGCTGTTTTGCTCATAGCGGGTTTTTCTGAAAATATCAAGGGCCTGATCAACCATTGCGGAATTGCCGTCTTTCCTGCCAAAAACAACCAGAAATGGGGCGATAACATTTGTAAACAGTAAATTAACCGCATCCTTGCCCAAACCTGCCTTTTTTTTGTGTGTATGTTTCTCAAAATGATAATGCGAAAACCAGTAAGGAGACACTTCAACTTTGGTAAGATCGGGCCATTCAGCGCCAGACTTAAGTGCCTCCATAAAGTTAGGGAAGTATGAAAGGCAGGCAGCAAACTGGGCAATTCTGACGGTGGGGAAATTTGCGGGGCGCATCCGCAGGAATTTCCAGATGTGCTTTT
Organism: Flavobacteriales bacterium; assembly: GCA_044238875.1. Classification (GTDB taxonomy): domain Bacteria; phylum Bacteroidota; class Bacteroidia; order M30B66; family M30B66; genus JAIBAI01. Next base: position 4,498 of record JBIICM010000161.1, on the reverse strand, counting down.
CTAGCGGGCGTAAAGCATATTTATGCCGGAGAAACTGATATTCAGCCAGCAATGAGGCAGCATACTCATCCGCGGGCCGTTCAGGCAACAAGGCTGATTGTCCGAAAAAAAGAGCCTCCAGCTGAAAGCGACTCTGCAAATGCTGCAATACAATACCCAATGGAACTGAGCGTGCCAGCATTTCAAAAGGCAGCGCGTTTACCTTGCATCCGAATGCACGGGCCAGCCATATATAAAATACTTCCTGCCAGTTGCCGCGGTAGAGCGAAAGTAAATCAAGCAGTTTACCCGAACGTTTTTCAAGCCGTTCGGTGAGCATGCGGTCGAGCCAGGCCCTTGCGAGCATTGCATCAGGTCTGCCTAAACGACTGCAGGGCACCTGCGTTTTTTCCTGCCCAAGCATTTGCCAGCGGCGAATCAGGTCGGCGGGCAAACGATCACCGAGCACCAAAGTGGGTAAAATGCGGCCTGTATGATCCCGAACATCTGCATCATGAACCGCAACAGCATGAATCAATACGTTTTTGTAGGCCGGATCTGAATCATGCCCGTGCCTTGTCCATTCGGAGGCAAAACGATGCATCTCAACATTCCCGGCCCAGTTCGTTTGGCCGATGCGCAAACGCGCATGAAAAAAATCCGGTCCGGCATCGCGGTTATGCATACCGGGATGTAAAATCTGCAAAGGTTCACCGCTGGCAAGCTGGAGATTCTGCTGATCAAACAAACGGAACTTCCAGGCAAAGTGAAGCAGGTTTTCAGGCAATTCCATACGATAAAAATACAGGCCACTTAAGAAGATGCTTTTGCATGCCATGCAATTGTTTTGCATTTGATGCCGTATTGTTTTTCAGTATTAAGGATCCTGCTTACCTTTTATGCGAAATTAAAAGTTGGATTTTTAAAGTAATTGAGATGACCGCACAACAGGGTTTGAACAGCGAAGCAGCCAAAGCACTGCTAAAGAAATTCGGCCCTAACGAATTGCCGGCGGCACAGCCTAAAACCATATCTGCGCTAGTGTTTGAAGTGATGCGCGAGCCGATGTTTGTGCTTTTACTCAGCTGCGGCGCCTTGTATATGATACTGGGCGATTACAGGGAGGGAATGGTTATGATGGCTTCCATTCTGATCATCATCTTTATCACCATTTTTCAGTTCAGAAAAACCGAAAGGGCGCTTGAGGCATTGCGTTCACTGAGCTCGCCCAGGGCGTTGGTAGTGCGCGACGGCATTGAAATGCGCATTCCGGGGCGCGAGGTGGTGCCGGGCGATTTAATCCTGCTGCGCGAGGGCGACAGAATTGCAGCCGATGCCCATCTGCTTGACTCGGTTAACCTTACCATTGATGAATCTGTATTGACTGGCGAATCAGTTCCGGTGATCAGACATACAGGTGAGGAGATTTTTAGCGGGACGCTCATTGTGCAGGGCGCAGCCAGCGCTACAGTGCGGCATACCGGTCAACAATCACGCATGGGCATGATCGGAAAATCACTTGCAGAAATACAACCTTCGGCTACACGGCTGCAGGCTGAGATGACCCGGCTGATCAGGCTGCTTTTCATTATTGGTGCCTGCTTCAGTTTAGGGCTGGTACTTATTTTTTATTTCACGCGGGGTAATTTTGTTGCATCCCTGCTCAACGGACTTTCGGCATCTATCGCCATTTTACCCGAAGAATTTCCGGTGGTGCTCACCGTTTTTCTCGCCCTGGGTTCCTTGCGTTTGTCGCGAAAAAATGTGTTAACCCGCAAACCTTCCGCCATTGAAACATTAGGTTCGGCCACGGTACTCTGTTCTGATAAAACAGGCACCATCACAGTGAACCGGATGGAGCTTAACGTAATTTACAACGGATATGATTTAAAAGAGCTGAAAGATTACACCGAAGCTGATGTGTCATTTTCGAGGCTGTTGGTTACTGCAGCGATGGCATCAAATACTGCTTCAGCTGATCCGATGGACCGTGCCATCAGAAAGGGCGCTGAAAAACTGGGCGGCCCGATTGCCGAAGCTGAAATGATTAAGGAGTATCCGCTCAGTCCTGAACTGATGACCATGTCGCTGGTTCACCGCGGAGAAAATGGTTTGAGGGTCTCTGCCAAAGGAGCACCTGAGGCGATTCTTGGCTTGTGCCGGCTTGAAGAAGGCGAAAACAGCAGACACCTGAAAATGCTTCAAACCCTTGCAGGCAGGGGATTAAGGGTGCTTGGTGTGGCCAGCGCGCTTTTTCCGGGTGAAGAGCTGCCTGAACACCAGCCGGCATTTGTATTTCGATTCCTCGGTTTTGTGGCCTTGCAGGATCCTGTAAGACCGGAGGTTCCGCAATCGGTTGATGAATGCCTGAAGGCCGGGATCAGGGTGATTATGATAACCGGAGATTTTCCGCTGACGGCCCGAAGCATTGCAACGCAGGCGGGCATACCCGGCGGATCAGGGGTAATCAGCGGCGAACAGCTTGCCGGTCTAAGTGATCATGCATTAAGGGAGCAAATAATTAGCTGCAATGTATTTGCACGCATCCGGCCCGAACAGAAACTGCGCATCGTAGAAGCCCTGAAGGCCAACGGTGAAATTGTGGCCATGACCGGCGATGGCGTGAATGACGCTCCGGCGCTCAAAGCCGCACACATTGGCATTGCAATGGGCAACAAGGGGACAGATGTTGCCCGCGAGGCGGCCTCGCTGGTATTGCTCGACGATCATTTTGCTTCCATTGTGGCCGCCATCCGATCCGGCAGAAGAATTTACGACAATCTGCAAAAAGCCATGTCATACATCATGGCCATACATATACCCATCATCGGGCTCACCCTGCTTCCTGCGTTTTTTCCTGAAATGCCATTGCTGCTGATGCCACTGCATATTGTTTTTATGGAGCTGATCATTGACCCGGTATGTTCGATAGCCTTTGAAACCGAACAGGAAGAAAAAGGCATCATGAACCGGCCGCCAAGAAATCCTGAAGAACGTTTCATTGGTTCACGGCGAATTATTGGCAGCGTACTCGATGGTTTTATGCTGCTGGCCATGGTGATTGCGGTGTATATATTTTCGTCAGACGAAGGACATACCGAAGCGCAGGCGCGTTCGATTGCTTTTTCGGCCTTGATTCTCGGAAATATTATGCTGATACTTACCAAATTATCAAAAACAAGAAGCGCCGCTGCTGCACTGGCTGAAGGCAATATACCCCTGTTGCTGATAGTTTCGGTTGCAACGGGTTTGCTGCTGACGATCATACGCGTTGAGCCGGTGATGCATATTTTCAGCTTCGGTTTTTCAGGCTGGCAGCATTACTTATTGCCCATTTCGGGGGCGGTGGCGGTGCTTGTATTGCTTGAACTGATAAAATGGATTAAATTGCTGCGTATCAAAAGCCCTGCATGAAATGAAAAACACTTTGGCAATAATTTTAATGGTGCAAATGATGATGTTCTCCTGCAGCAAATCGCAACCGCTTGCAACCGTACCATATGTTGATCCGACGAAATATGCCGGACTTTGGTACGAAATAGCCTCCTTTCCGCAATCGTTTCAGAAAGGCTGCCATTGCACCACCGCCGAATATGGTTTAACAGGTAAGGGATTCCTGACCGTGGTTAACAGGTGCAATAAGGACAGCGTTAACGGGCGGCTCTCATCAGTAAGCGGAAAAGCATTTATTGAACCCAACAGCGGCAATGCAAAACTAAAGGTGCAGTTCTTCTGGCCCTTCCGTGGTAAATACTGGATAATTGCCCTTGCGCCGGATTATGCATGGGCCGTTGTTGGCCATCCCAACCGTGAATACCTGTGGATTTTAAGCCGAACACCCCAACTTGATGCCGACATTTACAATGGTATTATAATAGATATTCAGCAAAAAGGATTCGATAGCAGCAAACTTCAAAAAACAGTGCAAAAAAATTAGCAGAATAACTACTGTTTCTATAAGGTTAATTTGTCCGCAGCGCAACAGCATTGGTTGGTTACGGCATTGTTCTGTACGGCATTTTGTTGGTATTAACCGCGCCGTATAGCTATACAGCGCTACAGCATTCTGCTGCCTGTGACCAATGTAAATTTTACAATCGTTCAATCTCGTCTTTGGTCAATCCTGTTGTTTTCATAATTATATCAACCGATAAACCATTCTCCTTCAATGACCTGGCAACATCAACCTTTCCTTCAAGCTTCCCTTCAATCAATCCTTCAAGCTTCCCTTCATCGAAGGCCGTATCTATAACACTTTTCAAATCGCGGTATATCTTTAAACTATTCTCATAACTATCAAGATCTGCCTGACCGAACTTTGCCAGTTCTGCTTTTTCGAACGCTTTGGTGAAGATCTCGTCAGAGAAAATTGATGGAATTGACTGAAAATCCTCAAGATTTTTTATGAAAAACAGCCATTTGTCTAACCTTGTATTTAAATCGGTCGCTGATTTATTGAAATTGGGCATCTCAAGATAAATGTAGGTCAGCTTATCGTAAAAAGTCTTGCCATTCTGAT
>JBIICM010000030.1:0-19316 GCA_044238875.1 Flavobacteriales bacterium | reverse complement strand
TAAAGCATCTGCTTTCGGCAATGTGCTTTGGGGTATGCTACATGGCTACTTCAATGCATTTCAGTTTCACATTTCATCAAAAATCAATATGGCTTTCAAAAACATCTTGTTGGCATTATGCTGCCTACATGCGAGCAATACATTTGCTCAATCCTCCACTATCAATGGTAAAATATTGGATAGTGAAACTAAAGAACCGATTGCAGGGGCAATGGTTCAATTACTTTCCAATCTTCAACTTGGTACTTCAAGCAACATCGAAGGAAAATTCAGTTTGAAGATAAATTCAGCAAATGATTCTCTTAAGATTTCCCTTATAGGTTATACAACCACCAAGGTAGCCGGTGCATCAGATTTAGTAATTTCTCTTGTTCCGAATGCTCATCAACTGCAATCAGTTGTAGTTACAGCCAATCGTGAGGCAAGCCTTAGAACGCAATCGCCTGTGGCTATTTCAAAATTGTCTGCCAAATTAATTGATGAATCAAAAGCGAATCAGGTTTTTGAAATCATTAATAAGACGCCCGGGGTAATAATGCCCAGCTACAATAACGAACAACACGGCATGGCCATTCGTCAGCCTATGGGTACAAGTGCCTACTATCTTTATATGGAAGATGGTGTACCTATCAGGCCTTTAGGTATTTTTAATCATAATGCTTTATTGGAAATCAACCAGTTTGCCATAAGTAGTATTGAAGTTGTTAAAGGCCCTGTTTCATCTATCTATGGCCCGGAAGCGGTTGGTGGTGCGATTAATTTTATCATGCAAAGACCAACCTCAGTACCAACCGCAAAAATTGGTGTTCAGTTTGACAACTGGGGTTTTCGCAGGGTACAGTTTGGAGCTGGTGCCAAGATCAAAAAGTTTGGATTTTATATTGGCGGTTTAAGCAGTCAACAAACCAATTCATGGATGGCTGCATCTGACTATGACAAAACATCGGTAAATGCAAGACTTGAATATAGTTTCACTGACAAGACCCGTCTTATTGGCAACTTTATTTATGGTCAATACTACGCTCAAATGTCGGGAAGTGTTGATAGTACCATGTTTTACAGCCGCCGATATGTAAGCACTTCTGACTTTACGTATAGAAAATCAGATGCTTACCGTTCTCGTATAACATTGGAACACGATTGGAACAGTAATTCAAAATCGTTCATTACATTATTTCAACGCAACAATAAACACGGGCAAAATCCAAGCTACGCCATTAGATGGAATCCAATACCAAGTGCTACCAATGATCCGAAAAAAGCAAGAGGCGAAATCAATTCCAATAATTTTGAAAGTTATGGTTTGATCGCTCAACACAGCCAAAAGTTTGATTTTCTAAATTCTAAACTGATAGCAGGCGGAGTGTTAGACTTAACAAGAAACGATTATTGGTCTTATAGAATTGACTTAAATGCGCAGTTAAATTCTACTAATAAATTTGTTGAGAAATATACTATTGAAAAAGAGCGTCCGGAAATTCCAATAGCCAATTATAATGGGGACATTAAAAACTATGCAGGCTATGTGCAGTATGATTTTGAATTGTTGCGCAAACTCCGTTTTTCTGTCGGTGGTCGTTACGATGTCATGGATTTGGATTACATCAATAATGTTAACGCAACATCTGGTAACATAACTTACAGAAGATTTACGCCTAAAGTCGGAGTGACTTATGACTTAGGAAATGATAGAGGCTTATATGCCAATTTCTCACAAGGTTTTTCACCGCCATCGCTTACAGCTATTTTCAGACCAAAGCCGAATACAGATCCGGTTGAGTTTTACACCAACCTTAATCCAGCCTATTTCAATAACTATGAAATAGGTGGTTGGGCTTCACTTTTAAATCATAAAATTTATGTTGATGTTTCTTTATATCAAATGGATGGGCGTAACGAATTGTTAAACATTCGTCAAGCTGATAATTCATTTGACTACCAATCAGCCGGAAAAACATTGCATCGTGGGGTCGAATTTGGCCTGAATGCAAAACCTTCAGCGCAGTTTTGGTTTCGATTTGGTGGTACAACTGCTTTACACCGTTTCGAAGATTTTCAAATCAGTAACAGACCAACTGACCAATACCAAAATCTGAAAGGATTTGAAATGCCAAGTTCACCACGATGGTTGTGGAATACTGAGTTTAGCTACTATCCGGAATGGTTGAAGAACTTCCGTACTTCGGTTGAGTGGCAATACGTGTCGGGTTGGTATCAAAACCAAATCAACACAATAAAATATGAAGGATACAACCTTCTTAATTTTAGAGTCGGCTACAGATGGAGAGGAATAGAAGTATATGCTAACATCATGAATATTACAGACGAACTTTATGCCAATTCAGCTACAAGAGGAAATAACCCAACAGACCGTACTACATTTAATCCTGGAGCTCCAAGAACTTTTGTTTTTGGTATTCAATACAATTTTTCAGGTAAAAAATAATTTCCTTATGAGGGGTTGTTCTTAGTGAGCAACCCCTTTTAAACATGAACAAAATGATTCAGTTTATTCGCAAAAACATTTATAAATGGCACAAGGTAATAGGGTTAATTACCATTATTCCTGTCATTTTTTGGTGCTTATCAGGTTTAATGCACCCGTTCTTAGCACATTGGTTTAAACCCAAAATCGCTAATGAGTTTATTATTCCGCAAACATTAAATCAACAACAAATTCAACTTTCGCTAAAGCAAGTTTTGGATAAAAGCAACATTGCAACTTTTAAAAACAGCAGAGTTGTTCAATTTAATGGCAATAGTTATTATCAAGTCAAAACTATCCAAGACGAATGGTTGTATTTTGATACGCAATCGGGACAGGAATTGATTGATGGAGATAAAAAGTACGCAGAACATTTGGCAAGATATTTCCTGGCAGATAGTACAAGTAAAATTAAATCCATTACAAAGCAGGCCGAGTTTTCACAGCAATATAAATACATCAACAGGTTATTACCCGTGTGGAAGGTTAGCTTTGATAGAATTGATAATATGGATGTTTACGTGGAAACGCCCTACGCTCGTTTAGGAACTTTTAACCCAACATCAAGGAAAGTATTTTTATGGATTTTCGACAATTTTCATAATTGGACATTTTTAAAAAGCATTGGCAATGAATCTTTTAGGATAGCTTTAATCATTTTATTTCTTACCATTATTTGTGTTTCATCGCTGAGCGGAATTATTATTTATGGCTTTATGTGGGGCCGGTTTAAAAAGCCCCATCCGGAAAATAAAAAAGGTGTTTTACGAAAGTACCATCGCCAAATTGGTATTTCAGTAGCATTGGTTTCATTAACATTTGCTTTTAGTGGCGGTTACCACGCCACAAGAAAAATAGAACCTGATGTTTTGCCATTGATGATTTATGAGTCAATAATTAGTTCGGAAGAATTACCGGAAAACTTACCAATTGATAAAATTGATTGGAAAAAAACAACCAATATTTCCTTTGTTAAAGCCGATAGTACTCTTTTTTATCAAATATTTCAGAAAGGAGATAAAGGAAAAACAGGAACAGTCATTTACCTGAGTGCAGCAGACAATCAGGAATGGACAAACGGAAACGTTGAATATGCTCTATTTCTCGCTAATATTTTCAATGAGCGATGTAAAAATCTGAATCAGGAAAATTGTTGTGAAATGAGTAATTTGCCAAATCAAGCCAAAACGGGAAATGCAAAAGTTCTGAAAACTGAAGAGCTGACTGCCTTTGAAAAACGCGAATATGGTTTCGCATTTAAGCGACTCCCTGTGGTAAGAATATCCTACGATACACCCGAAAAAACAAACCTATATATTGAAACGGCAACATCAAGACTTGCAGCCAAGGTTGAAAATGCAGACCGTTATGAAGGTTACTCGTTTGCAATCCTTCATAAATTCCTGTTTATGGATTGGGCAGGAAAAAACATAAGAGACATTGTAATGATGCTCTCTGCACTTGGTGTTTTTACGGTTAGCACAATAGGTCTTGTATTATTTTTGAAAAAATAGAATCGGCAGCGCAGATACCATGGTTTAGCAAAAGTATTGGTACCGAGCCTTACATCAGTTTTTATTAAACCCGGATTATGCATTTGAAGTGCAACGCCCAAATGCATAGCGCATTGGCTATGAGCGCGGCATCCGGGTTAACCCCGATGAATCGCAGATTCCTTCGGCCCTTGGGGCAATTTGTGCAATTCTATTGCATAAATTGGGTTAAATTTGAACGCTGGTGCTTCGTATGTAAGTCAGTGCGTAAAATCGCCACGTTCACCGAGCCTGTAAACACCATGAAACAGACACCGCTGTTGTCCTTTTTTATCCTGATTGTCCTTCTGGTCGCCTGCAGATCAGCCGGAGAAAAGAAATATCAACTTCCTGACCGGCAAATTCTTGAAAAGCACTGGAAACTGGTAAGCTTGTCGGGCACACTGCTCCCTGCTGATGAAGAAGCTAAAGGCAAGGAAGCCTATATGAGTTTAAAGTCAGCAGAAAACAATATTGAGGGCAATGGACCCTGCAACAGGTTCAGGGCTGACTTTGCCTTGCAGCCCAACAACGGAATACGTATACAAGGACTATCGGCCACCAAATTGCTTTGCTCACGAATTGAGCTTGAACAGGCTTATTTTGCCGCATTAGAGCAAGCGACCGATTATCAGATAAAAGTTGATACGCTTATCCTTTATAAATCAGCACGCAAAGAGCTGGCAAAATTTCTCCTGATTTATATGCAATGATGAGCAGCAGATGCAAGTCTGCAATTTGTCAGCAGATGATGCTCTCAAGCTCCGATTTCCATCTGATGAAACCATCATTGATATTTGAATAATCATGGTACAACCGCCTGAAAGGCTCCTCCGATGAATTGATATAGGCGGTTTTTCCCTGAATTTTTACAACATGAATAATCGCTTCGATTTTCTTCAGCGTTAATCTAAGGTCAGCCAGGTTTTTTCTGACAGGCCACACATAGGTTGCTTCAGCCGTATCAAGCGTTTCCCATATTATATGATACTGCCGCTCGCCTTCAAGTAAAAAAATAAATGAAAATGGTTTTAAAACAAAACGAAGTTTCAGAATATGATGTGCATGCAGTGCGCTTAGGTATTTTAATTGCTGATAGTGTTTAGTTTGGGTTACTTTCAATATATCATCCATAAGGTTGCCATCATGCTGATAAAAGGCATTAAAACCTTTTTTATCAAGGCCCAGGCGGTCAAAATATTCATCAGCATTAAAAAGACTTTTATCAATATTAATTTGTAGCTTTTTTTTCAAACCATCTTTCACAAGCTCAAATTTAACCGATTCTATCAACTCATTGTTGATGCGCGCAATTTCAGGCGATTCGGCTTCGATTTCTAATGGTTCACCATTTCGCAGCAGCATTTTATAGCGGATGTTGATCTTATCTGCACCGATTTTTTTTGAGAAATAATTTTTAACGGCTTCAAACTCTTCTCTTACATGCTCATTCGGTATTCTGATCTCGCAAGGGGTTTTCACCGGATAAACTTTCATTTTCAGCCAAACATGTCCAAAGCCAAAATTCAACTTTTTCATGGATACACTGATTTCATTTTTTAACCGGACAGTACCCGGTTCCGGTAAGTCATCTTCTTCATCATTATCGTTCAGCTGAAATGGCCGGCTATCCTCACCGGCAGATGTTTGGATATTATCATTGCCGATATAAAATTTCCCTGTCGAGGGCCTTATAACTGTCCCCTCATTTTTACCGCCAAGCGTAACCAGCAGTCCGTTTGTATCGATACTTTTAAACCTGATGCTGTTTACTTTGCCCAGCATTTCACGATGCACCAGTTGCTCTTCGGGCAATCGGGTCGGAAAACAACGGTAATCAAGTACTTTGACAAAAATTGACGTTTCGTTGTTGTCATAGCTGATAACTTCAAGCAACCAGCTGGCGGGCTTTTCAAAACATCTGCCTTCAAAAACCTGGTCAAGACCCTGAAGTGATAAAGCCCTCTCACGGCATAAATAGGCATTGGCACCAACAAAGTTTATCAGCAGATATGCGGGCAGCCTGTTTTCCATCTAATCGTTTACCGTTAAAGGATAGTCGGCACCTGTTGACACCGCTTCCCATGTATCAAGGTCGTGCTTCAGGTTAGAAATTTTGAGGCGGGCATTTCGCAGGGCCGCAGCACCCAGCAGCAGGTGCAGGGGAGGTGTTTCGCTTTCAGCTGCGCTGATAATTGCAAGTGCTGCCCTTTCAGGATCTCCCGGCTGTTTGCCACTGTAATTGCGGAGGTTTTGTTTATTCTGTCCGGCTGATTCTTTGTAATCATCAATCACCAGCGGACTGGTTTTGGCTGAACGGCCTGCCCAGTCGGTGCGGAAGCCGCTGGGCGAAACCACTGTTACCCGTATGCCAAGGTGCGCCGTTTCCTTGGCAAGCGACTCAGAGTAGCCATGCACGGCAAATTTCGTGGCGTTGTAGAAACCTACAGCCGGAAACCCCATCAAGCCTGCAATAGAGGCTATATTGATGATATGCCCGCTTCGTTGTTTGCGCATCAGGGGCAGTATTTGCCGGGTCACGTCATGCAGCCCGAAAAAATTAATTTCAAACATCCTGCGGTAATCAGCCTCCTCACTTTCTTCAATGGCTGCAAAATAGCCGATGCCGGCATTGTTCACCAGCACATCAATACGGCCAAAGCGTTCAGCTGCAGCTTCAACAGCTGATTTAATCTGTTGCTTGTCTGTTACATCAAGGTTCAGCGCCAATGCATGTTCAGGATAACCGGCTGAAATATCCTCAACCTGGGCCTTGTTGCGTGCGGTAACCACCGCCTTGTAACCCGCTTTCAGCACAGCAGCAGCTAGCGACCTGCCCAAACCGGTTGAACAGCCGGTAATGAACCATACTTTATCTCCAATATTTTCTTTTTTATCCATGGCATAAAATTATTCAAACAGCATGAATCAAATGAGTTGCCGCAAAAAATTGTTTACTGCGCCCATGAATATACAGTTAAACCCAATTTATGCAATAGAATTGCACAAAGTGCCCCAAGGGCCGAAGGAATCTGCGATTCATCGCGGTTAACCCGGTTGCTGCGCTCATAGCCAATGCGCTATGCATTAGAGCGATGCGCTTCTAATGCATAATCCGGGTTAAACATAAATTATCAGGTTTAATCAATCGGGCTGATTAAAAAGTAAAGTCTGATTGTATTTTCATGAGCAGGATTATGAAAGGCGGCTGTAATTATTAATTTTGCCGGAATGGAAGAAAATGCCCTTCTGTCGAGGCTTGAGGCAATCAGGGCCAGGTTCAGGGAAGTTGAACTTCAGCTCTCTGATCCGCGGGTAATTGCCGACATGAACAGATTCAGGAAGCTGAATATTGATTACAAGGAGCTGCAATCAGTGATTGAACGTGCTGATGAATACATCAGGGTACTTGATGATCTCACTTCTGCGAGTTCTTTGTTGCACGATGAACAGGATGAGGCTTTCAGGGCCTTTGCCAGAGAAGAAGTTACGCGTCTGGGATTGCGCAGGGATGAATTGGAAGAAGAAATTCGTGTGTTGCTGATTCCGGGTGACCCTGAAGATCGCAAGAATGCAGTGCTTGAGATCAGAGCCGGAACAGGGGGGGATGAGGCCAGTATTTTTGCCGGAGATCTTTTCAGGATGTACCAGCGCTTTTGTGAACAGCAGGGATGGCGCACTGAGATTATTGATCAGAACGAAGGCACGATGGGAGGCTTTAAGGAAATCGTGATGGAGGTGTCAGGTGCTAATGTTTACGGTACGCTTAAATATGAATCTGGTGTTCACCGTGTACAACGGGTGCCTGAAACCGAAACACAGGGCCGGGTGCATACTTCGGCCGCTTCGGTAGTTGTTTTACCGGAAGCCGAAGAGGTTGATGTGCAGATTAATCCAGCCGATATTGAATTTCAAACATCACGTTCAGGCGGAGCCGGCGGGCAAAATGTGAACAAGGTAGAAACTAAGGTACAGCTCACCCACAAACCTTCAGGTATTGTGGTTACCTGTCAGGTCGAACGCTCGCAGCTGGCCAATAAAGAGCGGGCGATGGCCATGCTGCGTACCCGGCTGTATGAGGCAGAGTTAAGTAAACATCTCGAAGACATTGCCCGCAAGCGCAAAACCATGGTTTCAACAGGCGACCGATCGGCGAAGATCCGTACCTATAACTATCCCCAGAGTAGGGTTACTGATCACCGTATCGGACTCACCATTTATAATCTTGCTACTTTTATGGATGGCGCAATTGGTGACATGATCAAGGCGCTGCAGGTAGCCGAAAATGCAGAACGCTTAAAGGAAGGGAGCCTTGCCTGATGACCAAAGAGGAGTTAACCGGACACATCAGGCAGCGGAAAAGTTACCTCTGCGTAGGCCTTGATACGGATATTAATAAAATACCCCGACATCTTTTAAAGGAGCAGGATCCTGTATTTGAATTCAACAGGCAAATTATTGATGCAACGCTTCCGTATTGCGTGGCCTACAAACCCAATATTGCCTTTTATGAAGCACAAGGGGTTGCCGGTTGGGAAAGTTTGCGCAAAACGCTCGAATATATACCGGATACCCATTTTACAATAGCCGACGCCAAAAGGGGCGATATTGGCAATACAGCAGCACTTTATGCCCATACGTTTTTCAGGCAGTTTTCTTTTGATGCTGTTACTGTTGCACCTTATATGGGTCGCGATTCTGTTGAACCATTTCTGGCGGTTGAAGGTAAATGGACCATACTATTGGGTTTAACCAGTAATGCAGGCGCTGATGACTTTGAGCAATTAATGCTTCAAAGCGGCCTCCGGCTCTACGAAAGAGTAATTGAAACCGCAAGTGGCTGGGGGCACAGCGGCAACCTTATGTTTGTTGCAGGTGCTACACGTCCCGAAGAACTGAGGCGCATCAGGCAGCAGATCCCCGACCATTTTCTTCTTATTCCGGGTGTTGGTGCCCAGGGTGGAGATCTGGCAAAAGTGTCGGAAGCATCCCTTAATAATGATACAGGCATACTTGTGAACGCCTCGCGAAGCATTATTTATGCAGCTGATACTGTTAATTTTGCCACGCTGGCAGCAAGGGAAGCCGCGAAAATTCAGGCGGAGATGGCATTGTTTATAAGTTAATTGATATTTATCACATGTTCTTGTAAATCAATTTGATTATAGTTAAGTTTGGATTATGGAATCAGTCAAACATTTATCTGATCCGTCTTTTTACGGAACGAACCCCAAAAAGAACATTCACCACGGATTTGTATTTCCGGTACCAATTGTAATTGCCGGATTTGTACTGATTGTGGTTTCAGCTTTTTTGATGCTGGATGAGAATCCAAAATGGATGGGCGGTATTGCGGCCCTGATTATTGGTTTGGTGCTATCAATCAGCCGGGAAGGTATAGAAATTGACAAGGCAGGTGGTCGCTATAAGGAATGGAATCGTTGGTTCGGTATCCGTATCGGTGCATGGAAACCACTCGATGTGATAGAATCTGTTTCAGTAGTGCTAGAGACAGATACAGGTAAATTTATCCCTGTAACAGAAAAGTCGGCTGCTGAAACCGAAGATTATTACCAGGTTTTTCTGTTGAATGAAAATCACCTTTACAAGGTGTTTGTTTGTCATTCAAGAAAAAAGGCCGAATCGGAAGCCATGGCAGCAAATCTGGCTAACTGGCTGGGGGTACCCGTTAAAACATACAGCCCTCAAAGACAAGGGATGCATAAACGGTAAATTTTAAACTACATCAATCTTCCTGCTTAAATCTTTTTAGGTTTGCATCCCAAAAAACAAAGGATGCTTTCATTAGACAATACTGAAATTGCTTTTCGCAGCAAAACAAACAGTGAGTTAAAGAAAGCCTGGTGGATGTTTCGCTTCATCAGTAATCCGAAGTTCGTTCAGTTTTGTAAGCCGCTGGCGGCACCTGCTTTGTGGCTGGGAGGTCCGTTCAGCTGGATGATCAAACATACTTTTTTTAACCATTTCTGCGGTGGTGAATCCATTAACGATTGCGATATAACGGTTAAAAGGCTTGCCCGTCATCATGTGCAAACCATTCTTGATTATTCTGTTGAGGGAAAAGAAACGGAAGCTGATTTTGATCGTACCGCCGGTGAAATAATTCAAACACAGGAACGGGCAGGTATTGATATCCATATCCCGTTTAATGTTTTCAAGCTCACAGGGCTGGCAAGATTTGGGTTGCTCGAATCGCTCAGCAACGGCTCAATGCTAACTCGTGCCGAAAGCGAAGAGTATGAAAGGGTTAAAATACGTGTTGAATCAATTTTTAAGAAGGCCGGCGAAATCAACCGCTCAATCATGATAGATGCAGAGGAAAGTTGGATTCAACCCGTGATTGATCGCATAGCGCTTGATGGAATGCGCCGGTATAACCGCGACCGGGCAATTGTTTACAATACCATTCAGTTATACAGGCGCGATGGCCTGCAGATATTGCAACGGCTTGCAGAAACAGCAGCCGAAGAGGGATTTATTGCAGGTGTGAAAATTGTTCGGGGCGCTTACATGGAAAAAGAAAGAGAAAGGGCTAAACTGAAGCAGTATCCTGATCCGATACAACCCGACAAGGCCGCTGCAGACAGGGACTTCAACCTGGCGCTTCGCTTCATAGCTGATCATTCAAACCATATTGCATTGTGCGCAGGTACACATAATGAAGCGAGTACCCTTTTACTTGCCGGAATTATGAAAGAAAAAGGTATTCCAGCAGATCACCCGCATTTTTGGTTTTCTCAATTACTCGGTATGAGTGATCATATCAGTTTTAATCTGGCCAGCGCCGGATATAATGTGGCCAAATATGTTCCCTATGGTCCGCTTAAAGACGTATTGCCATACTTGATAAGAAGAGCGGAAGAAAACACATCGGTTTCAGGTCAGACTGGAAGAGAACTGGCGCTGCTCAGCAAGGAAATAAAGCGAAGAAAGGCACTTGAAATTTGAACGGAGATTATTTTTATAGAAAGTTTTTATTTTTATTGAATCAATTCTTATTTTTGCGTCGCAAATGATTGAGAGGTGATTCGATTGATTTACTGATTTTTAATATTTATTAGTAATAAAAAATAATCTCTGGTCATTCAACAATTTGAATGCTTAATTGTTTGTCAATGTAAGTTGAAGTCACAAGGCCGAATTGAATTTTAAACAACAATTGTAATATGTTAGAACCGAGAGAAGGAGTCGTTAAAATTGGCGTATTTTACGATGGAAACTACTTTTTGCACGTCAGTAATTACTATAATTACTTCCATCCGAAAAGGAGAAGAATCAGTATTGCGGGATTGCACGCCTTTATTCGATATCAGGCAGCAAAAGAGCTGGGGGTTGACTTTAAGTTGTGCCAGGTAGTTGATGCGCATTATTTCAGAGGGCGGATGAGTGCTTACGAAGCGAGTCAGCGTGGTAATCAGTTATACAATGATCGCTTATTTGATGATGTGCTCATGACCGAGGGTGTTGTAACACACTATTTACCCCTTCGCACCCGCTCAGGCAGGAAAGAGGAGAAAGGTATTGACGTATGGCTTGCCCTTGAAGCGCTAGAGCTTGTTTGGATGAAAAAGTACGATATCATGGTACTCATTACATCCGATGGTGATTTTGTGCCGCTGATCAGAAAAGTGAATACCCTTGGTACCAGAATAATGGTACTTAGCTGGGATTTTGAATACACTGATGATACCAGCAGAGAGATAGTTACCAAAACATCTCCTGATCTGCTTGAAGAAGTTTCATACCCTGTGGCAATGCACGATCTGATTGACAGCGCCTCTGGAGCTACTGATCCTATGGTTGCCGGTCTTTTTGTCACGCAGGAAAGTGCGCCAAAAACCTACAAAAACATCATTGATAAAGGCGATGTAAAGATTTCTAAAACCCTTAACATGAAGAGTGGTTATGGATTCGTTGCCTATCCGCCCAATAATCTGTTTTTCCATTACCTCGATGTTGTTGACGGAGATTTTAACGATATTCACGATGGTGATACGGTTGAATTTACCGTTGAGATAAACGAGAAAGGCAATGAGGTTGCCAAGAATGTGCGTAAAGTGGCTGCTGATGTTGAGTTATCAGCAGAACTTGACGAATACGATGAAGACTTTATCTGATTCGTTTTACAATACCATTTTCAGCTAAACATCAGCTATAAACGCTTATCTTTGAAAAGCAGGCGATATTTATTATTGCCTGCTTTTTTATTATTTTGATATTTAGATGATCGGATGATTAAATAAATGCCGGGCCGGGCGGCGTAAGCGGGAATCAATAACACCAATCAGAACGGATAAGCAATTCCGAGATTAAAATTCAGCCTTGAAAGCATCAGCTGGTCAAATGCCCATCTGTCACCAGGCATAAATGAAGGGTCATGCAGCGGATGCGCCGCATCAAGCCTTACAATAAAATAATCAAAATTCAGCCGGAGGCCAACACCTGCACCTAAGGCAATTTCTTTGTAAAATCGGTTGAAACGAAATTCTCCGTTCAATAGCGAAGGGTCAGGCTTGCGCAGCCAAACATTTCCGGCATCCAAAAAGAATGCTGTTTCAAAAAGTTTATAAACCCTTAAGCGGTATTCAACATTCCATTCAAGCTTAATATCTCCGATCAGGTCGTATCGCCGACCCAATGTGTCTCTGAATGAACCCGGACCAATTGATCTTACCTGCCAGGCGCGCAGGTCGTTGGCGCCTCCTGAAAAAAAGCTACGCACAAAGGGCATAACATCACTGTTGCCGTATGGAATACCAAGGCCAAGGATAAACCGGTACGCCCATGAGGCATTTTTGTTTACAAACCTGTAATACCTGAGGTCGGCGTCAAACCTTAAAAACTGTGAGTAACGGGTTCCCAGAACCAAATATTTGCCTTGAATATCCTTAGCCGGATTGCTGAATAAACTGCGTGTGCCTGAAAAAAGCAAACCGGAACTTTCAAGGTTAACTTGTGCGTACATGAAATTTTTTCTCTCATCCAGTTGCTGATTGGAGTAGAACCAGCTGATCTTTGAACTGGTTATGAACTGACTGGTGAAACTGTTTTTCAGGAATAGATTATTGGATTCATTGAGCAACTTTTCAAAGTTTTTTCCGAGGGTAACATTCACAAAATTGATTTCCGCAGGGTTGAAAATTATTGACTGTCGGGCCGACGGTTTCCAGGAGTAGCCGAAAGAAAGGTTGAAAATTGAACGCTGATAATCAGGTCGCTGCTGAAAATTAAATGAGTTTGATATTCTGGTTTTTTGGTTACTGCCCTGCACCTTTCTGAATGGCCAGATCAGTTTCGGGAATTGCAAGGATAATTCGGGGCCAAACAGCAATGTGTTAAAGGGCAAAAATTCCTGGATACTGGCATTTTCCTGTTCACTGCTCGCAAGGCGTTGCACCTCCAGACCGGCGTTTAGTTTTATTTCAAACAGCTCAAGGCCTTTGAAAAAGTTTCTGTTCTGATAAATAAAATCTCCGGCAACACCAATATTGCCTTGCGTATTGGTAGCCTGCGTTTGAACGGTAAATGACTGGCGGGGCAGGGGACTTACCTGAATTTCACAATTGAGCAAACCTGAAGTGTCAGTATTCACCGGACTGAATTGGATATTTATGTAACGAAATGATCGGTAATCTGAAATTCTTCGGTAAGTTCTCAGTGCCAATTGCTTGTTGTATAGCTCTCCCCGCTGAATAAAAATGGCAGGTTTAATGGCTTTGGGCTTGAAACGCAGTTGACCGGAAGAGACATAATGGGTATTGTCAAAATACAACGTATCGTTTTTCTGACTTGTATCGGGTCGCAGATTGTAGTTGCCAAGTACATAAATATCATTGATCCTGTACCTTTTGTGTCTGGTTTCCCGGGTGCTGTCAACAAAACCTGGCACACGCACCAGCGGATTTTCAAGCTCAACACGTAAATCAACCCGGTGATTTCCAACAGCGCTGTCGGCTGAATAGGTGATATAGTTTTTTACAAAAGCATAATAACCCCGGTCCTTCAGAAAGTCAGTAATCCGGTCGCGCTCTGCGTCGAGTTTGTCTGAATTGTAACGCTCACCGCTACTGATCAGCGAATTTACCCGGTCAGCACTTATTAGGGCTCCTATCAACTCATCAGGGATGTCATAACTGATTTGTCCAAATGTATAGGGAATGCCAGGTTCAAATTTGTAAATAACATCAGCCTTTTTTCTTTTGACCCTTACGGTGTCGGTGACTTTCGCATTGAAATAACCATTTTTCTTAAGGTACAATTCAAGTTGTTTGGTAGAGCGCGACGTTAGCAGGCTATCATGAATAACCGGCGGGTCGCCGATACTTAATAACCATCTCGAAAAACTGAATGGGTACTCCTTTTTAATCCTTACTCTTCGCCGCTTTCCCTTACGCTTTAGCAATTCATTTTTTTCAGATCGGCGTAAATTTTCCGCGGCCCGCTTTTGTTTGCGTATTTCATAACGCGGAATAAATTTATCTTGATTTACAAGGTTGTACAGTTGCAAATTCATTCGCCAGACTCCAAATAGCTTTCGATTGGGCTTTTGCCGGATATAAGTTTTCAGCTCTTCACGGCCAATGGTTTTGTCTTGTAACTGCAGCTTGTATGAACGCAGTAAGTTTTCGTTTGGCCGCAGTTTTCGCACCGGGCTGCACCCTGCATGCAACAGCACCAGGCTGATCACCGCAGCAAACAGAGGGGCAGTATGCCCGATTTTCCTGAAAATCATCCCGGCTTTTGGTACCTTTAAAGCCTCAAATTTAAAGGCTTTTCGATGCCAGGCAAAAACAAGATCAGTCATTATACCTCATTGCACAAAAAAAAGTACCGGATGATGCACCGGCAGTTTCTGGCGGAGGGCCTTAAAATTGCCGAAGAGGTGATGCGTGAAAACTTTCCCTGCCATGCAATCCTGGCCACTGAAGAATGGATTAATCAGCAGGGAGGGGCGCTGAATAGAGAAGCTATTCAGCTGATTCATTGCACTAAAGAGGAGTTGTCAAAGATCAGCACCCTTGAAAGCCCTCCGCAGGTTATTGCCGTTTGTGAAATACCTGAACCGGAAATGCCTGTTGTGGATCCTGCTGCACTGAGCCTGTACCTCGATAATCTGCGCGATCCCGGTAACCTTGGTACCCTTATCAGGCTTGCCGACTGGTTTGGCATTCGGCATATTTATACCGGCGGGGAAACGGTTGACTGGACTAATCCTAAGGTGATTCAGGCCAGTATGGGTTCATTTACCCGGGTAAATGTTTCTGCCGTGAATCCTGAACAATTTTTCCGGTCGCTGCAGCCGGGCTGTCCAGTGCTGGCTGCCGACCTTACCGGAACATCCATTTATGAGCCTTCACCACCATTGTCGGGCGTGTTAATCATTGGCAGTGAATCCCACGGAATAAATCCACAGCTAAATTCATTCATCACCCAACGGCTGAACATTCCGGGCTACCCGCCGGGCAGCCGATCAGCAGAATCGCTCAACGCAGCCATAGCCGCTGCTCTGATCATCGGTGAACTCCGCCGCCGGGTAATTTAGATTAAACGTTGACGCCAAAAATATAGCCAACCAGTGCCGATAAACCCATCGCCACAGTACCCCATATGACTATGCGCAGGATGGCTTTGCCGATTCCGGCACCTCCTGTTTTGGCAGAAACTGCACCAAGAATGGTGAGTGATAAAATCGTAAAAGCGTACAGGTAATATTCCATGAATATCACCGGTGCAAACAGGATAACCAGCAGGGGTAACAAGCCGCCTGCCGTAAATGCAGCACCCGATGCAAAAGCCGCCTGAATTGGTTTAGCCTGACTTATCTCATTAATACCCAATTCATCTCTTATATGGGCGCCAAGGGCATCTGCCTCCGTTAGCTCTTTGGCCACCTGCAGGGCTGTTTCTTTTTTCAGGCCTCTTCTTTCATAAATCTCAGCCAGTATTTTCAGCTCGGCCTCAGGCATTTGCTGAAGTTCATCCTTTTCTCTCGCTATATCCGCCCGCTCGATGTCGGTTTGAGAACTGACCGAAACATATTCACCGGCGGCCATTGACAAGGCGCCAGCTACTAATCCGGCAACGGTTGCCAGCAGTATAGGGTCTCTTTCGTTACTGGCTGTTGCAACCCCGATGGCAAGACTTGAAATGGATATGATTCCGTCATTAGCACCCAGCACAGCGGCCCTCAACCAGTTGCTGCGGTGAATGAAATGACTGTCTAAGTAGTTCTCTATGGTGATTGCCTGCTTTTTTGTATTCATAATTCAACGAATTTAATTCATCTTGTTTTAACCTGTTAATAATCACCTGAAGCTTCGCCGGTCAAGCTCCTCGCGGGAGAATACCGGAGGTGTTGTGTTGCTTTTGAATTGTCTTTCCTTTTCAGGTTTGATTAAGTTGGCCGCAAGTTTTCTGAACAATGTCTGATAGGCGGGTAGCGTCATCCTGCCGAAAAGGGTGTAGCCGCCTTCAAACCCCTGTTCCATGTATTCTTCAGGCGTTACTGCATAGCCGGCCTGTTCGTTGGCATAAGTTGTTATCACTACATCAAGGATGCCGTGAGGCTCAAGCTGCTCCATCACGGTTTTTCTCAGGCGCATACCTGCCGTGGTGCTGAGGTCACCCGGGAAACCAAGAATGGCCAGCTCCCCGATGCGAAATATCTGCAGGGGAACAACATCCGGCATCCAGCTGTGCTCTTTCAGGGCTCCAGCCTCATACTGCCGTTTTACCTCCTCTGTAAGGTCAGCAAGCACCGATGGCAACGGAAGTTTGTTGAGTTTACGGTACCCCAGCACCCGCTTCTCTTTCAGTTCAATCGCAATGGTTTTTGGTTCATGCAGCTTTTTCAGCTCCCTTAGTCTTTTGCGCTCTGATCTGGTACTCAAAAGGGGTAAGCCGGAGAGCAGCTCTTTGTAATTGATGATCAGCCTGAGCAAACCGGTAGTAAAGGCATCCGTACCATAAATGTCGGGAGGTGTTCCTTCAAGAAATGCAAGACCGGCAGCCGGCGAACCGGTGCTATCAGCCTCGCCTCCGTTAATCAGATCTGCGTCACAGGTGATGGCTGACATGTCGGCAAAGAGCAGTAAGGCATCAAGCCTTCCGCTAATAGGAATCTGGTATGATTCATCTTCGGCCATTTGTCTGGCCAATTCAAACTGAAGGAAGCCGTTTGCATAAGCGCTTTTATACTCGTCTTCATAACGGCCTCGCGCCCACCATTTAGCGCGCCCGTAATAATTTGGTGAAACATCTGCTGCTGCTTCCGGGCAGAAGGCGGCAATAAAATTGGGCCCGGTGCGCTGATCGTTTTCAAGCAGTGATGCAGCATATCCTTTATTATCAGCATGTACTTTCTGACCGGCAGCGCTGATTGAATTGGCCTGCACACCAAACCAGTTGATCAATCCCTTGTCACCCGGCTCTTTTGTACCAATCCTTAGTTGCTTCATCATTCTGTTCAGGGCCAGATGGGTGTTCATTTCATCCCGCTGAACAACATCGTGGTTGCGGTTGTAGGCATCAAGAGAACGGTTAAAGGCAACATCGGCATCTTCAGCAAATTCTCCCGCATTGTAAGTAAGTATGCACTGTTCAAGATCACGCCAGGCCATCACCAATGCCTCAGAGCTGGCATTCAGATACGCCTGAAATATCTCAGGACGAAACCCTTTGCTGGTAATATTATGAAAGGCATAATGTGAATGACCGCCCGGGGCGCTATGGGTGTGCTGGGCGCATAACATGAGGTTGCGCAATTCAAGTTTTGCCTCAGGCAATACTTCGGTGCATTTTTCAATCAGCGCGGCTTTCAGATGGTGACTGATAAATCCGCATTCAAGCACCACCAGTGCAAGGGTTTGATTATCCTGACTGAAGATAAATGCGCGGGCATAAAGATCTGTTTCGAAACCGTCGGCCATTACCCCAACACGCGGATATCCCTGCAAGGGCAAAACAGCCTTGCGGAAGCTCACTTTTACTTTACCTGCCCCGGCCTTCATTGATCTGCAAAACTATCTGATAATTGCTTATCGCGTTCACCCGGCGCCAAGTGAAACAATACGGTTGAATTCATCCTCGCTCAGGGGCATTACGCTCAGGCGCGACTGTTTAATCAGCGCGATGTTTTCAAGCAGCGGATCCTTCTTGATCTGTTCAAGTGTAACAACCTTTTTAAACGCCTTGTTAGGTTTGAGTTCAACAGAAACCCAGCGTGGATCGTCGGTGCCGGGATCCTGAAAAAATGCTCTGGCTACTTTCGTTACACCCTGAACCGCCATGCCTTCGTTGCTGTGATAAAAAAGCACAAGATCATTTTTCTTCATCAGCTTCAGGTTATTCCGGGCCTGGTAATTGCGCACACCATCCCAGACAGTTTTTCCATCTTTGTTCAATTGATCCCAGGAGTATGCCGAAGGTTCAGATTTTACAAGCCAGTATTGCATCAGTGCAGTATTTTAAAAATGAGTTCTTTAAGCAATTCTCCACCGGAGGTTCCGTCGTTGTTTACGCCTTTGCTACGCAGATCATAATCGCGCAAATGATGTATGATGCGGATGACTTTTGCCGGTGAATAATTTCGGGCAGCTGTTTCATAATCGCGCATGAAGAATGGAGGAATTCCCATTGATCGGGCAATATCTGTTTCACCGCGGTTTTTGAGCCACTGATAATGAAGCAGTTTGGTGAAATAGCCGTTAAATGAGCCAAGGATCATTTGAATGGGATGGTTTTTTGACTGACCAGCCATGAAGAAGGTAATCTTATTGGCAGTGTAGATATCTTTCTGGCCGAGGGCTTTTTGAAGCTCAAAAACATTGTACTCACGACTAATACCCACCAGTCTTTCCACATCTTTTTCATTGAATTCGTATCCGGGCTGAAAATTCACCATCAGTTTTTCTGCTTCATTGGCTACTTTTTCAAGTTCATTTCCAACAAATTCAGCCATCATAATGGCTGCCTTGGGTTGAATTTTATAACCCCTTTTGAAAAGAAAGCGGCTCACCCATTCTGGAATTTTTTCATCCTTCAGGCGGTCTGATTTTACGTAAACAGCTTCTTTCTCAACGAGTTTAGCAAAAGCCTTCCGCTTGTCGGGTTCTTTTCCCTTGTAACAGATTACAAGCAATGTGCTGGGCTGCGGATGCCGGACGTATGCCTCGAGCGTTTCAATGCCCTTCATCAGCTGAGCCTCCTTAATTATAACCACCTGATATTCGCTCATCATGGGAAATCGCCTGGCAGTGGCGATAACATCAGCTGCACTT
>JBIICM010000160.1:0-5877 GCA_044238875.1 Flavobacteriales bacterium | reverse complement strand
AGGATACTTTGGGCAGATGATGAAATTGAGTTATTAAAGCCTCATATATTGTTTCTGCAGGAGAAGGGATACGAGGTTGACACTGCTAACAGCGGGGCTGATGCGCTCGAGCTGGCAGGCGAAAAAGAGTATGAAATTGTTTTTCTGGATGAAAACATGCCCGGCTTGAGTGGATTAGAAACCTTGAGCCGGATCAAACAGCTCAAACCTGAAATTCCGGTAGTTATGATAACTAAGTCGGAAGAAGAGCATATCATGGAAGATGCCATTGGGTCGCAAATCTCAGATTACCTGATCAAGCCGGTGAATCCGCATCAGATTCTTCTTTCAATAAAAAAGAACCTCGAAAACAAACGTCTGATCCGCGAAAAAACATCTTCGGCTTACCAGCAGGAATTCCGAAGCATTGGAATGCGCCTGGGCGACAGACTCGATTTTGAAGGATGGAAAGATATCTACCAGAAATTAGTGTTCTGGGAACTTGAGCTCAGTCGGTCACGTGAGGAAGGTATGGAGGAAATTTTGCGTATGCAGAAATCAGAAGCAAACAATCAGTTTAATAAATACATCATTGATCACTACCAGCAATGGCTGAATGGCAAAGATGCGAACCCTCCCCTACTCTCTCATACCGTTTTCAAGAACAAGGTTATACCTGAGATAGATAAGAATGACTCGACCTTTCTTGTTTTAATTGATAACCTGCGCTATGATCAGTGGAAAGTTATACAACCTGTTATTGCGGAGTATTTCAGACTAGAAACTGAAGATATGTATTGTTCAATTCTCCCCACTGCAACCCAATATGCGCGAAATGCCTTTTTCGCCGGTTTGCTGCCATCTGAAATTGAGAAAAGGTATCCTCAGCACTGGTTGAATGATGAAGATGAAGGCGGAAAGAATCTGCATGAAGAGTTTTTTATGCAGGAACAACTGAAACGATTGGGGCGGGATGTCAGGTCAAGCTATCATAAAATCACCAATAACCTGGCCGGTAAAAAACTGGCCGATAGTATTCCCAACCTGATGAACAACAGGTTTAACGTTATCGTGTACAATTTTGTGGATATGTTATCGCATGCCCGCACTGAGATGGAGGTAATACGTGAGCTGGCCGATGATGAGAAGGCGTATCGCTCAATTACCGTTTCATGGCTTGAGCATTCTCCCCTGTTGGATATACTCAGGCAGATAGCGCAGCGGGGTGCCAAACTGATCATTACAACCGACCATGGAACAATCAGAGTGACCGAACCGAGTAAACTGGTTGGCGACAGAAATACAAATACTAACCTGCGCTACAAGCAAGGGAAAAATATCAGCTACGAAAAGAAGGATGTGTATGAGGTTAAAAATCCCCAGGATATTTTCCTTCCGCGCCAGCATGTGAGTACTACTTTTGTTTTTGCCAAGGAAGAAAAATTCTTTGCCTACCCCAATAATTACAATTACTTCGTTAACTATTACCGAAATACCTTTCAGCACGGAGGTATATCATTGGAGGAAATGTTGATTCCCTTTATAGTGATGGGTGCAAAATAAATGCTGATATATTTAAACATCAGATTTAGTTGTGAAAATAACTTTTACTTGTAAAGACCCTGAAGAACTTGCCGAAGCAGCCGAAATTCTGGTTAATTTTTTCAAAGATGCAAGGGTATTTGTTTTTTCTGGTGAACCCGGAGCCGGAAAAACCACTTTTATCAAAGCTATTTGCAAAGAGTTGGGCGTCATTGATCCGGTAAGCAGTCCAACCTATGGCTTGTTACATGAATATGTACGCAGTAAGGGTGAAAAAATTTATCATTTCGACTTTTACCGTATCAATGATAGTACTGAAGCCATAGACATAGGCCTTGAAGAATACCTGGAAAGTGGTCAATACTGTTTGATTGAATGGCCCGTTAAAATTTCTGGATTGGTACCTGCTGATGCTGTTAGTGTTATTATAACGCAGCAAGGTGATAGCCGTATGATTGTTATGGAAAGAGAAAAGGGTTTATAAAAAGCCCGAGTTTGCGAGTTGCCGCATTTTTTCAGGTTGTATCTTGCACCACTTTTTTTTACTACCTTCCCTAAAAAAAGGACGAGAACATGCAGGATAGAATTAACCCCAAAACGCCTTTCTCAAAAGGTGGCATGATGATGCCCCAGGAGGAAATGCTGGAAATCAGAAGAAAAACCAGTCAGCTTCAAATTGGTATTCCAAAAGAGACATCATTTCAGGAGCGACGTGTTTCGCTTGTTCCGGATGCAGTTGCCGTTCTTGTTAGCAATGGTCATGATGTTATTGTGGAAACAGGTGCGGGAATTAATTCAAATTACCAGGACAAGGATTACAGTGAAGCCGGGGCTCAGATTGCCTATGGGCCTGAGCAGGTTTACAAGTCGAATCTTGTTCTAAAGGTTGCACCGCCAACCTTTGACGAGATTGAAATGATGCAACCCCGTCAAACCTTGATTTCTGCTTTACAGCTTACCGTTCAGCAAAAGAATTTTTTCAATCACCTTATTTCAAAGAAGATCACCGGACTGGCATTCGACTTCATTAAGGATCGTTCGGGTATTTATCCGGTTGTAAGGGCAATGAGTGAGATCGCCGGAAATACATCGATTCTGATCGCAGCAGAATATCTCAGCACCACCAACCAGGGTAAGGGTATGATGCTTGGCGGAATATCCGGGGTTCCACCAACCGAGGTGGTAATTATTGGAGCCGGTACAGTTGGAGAATTTGCCGCAAGGGCCGCGGTAGGCCTGGGTGCGCTGGTAAAAATATTTGACAACTCACTTTACCGCCTGAGAAGATTACAAAATGACCTGGGCATGCGACTGTTCACCTCTATCATTCAGCCGAATGAACTGGAGGAGGCGTTGAAACAAGCCGATGTAGTAATTGGTGCCCTTCGCAGCAAGGAAGGACGCACTCCCATTGTAGTGACGGAAGAAATGGTGAGTAATATGAAAAATGGCTCCGTAATTCTTGACATCAGTATTGATCAGGGTGGTTGTTTTGAAACCTCTCAGGTAACCAATCATGCCCATCCAACTTTCAGGAAATATGGGGTTACTCATTATTGCGTTCCCAACATTGCATCAAGGGTTTCACAAACAGCCTCCATGGCATTGAGTAATATTTTTACGCCCATTCTGCTTGATATGGGCGAACGCGGCGGTATAGAGAATTACCTCCGTGAGTCATCAGGCGTTAGAAACGGGGTGTATATTTACAATGGCATACTCACCCATCAATACATCGGTGAGACCTACAACATCCCTTACAAGGATATAGACCTGCTCATAGCTGCTGCGCAGTTCTGATGTACCAATCAGGGTTGGGTAATAAAGTCGGCCGTCACATTCTCACCTGAAAATTCGCGCAGGTAAAGCATTGATTCTTCCACCATTTTTTCAGAGCCAATGTACAATGGTACCCTTTCATGCAATTCAGCGGGTTGAAGTTCAAGTATATCATTGAATCCGTCTGTTGCCTTTCCGCCGGCTTGTTCGGCAATCATAGCAAGGGGGTTACATTCATACAATAACCTTAGCTTACCCCTTGGGGCATTTAATGAAGGCGGATAAATATAGATGCCACCTTTGATAAGGTTCCGGTGAAAATCGCTGACCAGAGAACCGATATACCTGAGGGTATATGGTTTTTTATTGGCCATGTCATCAACCTGACAGCTTTTGATGTAGCGCTTAACCCCTTCCGGAAAATGTACAAAGTTGCCCTGATTTACCGAATAAATATTTCCTTTTTTCGGAATTCGCATGTCGGGATGTGAAAGGCAGAATTCACCAATCGAAGGATCCAGTGTGAAGCCGTTAACGCCGTTTCCGGTGGTGTAAACAAGCATGGTAGATGATCCGTAAACAATATATCCCGCTGCAACCTGATCAGATCCAACCTGCAAAAAATCTTCGAGGCTGGCAGGGCTGTTCTTTGTTTTTCTCCTGTAGATTGAAAAGATTGTTCCAATCGAAACATTTACATCTATATTTGATGAACCATCGAGGGGGTCAATCGCCACCACATACTTTCCACCGCTGCTGGTTCCGTCGAAGGTAATAATATCATCATTCTCTTCTGATGCAACGGCCGCACATTCGCTACCTGAGGCGAGCGCTGCCATGAACTGTTCATTGGCGAAAACATCAAGCTTTTTCTGCGATTCACCCTGCACATTTTCACTTCCGGCCTCGCCAAGGATGTTCACCAGTCCGGCTTTATTCACCTCATGGTTCACGATTTTTGCGGCGATACTCAGATCGCTGAGCAGACTTGAAAGTTCACCTTTCGCATAAGGAAAATCAGCCTGGCGTTCGATGATAAACTCTCCCAGGGTAACAACGTTCCGGCGCGGACGATACATAGGCGCGAATGATTTGGGTTTTACAAAGATAGGGCTTTTGCCTTATCCTGCTTCCCGAAGTTTTAATTGTGAATAAACCTGCTTACTGAGTTGCCCGCTTTAATCAGATAAACCCCTTTCGACAAGGTACTCACATCAATAAAAGCTTTTACCTGACAAATACCGGTAAGCACTTGTCTGCCTGTTGCATCAAAAACTTCATAGTAAACCGGCGGTATTCCTTCCATGCGTTCCATAATCAACAATTGGTCAGCGGGATTTGGATAAATGCGGAATACACCATTTTTTATTTCTTCAGTTGACGCACTCACAGAAATAACAACGGATTTTTCGCGTGTTTCAGCACAATCATTGCCTCTGCCGACCTGAACCTTAACAAGTCCCTCTCCGGGTATTTCCCATTTTACTGAAATCGATGAAGTGCCTTGTCCACTGAGAATTGTTCCGCCGGTAACTGTCCATTGATACGTTGCACCGGCTACAGAAGTAATGCTGTATTGTTTTTGATCATCAGCCACTGCATTTGAAGCGCCCAGTATGTTACCAACCCCGAATCCTGCACTGCCTGAGATAAGTACCGAATCAGTTCTGCCACAAGCACTGGCGTCTCTTACAGTGTATTTAACCCAACCAGATTGGGTAACGGTTTCAAAGCCTGCAGAACCACCGCTGCTCCATGTATAACTGTTATATCCGGCATTCAATGCAAGTTGTAATTCCTGTCCCGGGCAGGTTATACCTGTACCGCCCTGAAATTGACCCAATATGGCAAATGCATTGCCTGAGCCTATGGCAGAGCGAAGGCGGGCACCCACTGATGAACGAACCATAATAAGAGGTATATTAACACTGCCTCCGGAAGCGCCCGCTCCCATATTTACAACGGTATCCTCATTGTTGATGATGATACAGGCAATGGCGCCGGCATTTTGTGCATTAACAGCCTTTATCCCAAATTCACAATTACCGCGGTACACAACAGCTATTTGTCCATTAAGGGCGGCGCTGTTCGACAGGGTTGAGCATGCAAGGGTGTCACCTGTGCCTGTTGTACGCGCAAAAACGAGCTTTCCTTTTCGTTGAATGGTTTCGAATGCCGGCATGCTCCAGCCCTCCGCAGGATTTGCAGCAAGGTATGGGTAATGCCCGGAGACATTTGCCGGAGATTTGACTACGAAAGCCACATCATTTCCCTTAACGAGGGTTGGTTTGGGTGGTGCCGGTAAAGGATTGATCTCTATACTGGCCGTATCAGTACAACCATTAGAGCCGGCTCCTGTAACAGAATAGGTGGTTTTCGTTTGTGGGATAACCCTTGCCGTTGCACCATTAACAGTACCCAGCCCCGAAGCTGAAATCCACTGGTAATTCTGTGCACCTGAAGCGGTGAGTGTTGCTTCAGCTCCAATGCATACAATTTGCGGAACAGCCGAGATCTGTATATTCGGAGATGGTTTGGTAATTACACTGATGGTTTTTTGAACCTGGCAGCCATTGT
>JBIICM010000029.1:0-19748 GCA_044238875.1 Flavobacteriales bacterium | reverse complement strand
TTTGATACGTTAAGCGCCAGCAGCGCTGTGAGTACCAGGTACATCATCCCGATCATTTTTTGCCTCGGTGTTTCTTTTCCGCCTGCCATTTTTTATGTTACTTCAGAGTGGTGTATATAAAAAATGATAGAATTAACGGTTAATGTTCATGGCTGACAGCATGTTGCCATAAATCGTATTGAGAGAAGAAAGGTTGGTTGTGAGTTGTGACATTTCTTCCTTGTATCGTTTTGTATCAGAAACCGATTCATGCAGGTTACTCATCAGCTGCTCAATACCCTCATAAAGACGTGTTGATGCTTGTGCATGCGCCTGCGCACCGCGCAACTGCAACTCATAAACAGAGTTGAGTTCTGAAAGATTTTTTGAAACTTTTTGAAGCTGCTCTCCATATGAAGAAGCATCTTCGCTATTGATAGAAAAGCCTGTTAGTGATTCAGAAGCTTTAATATATGATTCGGATAACGATTCTACACTGTTTGAAGCTTTTTTGATATTGCTAACATACTCGTTTGTTGCAACTGATGCATCTGTTATGTCGGCAAGCTTGGAAGTATTGTCTCCAAGGGATTTAAGGCTATTACCTAGGCTTTCGATCAACTCAGGACCAACTTTGGCTTCTTCAAGCATTTTGTCAAGCTGCTGAGAAACAGCATCCTGAATACCACCCTTGGGTTTTTTGTCAATGGCATGACCCGCTTCATCGAGACCGGCCAGTTCCGGATAAACAAGCGTCCAGTCTGGCTCTTCATGAGGTTTATCAAAGGCAGAAATAAAGAAAATGGCCGCTTCCGTTAGAAGCCCTACGATAAGCATCTCATTGGCAAATGGCCAGTGTAGAATTTTAAAAAGTGCACCTACAATAACGATGGAAGCACCGATACCGTAGACCATTCCCATGAGTCGTTTACCTTTTTTGGTTGCAAGAAAATTTGCCATTTTTCGTTTGTTGTTTGGTTTGTTTGTTGTTTGGTTAAAAGAAAAGCGTTTAAGAACAGAAAATATTGTTTGTTATTCAGCCTCATCGTTTTTATCACGGCCAATGTAGCTTACTACACAACGAAACCCGATGTAACACTTAGCTGTATCCTGATATTCATATGTCCGCGAACTTGTTTGAAGAAAATAAGCGACGTCTTTCCAGGATCCACCACGGATAACCTTGCGTTTTAATGCAATGGGATCATCAGGCTTTGCTTCATAAATGTAATCAGCACTGTTATCATGCATAAAATTATATGCGGATTCATCATAGGCATTACTAGTCCACTCAGCGACATTCCCTGCCATGCAGAAAAGGCCATACCCGTTTGGATTATATGAATCAGCGCGCAACGTTGTTAAGCCGCCATCATCAATATAATTACCACGTAAGGGCTTAAAGTTACCAAGGAAACATCCAACATTATTTCTAATATAGGGGCCTCCCCATGGATATGGGCTCAGATCAAGACCTCCCCTTGCCGCATATTCCCATTCAGATTCTGTAGGAAGGCGATAATTCTGTTCATAAGAATCTCCTTCTGTAAAAAGAAATCCGTTACGAAGATTCGTTCTCCAGATACAAAACGCCCTGGCTTGTTTCCAGCTGACACCTACAACCGGATAATCATCATAACCGGGATGCCAGAAATACATATTGGTAAGCGGCTCGTTGTATGAATAGGTAAAATCATGCACCCAGGCGAGTGTATCTGGGTAAATATGCGTTGTTTCTCTGCGAATGAATACAGACCGGTCTTTTAGCCCTTGCGGACGGTTTCCTCTTTTGGCTGCAGCCTGATAGTCAATCCACCAATATTCATAGAGGAATTTACGTGTATCAAACTCCTTTCTGCCATAGAAACGCTCGTTTTCAGGCAGATACATTACCTCAAGCGCTTCGCGGTAATCATCCTCGTCATACCTGAAGTCTTCTTCCCAGTTGAGATAAGGGGTAGGGTAATCATTGCCGTACTCGTCAGTGGTAAGAAGGAAATCTTCGTTTTCTTCACCGATAATCCTGCGGGCAATGGAGTCTCTAACCCAATTGACAAACTGACGGTATTCATTGTTGGTTATTTCCGTCTGATCCATATAATATGCCGGAAGAGACACCGTTTTACTTTGGCTTGTGACACCAAATGTAACATCCTGGTCGCTTGGCCCCATGTTGAAGCTACCCATGGGTATGTAAACCATGCCATAGGGGTCTTCCTGGAACCAGTTTTTACGTCCTTCAACACCGGTCAGATAACCGTTGCCATTATTTCCACAACTGCTGATCAGCAGTGCAGCAGAACCCAGAAAAGCAATTGTTTTCAGTGTTCTTTTATTCGGGCGGTTGTTCATAATGTGTGGGGGTTCGTGAAAAATAGGCGATAACACAATTTACAAACGAGCAGAGTTTATGTTTGAAGAGAGTTAACGCAACAATTGGATTGGAGTTTCAGCCAAAGATTAGAGATATCTTACGTTACGGTAAACCTGACGCTTGACCTCTTTCTTAATGATCATGCAATAGTTGAGCATAAACTCAAGAGTACCGTTGTTATAAGGATTAAGTCTGGAGGTATTCACATCGTAAGCCAGTCCCAATCTGAGGTCTTTCCAGACATTTGCTCCAGCCATGATTACAATTGCGTCCTGCATACGATAAGAGAGTCCTCCCCAGTATTTCTTTTTGTAAAAAACGTTACAATTTAAATCGAATTGTGTGGTAACAGCATTTTTCAGAAACAATGACGGAACAAGCAAAAGATCGGGATTTGGAAGTTGATAGTTGTAACCGGCCATTATGTAATAATGCCTGCGCATCTGATACTTGGCAGTACTCAGATCAAGTGTTGACTGCGGCAGGTGCGTTGAAGAGAGCCCTGCATAAAACTGGTCGTTTGAAAAATAGACACCAAATCCGGCATCTAAAACAGTTGCTCCCGCGCCATTTGCAGGAATACTTGGATCATTCTCTTGAAGTGGCTTAAGACCCTGTCCAAGCGTTTTGTTTATCATACCAAGGTCAATACCAATTCCAAGTGTTCCGCCTGAAAGGGGAAGGTGATAGGCATAACCTACGCGGGCCGCAACAGAACTTTCTACGCCAATGGCATCCTGCATCAGTGTGATCCCGACACCGCCTTTTGCTACTTTAACAGGTGCGTCAACCGCAAGTACAAATGTTCGGGGAGCTCCGTCAAATCCGAGCCACTGACTTCTGCCAAGTGCCGTGCCGCAGATTGAACCACTGACACCAGCATACCCTGGATTAACCGGCAGGCGATTGAACATATTCTGACTGAATTGAGGATCCTGCTGCGCTGACGCTGCAATTGAAAACACCAGACCGGCTAACGTAAACTTTATTTTCATCAATGGTTGCTTGTTTCAGAGAAATTTGCCGCTAAAAATACACAAATAATATTTTAACCAGCAACACACTATGTGAATAATCGGTTAATAATTTCCTTGAAAAAGGGGTTAAGTCGCTGATAATCAGACTAAAAAATAATCACAACATTTTTTGAAATGTCTGCCACCAAGTCTCTGGAACGTCTCCTTTTAGTGCTTGTTGGTAGTCAGCATAGGAGCAAGGAACGATCTGGTGCTTCCTAAAACGGTTCTTATTTGAATTGTTCATCGGTACATACATCCACCATCTACCGCTGCGGTTGCTTTTATAAAACAGCAAATCACTTTCAGCGGCGCCGGAACTTACCTTGTAAATGGTGAAATCTTCTGCATTTCCGGGAACACCCTCCTCAATCCTGTTAAAAAAACCATCCAGCAAATGCCAGGTCAACTGGGCAATTAAAGAAGCGCTCAGCGGATTGAAATCATGGCCGGAACTAAGCCATCCGTAGATGCCGGCAGAACTTAGTTTGTTGCTCATGCCCGAGTAACGTATAAGGCGACAGGCTTCTTCTGCGTATAGTCCGTTTGGTCCGGCTCTAAGGTTTTGAGGGCTATCGGCAGCCCTAACGGCAGAAATATCGAAGCTCAAAAAATCAGCGTTTCTGAAAAAAGGCTCAGTTGATTCTTCCGATTGCCTAACCAGACCTAACCGGTGAATGTCAAAATGAAGCTGTTCAAGGCTTCTTAAAATATCAGGATTGCTGAGGTAGTTCTGATGGCCGATCAGGGAATAATTGAATAAATAATTTGGTGAAATAGCCAGCAGATGCGATAGCCAGTTGTTTTCTCCGAGCAGAGAAGTGCCATCATCAAGGTCGGGGCGATCATCAACAGAAATAAGATTAACCGTTCGTTCAAGCCGGCAATAAGCCTGATATTGGTAAACAGTCAGCGACTGATCGGGAGCAATGATTACCGGAAAAGAGCCGTAACTGATTAAGCGGGCAAGTATTTCTGCCAAATCTTCAGGACTTGCATTGAGATGGCCCAAATCAGCGACGGAAAAATTTTCGCGGGGCAGAAATAACTCATATAAATATTCTCTGACCTTTTGAATGATTAAATCAGGTTCTCCGACGCTTAAGATTACAACGGCGGGCGTATTTGCTGAAAGCAGATGGTCAGCAGAGTAGGGCTCAATCAAGGCCCCAATTGACGAGGGAGCCCAAACCCTTGAACCCAGGGCGGCGACCTGCTGCTGGTCAAATAAACTGAGGATATTCAAGGTTTATAGCTTAGAAAATCAAAAGTACCCGGTTAAGCGGGCCTATTTTTTCTTTTTTCTGACCACTTTGGGCTTGGCGGCATCCGATGCAATAATTTTCAGACAGTCTTCCAGCGTCAGTTGTTTAGGATCTGCGTCTTTGGGGATTTTGAAATTTTCTTTTCCCCGTGCTATGTAGGGCCCGTAGCGGCCATTCAGTACCTGAATTTCAGGATCACCAGAAAACTGGGCGATTACTTTTTCGGCGTCGGCCTTTCGTTTGGCAAGAATAATTTCAACGGCTCTTTCAGGGCTAACTGTATGCGGATCATCCGTCTTGGGCAGGCTGTAAAAGGAGTTGTTGTGGCGGAGATATGGGCCGAAACGACCGGTACCCACTACAACATCTTTTTCTTCAAACGGCCCGAGATTTCTAGGCAGTTTGAATAACTCCAGCGCATCTTCAAGACTCACCGTTTCAAGTCTCATTCCCGGCCTCAGATTGGCAAAACGTTTTTCAGGGTCATCATTTTCACCGATTTGCGACAGGGCCCCGTAACGACCGATTCGAACATAAACAGGTTTACCGCTTTTGGGGTCTTCTCCAAGAAGCCTTGCTCCGGTAGCCCTTTCTGCCTCTCCTTCTGTTCTTTCTACATCCGCATGAAACGGCTTGTAAAAAAGATCAATCATTTTGGTCCATTCCTGCAGGCCTTCTGCTATTTCATCGAACTCCTTTTCAACCTTAGCAGTAAAATTGAAATCAAGAATCTGGTCAAAATGTTCCATCAAAAAGTCGTTCACCACCGTTCCGATATCAGTAGGGAATAACTTGTTTTTTTCTGCGCCTGTGATTTCAGATTTATCAAGTTTACTGATGGCATCCTTTTTCAGAAGGAGCTGAACGAAATTTCTGGGGGAGCCAACCCGGTCTTCCTTTACCACATAGGTTCTCTTTTGAATCGTAGAGATGGTTGGCGCATAAGTAGAAGGTCTTCCAATGCCAAGTTCTTCCAGTTTTTTAACCAGGCTGGCTTCGGTGTATCTGGGTGGGCTATTGCTAAACTTTTGCACCGCACTCATTTCATCAAGTGCGAGCGGGTCGCCATTTTTTACCGGAGGCAGTAGACCGGCACCACCTTCTTCGTCGTCAGGCGTTTCATCTGACGACTCGCTGTAAACTTTAAGAAAACCATCAAAAACAATCACTTCACCATGGGCTTCGAGTTTTTTATCGTTGCCTGAGATTCCAATGGAAATAACAGTTTTCTCCAATTCGGCATCAGCCATCTGTGATGCAAGGGTTCGTTTCCAGATCAGCTCATAGAGGCGCTTTTCCTGATTTTCAGCACCTGCAGAGGAGTCTTCCATGTAGGTAGGCCTTATTGCCTCGTGTGCTTCCTGCGCCCCCTTCGTTTTTGTGGCGAATTTTCTAGCCTTATGATAATTTGAACCAAATTGCTGAACAATCTGCTTTTTCGCAGCCTCCAGCGCTGTTTCAGAAAGGTTTACAGAGTCGGTTCGCATGTAGGTAATCTTACCAGCCTCGTAAAGACGCTGGGCAATTACCATGGTTTGACTCACCGAGTACCCAAGTTTTCTCGCTGCTTCCTGTTGTAGTGTCGAGGTGGTAAATGGCGCTGAGGGGGTACGTTTCGCCGGTTTTTTCTCAACATTAACTACCGAAAAGTCAGCGCCGATGCAGGATTTTAAAAAGGCCTCCGCATCAGAAAGATCTTTCAGTTTGCCAGGAAGCTGTGCTTTCAGCGAATATTGCTTTCCCTGATGCGAGCCCTTTAAAAGCGCATTGACCCGAAAATAAGACTCTGTCAGAAACTGTTGAATTTCCCGTTCGCGGTCAACCAACAGCCTGACGGCAACAGATTGCACACGGCCGGCCGAAAGAGAAGGCTTTACTTTTTTCCAGAGAACCGGTGACAATTCATAACCCACCAGCCGGTCTAAAATTCTTCTTGCCTGTTGGGCATTTACAAGGTTGATATCAATTTGGCGCGGAGATTCAATGGCTTTAAGGATCGCCGGTTTGGTAATCTCGTGAAATACGATTCGTTTTGTTTTCAAGGCATCCAGCTTTAAAGCCTCATAAAGATGCCAGGAAATGGCTTCTCCCTCTCGGTCTTCATCGGAAGCTAACCAAACGGTTTCTGCGTCCTTTGCCAGTTTCCCCAGTTCTGAAATGATTTGCTTCTTATCAGCAGACACCTCATAGCGCGGCGCGTAATTGTTGGCAAGGTCAATACTCAGGTCAGATTTTCCAAGATCCCGAATATGACCATAGCATGATTTCACAAGGAAATCTTTGCCAAGAAACCCCTCTATGGTTTTGGCTTTTGCTGGTGACTCAACTATGACAAGGTTTTTAGCCATTCCCGAACCTGGTTTAACAAATGATCAAGCGGGCAAAGAAAAGCAAAGTAAAGAGGTTTTTCCAAATTTTGTTTCGACCCGCCAGGTGACATTTTGTCACAAACCCCTTCTTTTTCATTAAATTGCGGCACTTTTAAAAGACAATGGAAAAAATAATGGATGAAATAAGGCAAGGGGAGGCCACAATGATTACTTCGCCGGCCGAACATTCAAAAAAACTTTATCTCGAAAGCTATGGCTGTCAGATGAATTTTTCAGACAGTGAGATTGTTGCTTCGATTTTAAGGGATGAGGGTTTTTCAACAACACGTAATTTTGAGGAAGCGGATTTGATTTTTGTTAATACCTGCGCCATTCGCGATAATGCTGAACAGCGGGTCAGAAACAGGCTCAATGAATATAACAGGGTCAAGAAAAAAAATCCCGGTCTGCTAATCGGTGTGCTTGGATGCATGGCAGAGCGGCTGAAAGGAAAATTGCTCGAAGAAGAGAAACTCGTTGATATGGTTGTTGGCCCTGATGCCTACAGAGACCTCCCAAATCTGATAAGAACAGCAGAAGGGGGTCAAAAGGCCATAAATGTTTTGCTTTCAAAGGAAGAAACCTATGCAGACATTACCCCCGTTAGGCTTGATACCAATGGCGTAGCAGCATTCATTTCAATCATGAGAGGCTGCGATAATATGTGTTCGTTTTGCGTGGTGCCGTTTACCCGGGGCAGGGAGCGGAGCCGCAATCCGGAAACGATACTTGAGGAAGCAAAAGACCTCTATTCCAGGGGTTACCGGGAAATCACCCTGCTCGGACAAAATGTCGATTCATATTTATGGACCGGCGGAGGTCTGAAAAAAGACTCCTACGATGCTGAAGAACTTAAATCAGCCGTCAGGTTTGATCAGTTGCTTGAAAAAGTAGCATCAGCCCTTCCCGATATGCGTATCCGCTTTTCAACCTCTCATCCTAAAGACATGACAGACGAGGTTTTAAAGGTTATGTCATCCTATAAAAACATTTGCCGTTATATTCATCTGCCGGTTCAGTCGGGTTCCAGCAGGGTACTTGATATGATGAACCGGGGCTATACCCGTGAGTGGTATCTGAGCCGCATTGCTGCCATCAGGCAATACATGCCTGACTGCGGAATATCAACCGATATAATTGCAGGATTTTGTTCAGAAACAGAAGAGGATCATCAGCAAACCCTAAGTCTAATGGATAGTGTAGGTTATGACTTTGCTTACATGTTCAGTTATTCGGAGCGCCCCAAAACCCTTGCAGAAAGAAAATTTACGGATGATGTATCGCCCGAAACCAAGAACAGAAGACTCCAGGAAATAATCGCCCTTCAGGGCAAACGTTCCCACGAGAGCAATCTGCGGGATGTTGGAAAAGTTTTCGAAGTGCTGGTGGAGGGCTATTCAAAACGCTCCAACGAATTTTTATCTGGCAGAACCAGCCAGAATAAGGTGGCGGTTTTTCCGAA
Source organism: Flavobacteriales bacterium (assembly GCA_044238875.1). Lineage (GTDB taxonomy): Bacteria > Bacteroidota > Bacteroidia > M30B66 > M30B66 > JAIBAI01. Next base: position 11,283 of record JBIICM010000029.1, on the reverse strand, counting down.
AGGGGAATTCAGGGCTGGCCAGTATTTGCAGGTTAAAATCACCTCCTGTACTTCTGCCACGCTAATCGGAGAGGTTGTTCAAAACGAAAGCTTTCCCGCATAATGAACATTCAGGAAATAAAAAACCGCTTTGGCATTATTGGTAACTCTACCGCCCTTGACCGGGCGCTCGATACTGCCTGGAGGGTATCTGCTACCGATTTGTCGGTATTGATAACCGGAGAGAGCGGTACAGGAAAGGAGGTTTTTTCAAAGGTTATTCACAGCTATTCGTCGCGAAAGCACGGAACTTTTATTGCTGTTAACTGCGGAGCCATACCAGAGGGCACCATAGACTCAGAGCTGTTTGGTCACGAAAAAGGCTCGTTTACCGGCGCCAATGAGGCAAGAAAAGGTTACTTTGAAGTGGCCGGCGGAGGCACTATTTTTCTGGATGAGGTGGCGGAACTTCCGCTGCAGACACAGGTTCGTTTGCTTCGCGTACTTGAAACAGGTGAATTTATTAAGGTAGGATCCTCGAAGGTGCTTAAAACAGATGTGCGCATGGTAGCGGCCACCAACGTAAACATTCCGGAAGCGATACAGAAGGGAAAATTCAGAGAAGACCTCTATTACCGGTTAAATACTGTTCCCATTCAAATACCGGCCTTGCGTGAGCGTGGAGAAGACATTCTGCTTTTATTCAGAAAATTCGCCTCCGATTTTGCCGAACGCTACAAAATGCCCCCTGTGAAACTTGATCAGGAGGCGCAGCAGTTAATGCTCTCCTATCGCTGGCCGGGCAATGTAAGGCAGTTGAAAAACGTAACCGAACAAATTTCAATCATAGAAAACGAGCGGATGATTAGTGCCGGTATTCTGGCAGCTTATCTGCCCGGTCAGCAAGGCAGCATGCTGCCCGCACTTGTTAAACAGGAAAGCTCACAGGATATTTCGGAACGTGAGATTCTTTACAAGGTTCTTTTTGACATGCGAAAGGATATGGTTGAACTGAAGAAGCTAATGATTGAATTGTTGCAGAGTCCGTCAGGGAGCATACTTTCTGATCAAAGTAACCAGATTATTAACCGGCTTTACAGTGAGATACACCAGCCCGGCTATTATCAACCGGTTCCGATAAGCCAGGAAAAAACTCCGCAACCGTTTGTCAATCAGGTTCAGCCCAACATAACCGAACATGTTGAAGTTGAAGAAGAAAGTCTTTCTCTGGAGGAACGTGAAAAGGAACTGATTGTGAAGGCCCTTGAGAAATACAGGAGCCGAAGAAAAAATGCTGCACGCGAGCTTGGTATTTCTGAGCGCACCCTTTACCGAAAAATCAAGGAATACAATATAGATTTGTAAGACATGCCCAAAAAGGTTTTTGGAATTCTTCTGTCCTTAATGGTATTCTGTGCCTGCAAGGTTTCGCTCAGCGGCGCACAGGTAGGGGATGCCAAAACCCTTTCTGTTGCCATGTTCGTTAATAATGCAGCATTGGTGCAGCCTACACTTAGCCAGGCGCTTACTGAAGACATCCGGGATTTCTTTCAGACGCAAAGTCCGCTTGTTATTGTTTCTTCTAATGGTGATATGCAAATTGAGGGATCTATTCGGGATTATAGGGTAACACCTGTAGCTGTAAGTAATAACGGAGCCTCTGAAAACCGTCTTACTATAGTTGTTTCGGTAAGGTTTACCAATACAAAAGATCCCTCAAAGGATTTCGAAACAGAGTTCAGCCGGTTTGCAGATTTCTCTGCCACACAAAACCTGGTTACTGTTGAGCAGGAGTTGATTAAGCAGATCAATCAGCAACTGGCACAAGACATATTCAATAAAGCGGTAATCAACTGGTAATGAATCGCGATCTATTGATGGGTTATATCAGCAGGCCGCTGGAACTTCCTGCCGGAGCGGTAAATGATCTGTATGAGATTGTTAAGCGTTATCCCTATTTTCAAGGGGGATATTTGATGCTCACCCGTTCATTAAAAAACGCGAACGACCTTCGTTTTGAGGAGGTGTTGAAGGATGCTGCCGTTCACAGCCCTGACCGGAGCCGGCTATTCGACTTTGTGAATCATGTTAACGCGCCGGTTGTTTCCGTTAATCCGACATTGGTAACCAACGCGGATGCAGCAGAAAAACAGCAGGAAGAGATTCCTCAGCCGGAGATTATGGACGCTCCTGCCGAGGTTGTTACGTTGGCATCTGTTACGGAGGAAGTTGTTAACCTGCCGACAGAGCAGGACATTATCACTGAAATCCTGAATTATCCGGAAATTGAAGCGCCAAGGGAACAAAAAGAGGTTGAGGAGCAACCGGAGGCCCATGATAACAAGGCGCATACTTTTTTTGAATGGCTTGAAATTTTATCAGGAGTAGGACAGCCGGAAGCCAATACTGAAAAAGGAATTTCAAAACCAGACAAAGTTGCCAAAACCCGGGCCGAGCTGATTGAGCAATTCATTCTTGCAGAGCCAAAGATCAGCAGACCCGTTAAGGCTGAATTTTATTCGCCGGTAAGCATGGCCAAAAGGAGCACGGAAGACCGGCATGAAATTGTTTCCGAAACCCTTGCGAACGTTTATATTGAACAGGGTAATGCTGAGAAGGCCATTCAGATACTTCAAAAATTATCCTTGCAGAATCCCGCAAAAAGCAGTTACTTTGCCGCCCTTATTGAAAAACTCGAAAATCAGTCTTAAATCATGTCAGGTATCATTTCGGCTCTTATCATTCTTTGCTCAATTCTTCTTGTATTAATTGTTTTGGTGCAGAACTCAAAGGGAGGGGGGCTTTCTTCAACATTTGCCTCCAGCAATCAGGTAATGGGTGTGCGTAAAACTGCCGACTTTCTTGAAAAGGCCACATGGACTCTGGCAGGAGTGCTGGTCGTGCTCTGCCTTGTAGCGTCTGCAGTTGATCGCAAACCATCACAACAGAGAAATCAGGCTGAGGCGACCGAACAGACCCCCTGATTTTAGCCAGAATGGCAGTTTTTTTAAGTCGGCACTGACAATATTTACACGGATGCTGCCAAAAATTTCTTTGGCATGCGCTTCGCTAAGCGGGGGCAAAATTGTTTCACTTTTCATTTTTACAAACATGTCTGAATTAACCATCCGTCCATTGCAAGACCGAGTCCTGGTAGAGGCTGCGGCTGCAGAAGAAAAAACCGCAAGTGGCATTATCATCCCAGATACGGCCAAAGAAAAACCACAGAGAGGAAAAGTGGTGGCCGTGGGCAACGGCAAAAAAGATGAGCCCCTGACTGTAAAAGTGGGCGATGATGTTTTGTACGGTAAGTATGCCGGTACTGAGATCAACGTGCATGGCAAAGAGTATCTGATCATGCGTGAGTCTGACATTTTCGCAATCATTTAAATTCACTAACCTTTAATAAAACTGAAAAATGGCAAAAGAAATTTTTTTCAACGTTGACGCTCGCGATCAACTAAAACGCGGTGTTGATGCATTGGCCAATGCTGTGAAAGTAACCCTTGGCCCGAAAGGTAGAAATGTAATCATTGACAAAAAATTTGGCGCTCCCGCAATTACAAAAGACGGTGTTACCGTTGCCAAAGAAGTTGAACTAACTGACCCGATTGAAAACATGGGCGCTCAGATGCTCAAGGAAGTGGCTTCAAAAACAGCTGACATAGCAGGAGATGGAACAACAACAGCTACTGTTTTGGCTCAGGCTATTGTTACAGCAGGTTTAAAACACGTAGCTGCCGGAGCAAATCCCATGGATTTGAAAAGAGGTGTTGACAAGGCGGTTTCTGTGGTAGTAGAAAACCTGAAAAGTCAGAGCGCATCAGTTGGTGATGACAACAAGAAAATTGAACAGGTTGCTACAATCTCTGCAAACAACGACAATGCTATTGGAAAACTCATCGCTGAGGCGATGAATCGTGTTAAGAAAGAGGGCGTTATTACCGTTGAAGAAGCAAAAGGTACCGAAACAACCGTTGAAGTTGTTGAAGGAATGCAGTTCGACAGGGGTTACATTTCTCCTTATTTCGTAACTGATGCCGAAAAAATGGAGTCGGTACTTGAGAATCCCTACATTCTCATTTATGACAAGAAGATTTCTACCATGAAGGATTTACTTCCGATTCTGGAGAAAACTGTTCAGACGGGCCGCCCATTGCTGATTATTGCCGAAGACGTTGACAGCGAGGCGTTGGCAACCCTTGTGGTAAATAAAATCCGTGGATCACTAAGAATCGCTGCGGTTAAAGCTCCAGGATTCGGAGACCGTCGCAAAGCCATGCTTGAGGACATTGCTATTCTTACAGGAGGGCAAATGATTTCTGAAGAGCGCGGATACAAACTTGAGAACGCTGACCTTACCTATTTAGGCAGAGCCGAAAAAGTAACCATTGATAAAGACAATACTACAATTGTAGGTGGAGCAGGAGAGAAGTCTGATATTGCTGCCCGTGTTAATCAGATCAAAGCTCAGATTGAGACCACAACATCTGATTATGACAAGGAAAAACTTCAGGAGCGCCTTGCCAAGTTGGCTGGCGGTGTTGCCGTTCTATATGTAGGAGCTGCCACAGAGGTTGAAATGAAAGAGAAAAAAGACCGTGTAGATGATGCTTTACATGCAACTCGCGCAGCTGTTGAAGAAGGCATTGTTCCGGGTGGTGGTGTTGCTTACATCAGGGCAATATCCTCTCTGGATAATATAAAAGGTGAAACAGAAGATGAAACCTTCGGTATTAACATCGTGAAACGTGCGTTAGAGGAGCCCCTGCGCCAGATTGTTGCCAATGCAGGCGGTGAAGGTTCAATTGTTATTCAGAAAGTTAAAGAGGGAACTAAAGACTTCGGTTACAATGCAAGAACCGAAGAGTATGAAAACCTGCTTTCTGCCGGCGTTATTGACCCGACCAAAGTAACGCGCGTTGCACTTGAAAATGCTGCATCAATTGCTGGTATGTTGCTGACAACAGAATGTGTTGTTGCCGACAAGAAAGAAGACAACCCTGTTGCTGCACCCAACCCAGGTATGGGCGGCATGGGCGGTATGATGTAAGCCCAAAATAGTTTCTATCGCAAAGCCTCTGATTTGAAATAATCAGAGGCTTTTTGTTTTTATAAAAACTTTATTGCTATTTTGTCCGTACTTGATTACCATGAGATCGGCGGGCACACTGGTGTTGTTTTTTGGACTTTTTGGGGCGAATATATTGTTAAGTCAGACCGTACATCTGGGTTTGAACTACGCTATCAATTCAACGTATTTGTTAACCGGATCGGCCTCGTTTACAAGCAGTGATACTGCCTACGCATACACCGGAGGTCGGGGAGGCGGTTTTAGCGGCACATTATACTTTGATGATGGGGGAATGTATCATAAAAGAATCTACGGAATAAAACTGGAGACAAATTTTATGCTGCATGCACAAGTTCTGAAGATTTATCCCGGCGATGGGCCTGCAGATATTGACTCATTTTACGCTTATAAAACGAGTTTAAAATATACCGATATCCCCCTGATGTTTGTTTTTTGTCCCTCTCATCACCAAGGATTTACCCTTGAAATAGGGCCACAGATTTCTTTTTTCAGAGGGGGTAATTTGAGAGAGAGAGAGATAACAGTGAGAGATCCTTCAAAGGTCAGTATTCCCGTCTATAGCAATGCGATTTACCGTAAACAAACGTTTTCGGCTTTACTTGGACTTGGCCTGATGTATAATGTTACAGAGAACCTCACTTTCTGTGCAACATTCAGAACGGGTATAGGACTGGGCGACCTTGGTAAACAAATTGTTTCAGGTTCAATCCATCAACCGGTCAGGCGTTTTTGGTGGGGACTTAACTTGCAGGGTGCCTATAAGATCAACAAGTATTACGCAAAGCGAAACCGCGGCTCAGCATATTACTTACGCAAAATGAGGCGAGGGGGTTAATGCTACCGGATTTTGCGCCGGCGCACAAATAAATGCAGGTATAACGAGCGGGACCATCGGAAGATTAAAGGAGCCAAAATGATAAGACTGAGGGCGTTGGTCAGGAAAAAGCTCAGAGGTGAGAAACCTGCCGAGAACCAAAAGACCACAAAAAGACCGATACTCCAGGAAACGGCCAGCGCATAGCTAACATACATGGCTCCCTGATAAAAGCCGGGCTCAAGTTCAAACTTCTGGCCACAGGCAGAGCAGCAATTATTCATTTTGTCCCAGTCGGCAAAACGATACGGGTTGGGGTTAAAGAAAAGCGAACCCTTCTGGCACCTCGGGCAGGTGCAGCGCAACACGCTTATTATTTTTTGGGCCTTCATTGAGTCAGGTATTTACCAACCAGCGGCATCCGCCTGCCAATACCGAAGCTTTTACCGGAAACCCTCAATACAGGCGGAGACTGAAATCGCTTGAACTCGTTTTTATTAACCAATGCAAGCACACGCTTAACCAGCTGCGGATCAAAGCCTTTTTCCGCAATGGCCTCCGGGCCCTGTTTCAACTCAATATACTGATAAAGAATCTGGTCAAGTAAGTCATATGGAGGTAACGAATCGCTGTCTTTTTGTCCGGGCCGAAGCTCGGCACTGGGTTCTTTGCAGAGTATATTTTCCGGGATGATTTCTTTTTCCCGGTTTAGGTACCTGCATAATTCATAAACCTGCGTTTTATATAGATCGCCGATGACGGAAAGGCTACCGGCCATGTCTCCGTAAAGGGTACCGTAGCCCACGGCCGCCTCGCTTTTGTTGGAGGTGTTGAGCAGGATATAACCTTTTTTATTGCTATAGGCCATCAGTAAAACGGCCCTTATCCTAGCCTGAATGTTTTCTTCGGTGATATCAGCCGGCAAACCATGGAAAGGGCCCGACAGACTAGTTAAAAACGCCTCAAACGGCCCGTTGATCGGAACGGTTTCTGTGGCGCCTCCCAGATTTTCAGCAAGTTGAAGCGCATCATTTACTGAATGACCGGAGGAGTAGGGGGATGGCATCAACACTCCGAGCACGTTTTCTTTACCAAGAGCTTCAATGGCAAGGGCATAAACCAACGCAGAATCAACACCTCCGCTTAAGCCCAGTACCGCCTTTGAAAAACCAGACTTACGAAAGAAATCCTGTATGCCCAGCATTAGCGCTTTTTTAATCAGCCCAATCCTTCCTTCTTTATCCGTAAAACATTCCTTATCGAATGCAACGGCAGGAGCAATATCAATCAGTTCGGTATCAATTATGCGGAAGTCAGGCGAAAAGTAATCCAATTCAAGCACAACGTTCCCGTGGCGGTTCATAACCAGCGAACCACCGTCAAACACCAGCTCTGTATGCGCCCCCGCATGATTTACATAAATCAAGGGAATTTTAAACTGCCGGCAGGCGCTGTTGAGCACCCTTTTACGGATTTCCTGCTGCCGGGCCGAAAAGGGAGACGCGGCAATATTAATCATCAGGTCAGGCTTTTCCTTCATCAGTTCCTCCATCGGCCAGCGCACATACATTTTATCTTCTTCCACATCCCAGAGGTCTTCACAAATGGTAAGCGCAATCTTTATTCCGCCGGCGCGGATACATTTGAAGTGCGCATTCGACTCGAAGTAGCGATACTCATCAAACACATCGTAATCGGGCAGTAGTGTTTTGGCTGTGACAGAATGAATGCGGCCTTCTGAAAGCAAAAGAGCTGCATTCAGGAGATTTTTACCTTCGATACGCGGGTTAATTACGGGCGCTCCGACAATGGCTGAAATCCCTTTGCATGATTGGGCCAAGGCTTCACATGTTTCAGCACTTTTTTTAATAAAATCATCATATTCAAGGAAGTCGAGAGGCGGGTAGCCGCAAATGGATAATTCAGGAAACACCACCAGTTCGACCCCTTCACGCCGGGCGCGTTCGATGCAGCCCTGCATGTTCTTCAGGGTGCCTTCAAAATCGCCAATCAGGCAGTTTGTTTGCGCCAGCGCGATTTTCATAACCGTTGAACCCTTAAAAAGTGAAGGCTCAGAACAAAATGCCGATGTTGAGCATGAAATAATTGTTCACGCCCTTTTCATTCAAATTAACATCAGAATCTTGTTTCAAAAACCCCTGGTCTTTGATCAGATTGGTGAGACCGTTGTTAAATACGATACTCCCCACCAGAGATGTGTTGCCTGAAAAATTATACTCTACTCCACCACCAACAAGTAAAGAACCCCTGAATAAATTCACGTATTTATCGGTGTCATCATCTGGTGTGATTTCTTCTTTTTTATCGGGGAAAATGCGCGAAAACTCCGTTTTGGCCGATGTTCTGATGCCAACTCCCATACCAAACAATCCGAAATACCTAAGGTATCCGATCTCCTTGGTTCTGAATTTCAGGGTTAGCGGGATATCCACAAAACGCATTTTATACAGTTGTTCCCATTCTTCAGCAAGTTCTGGTGTATTTATTTTTCCGGTCAATCTGCCGGATGTATAACTGATATCAGCGCCCGTGGCGAACGAAAAAGTTTCATTGATAATAAATTCTGCCATTGGCCCCCAGACAAACCCCAATCTTACTCCCCCGCCGTCAACCGAATAGCCGTTTGGAAGGGATCGGTAGTCGGGCTTTATCCAGGCGGCAACCGGGGCCGCTTTGAGTCCGAACCGGAATTTTCTTTTTGTTTCCTGCGCAAAGCCTGAAAGACAGAAAAACACAAGGAGAGAGAAGAAGAGCGTTTTTTTCATTGGTAATTCATGTTTGTTGGCATGAAACCCACCAATACAAGGCAGGGCTACGCCTGTTTTAGTAAATTTGGCCTTTTTCCGCAAATATAAAACGAACCTGTTAATGGTTAAGGGCTGTATTCCGGCATATCTGATCATTTTGTTAACAACACTGTGGGCATGTGATAACGCGCCCAACGGCACTGATTTGAAGGATAACACCCTCGCCAATCAGCAGGAAACAAACAAAACAGACAGTATTGTTTTTCTTCGTTTCGAAAAGGATCTTTTCGGCATAAACCTGAATAATTTTCAGGCGGATACAACCCGGCTGCGTAAAAAGTACGGCTCTTTTACGGATTTATATTTCAACCGAATCATACGGATTGGGAACCCCGGTAATCCCATGTTTCAGCAAAACCTTGGGGGGTTTTTACAGGATCCGGACATCAGATCGGTCTATCAGGCTATACAAACAAATTATCCGAACCTTGATGCAGAGAAGAAACAACTTGAAGAGGCCTTTGGCCGTTACCGTGCTATTTTCCCTGACAGTTTGATTCCCCATATTTACACTATGTTATCGGGTTTCAGCTATAATATTGTAACAGCCGATTCGGCGCTTGCCATTGGTCTTGACATGTATCTTGGCGCTGACTCAAGGTTCTACGAGCTGCTGACTTTTCCTAAATACAAATCAGCACAGATGCACCGCGGCAGAATGGTTTGTGATGCCATCAGGGCTTATTTGCTCTCCTGCTGGGAAATGGATGACACCTACCATGACCTTGTGACCCGCATGATCTATCAGGGAAAAATTTATTACCTTGAACAAATGCTGCTGCCGCAGAAAAACGAGGCGGATATCCTTGGTTATACTGCCGAAGAGCTTAAATGGTGCTATGATAACGAAGCCCGGATATGGAGTCATTTTATTGACCGGAAACTCTTTTTTTCTACCGACTTCAACAATGAAGTGGCGTATATAAATGACGGACCTTTTACCAAAGGATTTCCGGAGGAGGCGCCAGCGAGAATCGGGGTTTGGCTTGGGTTACAACTGGTAAAGAGTTACATGGATAAAAATGAGGCAGATATCCATAAACTTATGCAGCAAAAAGATGCCAGATTGATATTCAGCAAATCGAAATACAAACCAGGCCGGGCCTGAAAACTAAAGAAAATGAAAAAGCAATCAGAAATTATTCTCAGGGTTGGACTTGATGAAAACAAAGTGCCGGAAAAGATACACTGGGATGCAGATGACAATAATGTGCGAAACAGGGAAGCTAAGGCAATTGTTTTATCAGTTTGGGATCCTGCAGAACAGAATAGTCTCCGCATAGATTTGTGGACAAAGGAAATGACCGTAGATGAAATGAAGCAATTCATACACCAGAACATCATGCTTATGGCGGATATGCTTCAACGTGCAACGGGAGAAGATAAAATGGCCGAAACAATGAGAGATTTCGGCCAGTACTATGCGGAGAAACTTCAGTTACTGCCCCCTGAAAGTAAATGAAAAGCTACATCCTGGCCGGTTTATTCGTTTGTGGGTTTCTCCCAAATCAGGCCCAAACCATCTGGGTGAACAAGGGTGCAGTAATTTATTCTAATGCCGGCTCACTGATTCAGATAAGAGGGGGGCTCCAGATTGACAGTGCCGGGCTTTTCAAGCATGGCGGAGAAATGATACTCAACGGGGCTCTGCAACAGGATGGCCAGCTTTTTATTTCAGGAGACATCACGGTTAAAGGAGATATACAAAACAACGGAGAAATTAAGGCAGATAGCGGCACCTTTGAACTCAGCGGAAGTCTTCAGACCATTGCCGGAACGGGCAGCACAAAACTCTTCCGTTTACGCCTCTCGGGCAGTGAAACAAAACATCTTGAACAGCCGGCATCGGCCCGTTTTCTTGATCTGAATGACAGGATTCTGAATACCGGGGCAAAAAAGTTTTATGTGTTTAACGGAGATCCGCAGGCAGTTACCCGTATCAGCGGATATGTTACCAGTGATTCAGGCGGTGCGCTCTGTCGCATATTATTGCCAGGCCAAAGCTATCTTTTTCCTACAGGAGGTGAACACTTTTATGTACCCGTTATTTTAAAGCCAGAAAGCAAAACGGATACAGCTGGAATCAGGTTTGCCCCGGTTGATCCCGGACAGGAAGGCTTATCCAGAAATTTTATACCGGAAGAAATATGCAAAACAAATGATCTGTTTTACAATATCGTATGCAGGACAGATACAGGAGCATTAAACCTTCAGGTGTTTTATCCGGAAGGATTGTCAACGCCATACCGAACGCTGCTTTCAGCAGGCACAGCGGATTTTGTTTCCTGGGAAAGCCGTTACCCGTCAACATTCGCACAACAGGACACCTTTTTAACGGTTTCTGCCCGCATAAACGGAATAGCCCGGGAGGCCTTCCTGCTAGGACGAAAAAGGCCGGAGCAACCTGTAATCACAGGCCGTGATTCCATTTGCCTGTATGAAAACGCTGTTTATACTGCTGATTCAGAAGCCGGATTAAGCTGGACAGCCGGAGGAGCCGGTCTTGCCGTTTCAGGAGATTCGGCTTCTGTTTCTTCCGATCAACCGGGCTCGGCTTTTATTGCCCT
>JBIICM010000158.1:0-5967 GCA_044238875.1 Flavobacteriales bacterium | reverse complement strand
GCCCTGAACCCATTATTGTAACCTGAACCGTTTGAAATGAAGGCTACTGTAAGACAGCCTCCTGAATTGGTTGAACCTGTTATTGTTGGAGGCAGGTCATCACCGGAAAATTCAATCAGCTGCTCTGAAAAATTATCTGGCCCATCGTAAATCTTAATGAAATCAATATCTTTTTCAAGATCGAATGATGTGAATTGCAACTGTAAACATTGTCCGGTGCCCGAACAAAACGTTTGCTGAACCTGCTGATTTGGCGGAATACTGCTGTTTCCTCCAGGGTCAAGCAATACGCCCTGACAGGTGGAAATACGCCCTGACTGACCCAAAATATACTCCTGCAAAGGGGCCTGACAGGGAGCGCAGGTGATATTGGCCTTGAAACCTGAACGATTAAGGGTTCCGTTACTGGTAAAGCTAAAAGTTAAACAACCTCCTGATCCTGTTGAACTTGTAATGGTAAGGGGAATATCAGTGCCTGAATATTCTGCAAGCAGCGGCCCTGAAATACTCCCTCCCTCATAAATCCGGAGAAAATCTTTGCCCTTCTCAGTTGCAAACTCAACAAAAGAAACACTGATGCATTCCGTTTGGCTGCCCGAACAAATTGTTTGCTGAACATCCAGATTATCACCGTAATTTCCGCTTCCGCCCGGATCTCTTAAGATAGCATTGCAAGCTTCTAACTGCGAACCGCCCTGACCAAGCACCAGAATATCGGGAGCCACCGGACAGGCAACACAGCTTAAGGTACCCTTGAAACCGGGTAATTCGTTAAAATCGTCTGCTTCAAACTTTAAAGTAAGGCAACCACCTGAAGCTGAAGTTGAGGTAATTACGTTATTCGGCGGATTTTGACCACTATATTCAAAGAGCAATTCCGCTGTTACTGAATTGCCATCATAAATAGTCAAGATATCATAATCATCTTCGGTTTCAAATTCAGTAATTGTTAACCTAAGACACTGACCCGCTGAAGCGCAGTAAGTTTGTACAATATCCTGGTCAGCAGGATAATTATCAAAACCTCCCGGATCAAGCAAGGTACCGCTGCAAACATTATTCACAGTAGGAGCACCATCGCCAAGTAAATAATTTTGGGCTCGAACAGGTGAACTTAAGATAAACAGCGTAATCAGTAAAAACAGAGCGGCATTTAAAGCCAATGGCTTTGACAGCAAGTACCAATGCCCCGGGTAACCTTTAAAATCGCAGCAAAAAGACTTGAACTGTCTGTTTATCACGTGCTATTTTTTTACCAAACAAATCTAAAAATAAAACTTTGAACCTGACTTGTTATGACGGATTAATACGCTTAAATGATTAACAGAGTTGCGGATGATCTTACATTTGCGGGATGCGAATACAGGATCAGGCCATAGAATCGCTGCCAGGTATGACAGGGCGCAAGGCGCAGATTCTGCGCAAAGACTGCGACATTCATACCTTTTCTGATCTGCTGGCCTGGTATCCCTACAGATATGTTGACAGAACCCGCTTTTACAGTATCAGTGAAATTGAGGCAGATATGCCTTTTGTTCAGCTGCGTGGCCGGATTGAGCGGCCCGGGATCAAGGGCTCCGGAGCTAAACAAAGGCTAAGTTGCCTGCTGCGGGATACTACCGGAACCATTGAACTTGTTTGGTTTCAGGGAATCAAATGGGTCAGTGAAAAGCTTAAACCAGGTCAGGAATATATTGTTTTCGGCAAACCGGGATTGTTTAACAACAGTTGGAATATTGTTCATCCTGAGCTTGAGCCATTCTCGCCGGAAAAGGCAGCAACAGCAAGTAAACTCCAGGCTGTTTACAGTTCAACCGAGGCCATGAAGAAAGCCTGGCTCGATAGCAAAGGCATTGCATCATACGTTGCCCAGGTTTTAAGCATTCTTGAGAATAAGATTTCCGAAACGCTTCCTGATCAAATCAGGCAGAGGTTCTCACTTGCCAGCCTTCAACTGGCGTATAAGATGATTCATCAACCGCAAAATCAGGAAGAACTGAATGCGGCATTGAAACGCCTCAAATTTGAGGAACTTTTTTTTCTGCAGCTTAGACTCATACGACTCAATAAACTAAATAAACAACAGCTAAAAGGGTACGCTTTTGAAAAAATAGGGCCCATCTTCAACGTTTTTTACAGTCAACACATGCCTTTTGAGCTGACAGAAGCCCAGAAAAGAGTGCTGCGTGAAATACGGGCCGACGTTGGCCGGCCGGTGCAGATGAACCGCCTGCTGCAGGGTGATGTGGGCAGCGGGAAAACCATTGTTGCCTTCATGAGTATGCTGATGGCCATTGATAATGGATTTCAGGCCTGTATCATGGCCCCCACCGAAATTCTGGCGCAGCAACATTTTCAGGGTCTAAAGGAATTGTCTGACCGCATTGGTATCCGTATCGGTCTGCTCACCGGCTCGGTTCCTAAAAAAGAGCGCAATGTAATTCATGCTGCACTCGAATCGGGTGATATGCATATCCTTGCAGGTACGCACGCATTACTTGAAGACAAGGTTGTTTTTAAAAATCTTGGGCTGGTAATCATTGATGAACAGCACCGCTTTGGTGTTGCTCAGCGGGCCCGACTTTGGATAAAAAATGAACTACCACCGCACGTGCTCATTATGAGCGCTACACCTATCCCAAGAACGCTGGCCATGACACTTTACGGCGATCTCGACATATCAGTGATTGATATGTTACCCCCGGGCAGGAAGCCCATCCTAACAAAACACTTTTTTGAACGCGAACGCCCCAGGGTATTTGAATTCATCAAAAAAGAAATTGCATCGGGCAGGCAGGTTTACATTGTTTATCCGCTGATCGAGGAAAGCGAACAACTCGATTACCGCAATCTGATGGAAGGGTATGAGCATCTGCTTGCCTGGTTTCCGGCACCTGATTATCACCTGAGTATCGTTCACGGAAAGCTGAAACCAGCCGACAAGGAATACGAAATGCAAAGGTTCCTGAAAAAACAAACCCAGATTATGGTTGCAACAACGGTGATCGAGGTTGGCGTAAATGTTCCCAATGCTACAGTGATGATTATTGAAAGTGCTGAACGTTTCGGCTTGTCGCAACTGCATCAGCTGCGCGGTAGGGTTGGCAGGGGTGGCGAGCAGTCGTATTGCATTCTGATGACCGGTTTTAAACTGAGCACCGACGCGAAAACCCGATTAAAAACGATGACGGAAACAAATGATGGCTTCAGAATCGCTGAGGTAGACCTTGAACTGCGCGGACCGGGCGACCTGCAAGGAACCAAACAGAGCGGATTGCTTGATCTTCAACTGGCCGACATCAGTCATGACCAGCAGCTATTGTATCAATGCAGGGACTTAGCCACTGAAATACTCGGCAGGGATCCGGAGCTAATCCTGACAGAAAACTTTCTGTTGAAAAAACAACTGGATGCGATGGTGGCACGAAATAAAAACTGGGGCAGAATTTCCTGAGTCAGCGGTGAACGGTGAATAGTTAGCGGACTTGTCTGAAATACTTCCGGGCTTTGGGCAAATAGTCCTGTAGGTCTTTTATCCGCTTTTCGTCTGAAGGGTGGGTGCTCAGAAACGCTGGCGGTTTGGCGCCCCCAGCTGTACGCATGCGTTTCCAGAAATCAATTGTTTTAGCAGGATCATAGCCGGCCATGGCCATAAATACCATACCGAGCTTATCAGCTTCCGATTCATGCAAGCGGCTGAACGGAAGCAGAATACCCACCTGACTGCCCAGCCCGGCAGCTGCAAGAATCAGATTGGTGGTTTCACCAGGCTTTTCAGAAAGGGCTAAATCAAGCGTCGTAAGTCCGGTTTGTATGGCAAGCTGTTGACTCACCCGCTCGTTACCGTGACCTGCTATGGCATGGGCGATTTCGTGCCCCATTACGGCTGCAACACCCTCATCATCCTGTGTAATTGGAAAGATACCGCTGTAAAAAGCCACCTTGCCGCCCGGCATGCAAAAGGCATTTACCTCGTTTGCACTGATAACATTAAATTCCCATTTGATGCCCTTCAGACGGTCGGCTTGTTTTTGACTACGAAGAAACTGTTCGGCAGCATCCGAAATTTTTGCACCTACCCTTTTTACCTGTTCTACCTGAGCAGGATTCGCCTGAGCACTTCCGGCGCTGACCAACTGCCTGTATTGCGGAACGCTGGCATTGATAAGCGTTGCCTCAGGCAATAACCGCAGCTGTTTGCGACCGGTAAGCGGCACTTTTTTGCACGACCATGTGATTGCCATGGTCAGCACGAAGAGGAGGATAAGTGACCTGCGGTTTTTCATTGGGTTGTTCAGATTGGTGCGATGATTACTGCAAAAATAATAGCTGAGACTGAGAAATTAAAAGGTTAATACTATACATCAGACTTCAGTTACCTTGATACATCTAATACACTTAAGGTCAACCATTTGTTTAATGTATTAGGTTCCGGCATGATCCGTCAAGTACCCTGAAATCATTGATCCGGGACCTAACCTTCACCTTCGCCGGATTATAAATAAAGAATTCAAGCGCTGCATCGGCTTTGTTCACAATGAAAGGGACCAAACATTTGAACTTGTATGCACTCATGCGGTTTGTATAATCATTGAGCGAATATTGCCGTGTAATAAGCTCCCCGCCCTGATGCAACTTAAAAACCAACTCAACGCCGGCTGATCTTTCCTCAGCTGTAAGTTCCATATCAATCCAAAATAGCGGACTAGACCCCTGCCCTGTTTTCATTCTGAAGGTGGGCCCGAATTCTTCGCTTGTAATCAACACTGAATCTTCAGTGATATTGATATTGCTCCAATGTTCATCATTGAAATCTGTGCCGGCATATAATTCTCTGCAGCAGGAAATACCTGTAAATTCAGCTTCTGTGCGTGTTCCAGATAATCGTCTGAATACTGAAAGTTTTCCGTTACCTCCTATTCGCTCCCAATCATTCATAATTTCATGATAACTGTTAATAACATCACTTCTCAGAAATACATCCTGAATAACCATAAAATCAACAGGTATTGTTTTAATCTTCCTCAATTCGTCAGGCATTGTATTGAGGATGGTATATCCTTTTCGGTTCAGTAAGAGCAAAGGAGCGTTTGTTGAATAGGCATCAACTACAACAACAGGTTTATCCTCACTAATACCCAATTTGCTGAGCAGATTTTCACCCGATTTGTAATTCTCCAGTGTAAGATGATACCTGTCCCAAGGCCCTGATTGGGTGCGTTCGGCCAAAACACCTTCATTAGTATATGGCAGAGCAAAAGAAGTAATAATAATTACAATAAAAAGAGGGCGTTTAAATGCCGGTTGCAAAGTGCTCAAGGCCTTTAATGAACTACTTGCCATCAGCAGAAGGGGAATAAAAAAGGCATCTATATAATAGTAGTCATGATGAATAAATTGTTGAGCCATCAAGATATAAAACAGAAATCCGCCTGCAAATGCAGCAGAACCGGCAAGCAATAGCGGATTTCGGCGAATAGCATCCCTCCTGAAAATAAATACCGAAAGGCTGCCAATCAGAAGTATCCAACCCGGCCATGAAAATAAATGCCGGGACCATTGATCCAAACTTTCTGAAACTGTTTCAACCCAAAGGTCAAAACTTTCAGCCGGCATGAACTTGTTCAAAAAGATAGTTCCGTAAACATGTTCAAGGTGTCGCTTCCAGAAAAACCATGGCATATAAATCGTTAGCGCTACAATAATCAGCAAAATGATTTTTTTTCGGCTTAATTTCTCATGCAACAGCGCAATGAACATGGCAATCAAAACAATAAGCATTGGTGTTCTTACCAGACTTGCCAGGCAGGCCAGCACAATGCCTGTAATCAAGCGTTTTCTGATAAATGAAAAATAAACGCCAAGAAGGGCAAGCGACAGGGCAGGGATGCTTGGTATAAAGCCGGAAGCATAAAAAAGCCAGGCGGGTGAACCCAGTAAAATCAATACCGGGACCAGCGAGAATAT
>JBIICM010000159.1:0-5967 GCA_044238875.1 Flavobacteriales bacterium | reverse complement strand
CTTCAATATCATTTGGCTGGTGGAAGACAACCCTGTTGACCTTTTTATCAATCAGCGGGTGCTTGTGCAAAGTGGCTTCAACGGAACCATTGTTGAAATGCCTTCTCCGGAAGATGCCCTGTTCGAGCTGAGTAAGGCCGATAAATTGCCTGATCTGATTTTGCTAGATATCCGCATGCCGGAGATGGATGGGTTTGAGTTCCTTGAAAGGCTTTCGGCTATGCCTGGTGATATGGTTTCGGCGATCAGGATTATTTTGCTTTCATCAACCATTGATCCGCTTGATTTGCAGCGTGCAATAGCCAACCCAATAGTTCTTGGTTTCATTCCCAAACCACTCACCAAAGAAAAGTTAACAGGGCTGAGTTACTGAAAAGCAAAAACCTGTACGGGTTTGTTAGTGCTCAATTTGACGTACATTTGCACCTGTGAAGCACATCCGAAATTTCTGCATCATTGCACACATTGATCACGGTAAATCAACCCTGGCTGATCGCCTGCTTGAGTACACCCAAACCATTTCAAAAAGAGAACAGCAGGATCAGGTACTTGATGACATGGATCTTGAAAGAGAGCGTGGCATTACCATCAAGTCAAAGGCCATTAAGATGACCTACAACCATGAGGGCAGCCGTTATTCGCTGAATCTCATAGATACGCCCGGTCACGTTGATTTTTCATACGAGGTTTCACGCTCTATTGCGGCCTGCGAAGGAGCCCTGCTGATTGTTGATGCTACACAGGGCATACAGGCGCAAACAATTTCAAACCTCTACCTTGCACTGGAGCATGATCTGGAAATTATTCCGGTACTTAATAAAATGGATCTTCCCGGAGCGATGCCCGAGGAGGTGAAAGATCAGATTGTTGACCTGATTGGTTGCAAAAGAGAAGATATCATCCCCGCCTCAGGCAAAACCGGTCAGGGCGTATATGACATTTTACATGCGATTGTTAACCGGATTCCGGCACCTAAAGGCGACCCAGACGCATCGCTTCAGGCATTGATATTCGACTCGGTTTTTAATTCTTTTCGCGGAATTTACGCCTATTTCAGGGTAATCAACGGGAAACTTCGAAAAGGTGATAAGGTTAAATTTGTGGCTACCGGTAAGGAATATTTCGCTGAAGAAATCGGCTTTCTGCGGCTGAAACCAGAGCCGAACGATGAGGTAAGTGCAGGGGATGTAGGCTACCTTATTTCAGGCATTAAGGATGCACGGGAAGTGAAAGTGGGAGATACCATTACCCATGTTGACCGCCCTTGTGAGACCACCATACAGGGCTTTGAAGATGTAAAGCCCATGGTGTTTGCCGGCATTTACCCCGTCGATACCGAAGATTTTGAGGAGCTGCGCAACTCCATGGAAAAACTGCGCCTGAACGACGCCTCGCTGACTTTTGAACCTGAAAGTTCTGCGGCACTTGGTTTTGGATTCCGCTGCGGCTTCCTCGGGATGCTTCACATGGAAATCATCCAGGAAAGGCTCGAACGGGAGTTTGGTATGACCGTAATCACCACGGTACCCAACGTTTCCTACAGGGCATTCCTGACCAATGGTGAGCTGATTATCGTAAATAACCCCTCTGATCTTCCCGACCCCAGCAAGCTGGATCATGTGGAAGAACCCTTTATAAAGGCTCAGCTGATCACGAAAAGTGATTACGTAGGCCAGATTATGAACCTGTGTATAGCCAAGCGCGGCATTTTAAAAAATCAGGTTTACCTAACTACCGACCGGGTTGAATTGATTTTCGAGATGCCCCTGGGCGAGGTTGTTTTTGATTTCTTCGACAAACTCAAAACCATTTCACGCGGGTATGCATCGTTTGATTATACTCCGATTGATTACCGGGAGTCAAATTTGGTGAAGCTTGATCTTTTGCTGAACGGCGAACAAGTTGATGCTTTATCTTCACTGATTCACAGAGATCACGCCTATGATTTTGGTAAAAAGATTTGTGAGAAGTTAAAGGAACTATTACCAAGACAGCAGTTCGAAATCGCTATTCAGGCTGCGATTGGAGCCAAGGTAATTGCGAGGGAAACTGTAAAAGCCCTCCGGAAAGATGTAACAGCAAAATGCTATGGCGGTGATATCAGCCGAAAAAGAAAACTGCTTGAAAAGCAAAAGGAAGGCAAGAAGCGCATGAGACAGGTAGGCTCAGTTGAAATTCCACAAGACGCCTTTATGGCTGTTTTGAAGATTGATTAAAAATTTCGTTGGAAATAAAAAAATCTTTACTTTAGGCCTCTCTCATAAAAGACCCATGAAAAAATCTTTTTTACCCTTCTTGGTGCTGATCGCATTGTCTCAATATGTTCTGGCTCAAGGTTATGTATCCTCCAATCCTGATTCTGTTTGTGCAGGTTCAACCAACGTGGTGTACCGTATCCCTCCAGCCTCCTCTGTACCAACATCAACCTACAGCTGGACAATCACAGGAGCAGGCACTACTGTTCCTCAGCCCAATGATGACAGTATTTACGTGAACTGGCCCAATACTTTAGGCACTGATCAGGTGCGTGTGACCGAAACCAATGGCGCAGGTTGCACCAGTCCGCAGGCAACCCTTGATGTGGTAAGATACCGTCCCACAGCTGTCGTTTCCGGAGGTCCTTTTAATATCTGTGCTGGTGTAGCGGGCAGTATTTCTTTTACTGTAACATTTACCGGAAGGGCGCCTTTCAGCGTCACATATAGTTTCTCCAACGGAGGCTCCACCATTGGACCATTTACTGAATCCAATATACTCACTAAAGTCCATACGATTACGGTTCCGGTACCTGGCATTACGCCTTCCGGCAACTATTCAGGAACGATAACAGCCGCATCTGACAAAGGAGGGTGCACCGCCACATCAATTACAGGCAGCCTCGCCCTTACTATTACACGCCCGGCCGCACCAACAGCAAGTGTTACCGTGCAGCCCAGCTGTGCAACACCAACTGGAACTATTGTCGTTTCTCCGACAACATCAGGTATTCAGTATAGCATTGATGGATCAGCTTATCAAACTTCTGGTACTTTCATCGGAGTTAATCCGGCCGCATATACAGTAACAGCAAGAGATGCCAATAACTGCGTATCTCTAAATACTTCCGTTACAGTAAACCCAGCCCCCTCATCACCGGCTGCGCCAACGGCCAGTGTTACTGCGCAGCCTACTTGTACGGTTGCTACCGGTACCATTGTTATTACCGACCCCACCGATGTAGGATTGACTTACAGCATTAACGGAACCAATTATGTATCTACATTAAATTTCAGCGGTGTTGCTGCCGGTCCGGTGAATGTTACCGTAAGAAATTCAAGCGGATGTACTTCTCCGGCCACCGCGCTTACTGTGAATCCGCAGCCGGCAACCCCGGCAGCTCCAACCCTGACAGTAACACAGCCAACCTGTTCTACCGCTACCGGTTCTGTGACCGTTTCTGCGCCAACAGGCCCTGATTTAACCTATAGTATAGATGGAACAAATTATCAGGCAGGTGTTGATTTTTCCAATCTTACCCCCGGACTAAAAAATATCACGGTTAGAAATTCTGCCGGATGCACCTCGTCAGCGGGTTCAGCAACTGTTAACACCCAGCCGGCTACTCCAGCCACTCCAATCATTCAGCATAAGAACTAAACAATCATGAAGCATCTATTAAATTCCCTGAAATTTTTATGGGTTCTATTACCCTTCACCATACAGGCACAAATCGCATCTGATACCGTCTGCCTCGGCGATACTTCGTTAATCCGATATTTTATCAGTAATCCCGAAAGTGGCGTTCAATATGACTGGGACCTTGCATCAGGCGGAACTATGGTTAACGAAACAAGTGACACTTTATTTGTTAAATGGGGTACTGTTCCGGGCTTGTATAAAATTACAGTAAGCAGTGTAAACAGCTTTGGATGCAAAGGGCAGGATGCAGACTATTGGATACTATTGCAGCAAGCGCCCACCATTAATCTAAAACCTGCAAATGCACTGATTTGCAACGGAGGTTCTGTAATAGTGCGCGCTACGGGAGCCAGCAATTACACCTGGTCACCTGCTCAGGGATTGTCATCTACCAATGCTGATTCTGCCATTGTTTCGCCGCAATCAACTACCACCTATACAGTAACGGGCAATAGCGGTGGTTGTTCAGCTTCGAAGTCATTCACGGTTACCACCGGAAGCAAACCCGTTGCAGGTTTTACTTATGAGCAGACAGGCAATTTTGTTTTAAAGTTCACCAATACTTCAACCGGCGGCACTTCCTATTCGTGGAATTTCGGTCCCGGTAATACCTCCACAGAGGAAAACCCTACTGCTCAGTTCCCCTTCGACAATGATTATGTTGTATCGCTCATTGCTCAGGGCGAATGTGGTAATGATACCCTCACCAAGACCATCCGTGTAATCAAACTTGGATTTACAGAATTAACAGGCACCAAGGTACAGATAGGCCCAAACCCTGTTGAAACAACCACGTTTGTAAAGCTGGCAATGAACAGGCCGGAGAAAGTACAATTGCAGGTGTTTAACATGCTTGGTCAGTTATTGCATGATGAGCAAATCAATGGTAAACCCGAACTAATCGTACCTGTTGATTTTACTTCGTTTGCAAAGGGTGTTTACTACCTCAAACTTACCCAGGGAGCTGAATCGTTTACCAGCAAAGTTGTGAAGTAATAATGAAGTTGATAAGGATTGCTTTTTATTCATTTTATTATCTAATTCTGACAGTAAAGTCTGCTTCCGGTCAATGTGATTTTGGCACAGGCCTTATAACAGGAAATCCTTCTCCATTCTCAAGTGGTTCACCGGCTGTAAGTATTTCTGGTAATGATGTAATTGTTGTTGCAAATACTACCATGCCGGGAGGTACATATAACTTTAATAACTTTACAATTAACAACGGGGTTATTGTCACAGTTTCTAGCGGTAGCGGACCATTAATTATACGTTGCACAGGTACATTTACAATCTTAGGTTCAGGTATATTAAATGCAGCCGGTACAAATGGTTCTAATGGCACTGGTGGTACTTTTAGTGGAGGTATTGGAGGAGCAGGAGGAGCAGGAGGAGGTGGCTGGGGAGGAGTCGGAGGAGTCGGAGGATCTGCCGGAGGGCCTTTAGATGGTAATCAAGGACAAAGCTTTGGAACTTCATCGGGTGGAGGTCGCGGTGGAAAAGGCAATAATCAATCGGCACCTTGGAGCGCTGGTGCAGGTGGTGGAGGTGGCTATAGCCTGACAGGTCAAAATGGGAACACTACTGACGGAGGGTCAGGAGGATTAGGAGGATCTGTATATGGTGATCCTGCATTAACGACATTTATGATTCAATCTTCAATCAATTCAAATCTACTTGGAGGATCCGGAGGAGGTGGAGGAGGAAATCGTGGTAGTATTTCTCGTGCTGCAGGCGGCGGCGGCGGCGGTGGTGGCGGAGCAATACAAATAATCGCAGCGGCCATCTCTTTTGGTGGACCAGGAAGCATCATATCTGTGAAAGGAGGTAATGGAGGCACTTCAACTAATAATGGCGGTGCATATGGTGGCTCTGGCGGCGGCGGAAGTGGTGGTACAATATTTCTTCAGTACAATTCGATCTCAGGGTTTACAGCAGGAGTCAATACAGTTGTAAGCGGTGGTAGCGGAGGGGCATCAAGTGGATCTAATGGAGGTTCTGCCAAGGGTGGAGATGGAGCAGCAGGGCGACTATTGGCTGAATTATGCAATGTAGTTTCAGCTAACATTACAACCGGAATCATAACAGGAATTCCATTCTGTGCAGGCTCTCCAGTATCCGTTCCGTTTACTGTTACAGGCACCTTTAATTCGGGCAATGTATTCACTGCTCAGCTTTCTGATGCCTCCGGCAGTTTTGCTTCACCGATAAGCATTGGCACATTGACGGGTACGGGCAATGGTACCGTTCAGGGCACAATACCTGTGGGGCAGATACCAGGTAGCGGCTACA
>JBIICM010000157.1:0-5970 GCA_044238875.1 Flavobacteriales bacterium | reverse complement strand
TTCAATTATGGTCCGGGCGAACAGACCATTGCGGGTACCTATTTCGAGAATACCGGACTGTGGCCCGTGAATGCATCACGCATCGAGGCGCGGATACAGAGCGGTCAGGTTGATTTTTCGGCAGATTTTGAACGTGATACAAGGGGTTTTCTTGCCCTCGATTATCTTTTGTATGAAAACGGATCGGTGCAGGAGCTGCTGGCCGGCAATGACAAACGGCTATCCTACCTTTCAGCGCTTTCAGCCCATCTGAGATACTGGACACAACAGCTGCGCAACGGCTGGAACGGCCCTTACAGACAGGCCTTCGTCGATAATGACGGCAAAGATGCAGGAAGCAGCGTCTCCATGTTTTACAACGAGTACCTCAAGGCATATGAGGGCATAAAAAATTTCAAGCTTGGTCTGCCATCGGGAAAACGGGTTGGTCAGAGCGGCCCTGAACCCGCACTGGCAGAGGCCTATTACAGTGGTATTTCTGTGGAATGCCTGAAAGAACACCTGAAAGTAATCGAATACATCTGGTATGGCCGCGCCCAGGACGGAACAGAGGGGACGGGCTTCGATGACTGGCTGAAAACCGTTTCCGGCGGAGATGCACTTATCGGTGAAACGGAGAACTTCTTCAATCAGATCAGGGAGAAAGCAGCAGCCCTGCCCGCCGGTGAACGCCTCAGTGATATGGTGGTATCGCAACCGGGCTCGGTCGAAGACCTTTACAATACTTGCCTTTCGGGAACCCGGTTCATCAAAAGCGACCTTTCGTCGCTGATCGGAATAGCCATCACATACAGCAGCGGCGACGGCGACTGAGCAGAAGCGTGAATAAATGGCTTAAATACCATTTGATGCGGGAGGTTTCAATCGCCCCCCTGGTGACCCTGAGAATACTCAGCGGTTTGCTGCTGGCCATCAGTACAGTCCGTTTCATGTGGCTGGGCTGGATTGATGACCATTATGTCGCACCCCGCATGCATTTTCACTATTTCGGTTTCGAATGGCTTCCGGTACTGCCTGAAGCAGGCCTGTATGCGGTACATGTACTGATGCTTTTGGCTGCACTGATGGTCATGATCGGCTATTTTTACAGGTTTGCTGCCTGCATCCTTTTTCTAAGTTTTACCTACACCGAACTGATTGACCTCACTTATTACCTTAACCATTACTATTTTGTGAGCATCCTTTGTTTTCTGCTCATGCTGGTGCCGGCAAACAGATCGCGCTCGCTCGACATGCTCAGGAAACCAGGTTTGCATCTGGATACTGTCCCCGCCTGGACCATTCTGATCTTCAGGTTTCAGCTGGCGCTCGTGTATTTTTATGCCGGAATTGCAAAAATAAATGCAACATGGCTCATTGATGCAATGCCCCTGCGGATCTGGCTGCCCCCCAACAACCACCTTCCGCTGATCGGTTTCCTGTTCGATCTGCCCTTTACACCCTGGCTATTCTCCTGGGCAGGGATGATCTACGATGTGACCATCACCGGCTGGCTGCTTTGGTCAAGGAGCAGGCCCCTTGCCTATTTTACGGTAATTGTCTTTCATATCCTGACAGGCATCTTGTTCCAGATCGGCGTTTTTCCGATTGTGATGATCGCTGCCACCCTGATTTTCTTTTCTGCTGCCTGGCATGAACGCATCCATGCCATTTTGTTTGGAAAGAAATCCGCTTCCAACGCACCCGAAACTTTCAGCTATTCATCGTATTTACTTCCATTTCTTGCCCTGTTTATGATCTTTCAGGTAGTTTTTCCATGGCGGTATCTGTTGTATCCGGGTAATATGTACTGGACTGAACAGGGTTACCGTTTCGGGTGGCGGGTTATGCTGATGGAAAAGGCCGGTACGGCAACGTTTTTTGTAAAAGATGGGCAACTGGGCCGTGAAGGGGTGGTCATCAACGAAGAGTTTCTGAACAGTCACCAGGAAAAGCAGATGGCCATGCAGCCGGATATGATTTTACAGTTCGCACATTTCCTGCACAAACATTATAGATCCCTTGGTATGCGTGATCCGCAGGTGAGGGCAGAGGTTTACGTCACACTCAACGGAAGTCGGGCCAGTTTGCTGATTGATCCTGCGCTTAACCTTGCCGGCCTTGAGGATGGTTGGAAGCATAAATCCTGGATAAAACCTTATGCTGTAAATGATTAGGATGATTTACCATACCGTTTTATGCTGCTTCATACTGATGATGAACCTTCAACTGGCTGCTCAAACGGGATCTGTCAGGTTATTCATCCATCAGGCCGATTCAGGTAAGGTAAGAGACGGCATCGCTTATGTGAAGGGGAACCATGTTCAGAAAGCAGTTCCCTGCGATAAAAAAGGATTGTGTTTTTTTCAGGATCTGCCGTACGGGCAATATGTGATGGGCGCTTTTTCGGCAGGTTACCAAACCAGGGAAATGAGTCTCAACCTAACCAAACAGGAGGAGGTGCTGCACATTTATCTCGAACAGTTAAAGGGCGTACTTCCCGAAGTTGAGGTGCTTGCCGAACGCCGTCAATACATGACGCTAGGTGGGGTAGAGGGCACAGCTATCTACGAGGCTAAAAAGTCGGAAGTGATTGATATGAAAGCCCTGGTAGTTAACACAGCCAATAACAATACACGGCAGATTTTCGGCAAGGTAACCGGATTGAACATCTGGGAGAGTGACGGCTCCGGTCTTCAGCTGGGTATTGGCGGCAGGGGGCTGAACCCGAACCGGACATCCAGCTTCAATACCCGGCAAAATGGCTATGATATCAGCGCAGATGCCCTTGGTTATCCCGAGAGTTATTACACCCCCCCTGCCGAAGCGCTTGAAAGAATTGAAGTGGTCAGGGGTGCCGCCTCCCTGCAGTACGGCACCCAGTTTGGCGGCCTGCTGAACTTTGTTATGAAAAAGGGGCCTTCTGATACACCGCTTGAATGGACTTCCAGGCTGAGCGGCGGCTCATGGAAATTCATCAATGCCTTTAACAGCCTGGGGGGCACCGTTGCCAATGGCAAACTCAGTTATTATGCCTTTTATCAGCACAAGCGGGGTGACGGGTGGAGACCCAACAGCGATTTCAGGGTAAATACCGCCTATGGCGCCCTGAACTGGCAGGCCGGTAAAAACACCAGGATAACGGCTGAATATACCCATCTTGATTACCTGGCACATCAGCCGGGCGGACTTACCGATGCCCAGTTTGAAGACGATCCCTCCCAATCATTGCGCAGCCGTAACTGGTTCAGGATCGACTGGAACCTCTGGTCGCTGGTTGCAGACATTAAACTTGGAAAGAAAGCCCTGCTGAATATCCGCAACTTTGCCATTCATTCAGGCCGTCAGTCGCTCGGCAATCTGGATAGGATGACCGTGGCTGACTTTGCGCCGCAGCGTACGCTGATTGATGGGCTCTTCAGGAACATCGGCAATGAATCCCGCCTGCTGAAAACCTACAATGCCTTCGGGCGTGAACATACGGGGGTACTGGGGTTCCGCATCTACAAAGGAAACACCCGTGCCCGCCAGGGTGACGCCGACGGCGGCAAGGATCCCGATTTTACATTCATCAGGCCTGATCAGCCCGATAACAGCGATTACAGATTCCCGAACATGAATTTTGCCCTGTTTACGGAGCAGATCCTGCGGGTATGCCCAAAACTGAGCATTGTTCCCGGGCTGCGCTGGGAATATATTCAGACCGAAGCCACCGGATACTTTAAGCAACAATTGAAAGATGCGGCTGGCAATCTGATTGCAGAATCGGTTTTCAATGACGCACGACGCCGGGAGCGTTCATTCCTGCTGGCAGGCCTTGGCCTCAGTTTTAAACCCCTTGAAAATATTGAACTATATGCAAATTTCTCACAGAATTACAGGGCCATAAATTTTTCCGACCTGAGAATCAACAATCCCAGCCTGAAGGTTGACACAATGATCAGGGATGAATCAGGATTTACTGCGGATATCGGCCTGAAGGGCACCCATGGCGGATTGCTGAGGTATGAACTGACGGCCTTCTGCCTGTATTACAACGACAGAATAGGGCAGGTGCTGCGGGCTGATCAGCCTCCGTTGTTCCAGGATTATCGCTTCAGGACCAATATTGCCGATGCCCGCAACACGGGTCTTGAATTGTTAGCCGATATGAACCTGCTGCCTCTTTTCAGTAAATACTCAAAAAACAGCCTCTCCGTTTTTGTAAATGCCGCGCTGATTAAGGCCATCTATCTTGGTTCGGAGGAGAAATCGGTTGAAGGTAACCAGGTTGAAATGGTTCCGCCATTTATGGTCAGATCAGGTATGACCTGGAGTGGTAAACAATTCCGGGCTTCTGTACAGTATTCTCATACAGCCGGCCACTACTCAGATGCATCAAATGCCGTGCGCACTTCCTCGGCTGTTGAAGGCCGAATTCCTGACTATCAGGTATTGGATGCATCGTGCGCCTATACCTGGAAGCAATGGACCCTTGAACTGAGCGTGAACAACATATTGAATGCTGCCTATTTTACCCGCCGGGCCGACAGCTATCCCGGGCCGGGTATCATTCCGGCAGATGCCCGAAATGTTACCGCCGGAATTCAGTATGTTTTCAGAAAAAAGCCCTTCAGGAAAGAAGAAGGCTCTCGGCCGGAGTAGCAGGACTGATCTTTTTTACAAGCCCCTGCAGCACTTTACCGGGGCCACATTCGATAAATAATTCCGCACCATCCTGAACCATCTTTTCTACCGATTGGGTCCAGCGAACCGGTCCGGTCAGCTGGGCGATGAGGTTTTGCCTGATGGTATCAGGATCAACAGAAGGAAGCGCATTCACGTTCTGGTAAACCGGGCAGACAGGTTTGCTGAAATGCGTGGCTGAAATAGCCTTTGCCAGTTCTTCCCTTGCCGGTTCCATCAGGGGTGAATGAAAGGCTCCGCCAACCGGAAGCGGTAATGCACGTTTTGCGCCGGCCTCCTTCATTTTCTCACAAGCCAGTTCAATGCCTTTCAAACTGCCTGAGATCACAAGCTGACCGGGGCAGTTATAGTTGGCGGCTACAATTATTTCACCTTGTTCCTGCAATTGGGCGCATATCTCTTCCACACGTTCATCTGCAAGCCCTAAAATGGCAGCCATCGTTCCGGGATTTTGTTCACAGGCTTTCTGCATGGCAGCAGCCCTTTGTGCCACAAGTCGCAGCGCATCACCAAACGAGAGCGTTTGATTGGCTGCAAGCGCAGAAAATTCACCGAGCGAATGACCTGCCACCATATCTGTTGTATTTTCCTTCGTGCTGCTCAGGTACAGCACAACAGAATGCAAAAAAACCGCAGGCTGGGTCACAGCGGTCTGGCGAAGATCCTCTTCCGACCCCTCAAACATTACATCGGTGAGTCTGAATCCAAGAATCTCATTGGCTTGTTCAAAAAGGTCACGCGCAACGGCCGATTGCCCGTAAAGTTCTTTCCCCATACCCGGGAACTGGGCACCCTGGCCCGGAAAAATAAACGCTTTCATCGAAGTTCTTTGGATGCAAAAATGCCTTGTTTGGCTATTGATTGAAATACATTACCTGATTTTTTGGTGAAACATACAGGTAATCAGTATTTTAAAATATAATGGAGGCGTTCCGGCACGCCGCTTCTAAGCCTGTGAGGTTGTTCTGGTTGCGGCAAGGGCCATTGACATCATTACATATAGCAAAATCACAGGTGCCAGGCCCATAATACCCAAACCCAGCAACAGGGGAGTGGTGACAAGTAAAAAGATATAGCGTAGCCTGTTGTTTTTCCAGGCAACAGTTTTAAACTTCAGTGAAAACATGGGCAGTTTAACCACTAACAGTAACGACATAATGATAGAAAGCACTGTCAAAAACAATGGAAGATAAAGAATTTCATACTGCCCTCCGTAAATGCCAAAGGCAAGCCCGGCCCAAAACAATGCATTGGCCGGCGTAGGCAGTCCGCTGAAAGTTTGAGCCTGAGCAGGGTCATTATTAA
>JBIICM010000156.1:0-5977 GCA_044238875.1 Flavobacteriales bacterium | reverse complement strand
GCTCTCCACTGAAATCTAATTCGAAATGGTAAAAGCCATTGCGCTGTTCACAGTGCTTCAGCATAATATCAGCCTCTGCAGAAGTATGATAGGTAATAGCTCTGCTGCGAATATCAACGGGCAGTTCAAGACCGGCTTTCATGATCACATGTCCGTTATCAGGCACCAGTCGGGCGAATGCTGCAAATGATTCGAGCAATTGTTGTCCGCTGCCGTAAATGTCAAGGTGATCGGGATCAACCGATGTAATTACAGCAGTTTGCGGGTGTAATTGCAGGAAGGAGCGATCGTATTCATCGGCCTCGGCCACCATCAGGGCACCATCACCACCCGGCAGGTAATTGGTACCATAGTTGGCCGAAATGCCGCCCAAAAATGCCACAGGTTCACGTCCGGTATCCTGGAGCAAATGTGCAATCATCGCAGAAGTAGTTGTTTTTCCATGCGTGCCGGCCACAGCAATGGTAGGATGACCTGAAGAGAGCAAACCAAGCACCTGCGAACGTTTCAGCAGAGGTATGTTGTTCCGTATGAAAAAGTTTTTCTGAATGCTGTCGGCCGGGATGGCAGGAGTATAAACAACAAGCAACCCTTCGATGCTTTTTGATCTGATGCGCTCCGGAATATTTTCTTCATTGTCAGTATAGTTCATACTGACTCCCTCCTTTTCCAATAACCCTGTAAGCTCGGTCGCAGTGCGGTCGTATCCGGCCACGGTGATGCCTCTTTTGATGAAATAGCGAGCCAGGGCGCTCATGCCGATTCCTCCGGCGCCCAGCATATACACATATTTCACTGCTTCGAGGTTCATCTGATCAATCTGTAAATCTCGTCGGTTATCTTGCCGGCTGCGTCAGGCTTTGCGAGGGTCAGGATGTTTTCGGCAAGGGTATTTCGTTTTTGTTCGTCTGAATAGAGCTGCAGCACAGCATCACCAAGATGGGTAAGCGTTTGATGATCACGAATCAGCAGAGCGGCCTCACGATTAACCAGGGCCAAGGCATTATGCGTCTGGTGATCTTCTGCTGCATGCGGATAGGGTACGAGAATGGCAGGCTTACCTACCAGGCAAAGTTCTGAAACAGCAATGGCACCAGCCCTTGAAACAACAAGATCAGCGGCTGCATAGGCAAGATCCATTTCACGTATAAAGTCAAAGGCGAAAAGATCTCCGCCACCCACCTCAGCAATGGCGGCTCTTGCTTCTTCGATATATCCAGAACCTGTTTGCCACAAAAGCTGAATTCCGTTTTCTCTGAACTTTTTCAGGTTTCGGGCTATGGCCAGGTTAATTGAGCGCGCACCAAGACTTCCGCCAATCACGAGCAGGGTGAATTTATCGGGGTTGAGTTTGAAACGCACATGAGCTTCACGTCTTTTACCAAACTGACCAGCAATTTCCTGACGAACCGGATTTCCGGTAAGAATCAGTTTGTCAGCAGGGAAAAATTTCTCCATTTGCCCGTAAGCCACACAAATTTTTCTGACCCTTTTACTGAGCCATTTATTGGTGATGCCCGGATATGAATTCTGTTCCTGAATCAGGGAGGGGATGTTCATTCCGGAGGCTGCGTAAAGTACCGCCGAGCTGGCATAGCCACCTACCCCGATTACCACGTCGGGCCTGAATGATTTCAATAATTTTTTTGATTCGAGCACTGCACGAAACAGTCTGAACGGTACGGCAAGATTTGAAAGACTCAGTGAACGCTTAAGCCCAGAGATATTAAGGCCTTTGATAGGATACCCTGCTGCCGGCACCTTTTCCATCTCCATTCGTCCGTTTGCACCTACAAAAAGAATCTCGGCATCTTTTTCCCTTGCCTTTATTTCATTGGCAATGGCTATTGCAGGAAAAATATGCCCTCCTGTACCACCTCCGGATATGATAAATTTATGCGGCATGGGCTGTTTCGGTTTGTTCAGGGGTGCAGGATTTACTCACACAAAGTATGATACCGATGGAGATACTGGTAAACCACATGGAAGAGCCGCCCATACTCACAAGGGGCAGGGTTTGTCCGGTGACGGGAAAAAGATTCACAGCCACGGCCATGTTGATAAAGGCCTGAAAGATCAGCAGCAGACAACAGCCAACCGCCAGAAAGGTAGCATAGGATTGCGGGCTGTATTTTACCATACGCACTACGCGCAAAAGCAGAATCATATACATGAGCATAACAAAGGCACCGGTTATCAAACCGCCTTCTTCGATAATGATGGCATAAATAAAGTCTGATTCAGATTGCGGCAGAAAATTGCGCTGTTCACTGTGACCGATACCCATTCCGAAAATCCCTCCGCTGGCAATGGCCATTTTGGCTTTTTCGGGCTGGTAGTTCCCCTCACTGTCCTTTTCCATGAAGTTCTCAATGCGAGCCCGCCATGTTGCGATGCGCCCGGGAAGATCAAAAACGAATGCGATGGCCACAAAGAGCGCAAAAGCCAAAACGGCCACTCCGATCAGCGAAAAAATGTATTTCATGTTTACCCTTCCGATATAAAGCAACACCATTGAAGTGGCAAAAAGAATGGCTGCCGTTGAGAAGTTGGCCGGAAGGATCAGCCCGCAAATAAGTCCAATGGGCAGCATCAGGGGCAGAAACCCTTCTCTGAAAGATTTGATCTGTTCTTGTTTGCGCGATAAAAGGCGGGCGAGGTATAAAACCAATGATAGCTTGGCAAGGTCGGATGTCTGGAAGGTTATGTCAACAACCGGAATTTTCATCCAGCGGCTTGCATCATTAACTTCACCGGTAAACAGTGTGAACAATAGCAGGGGTGCTGAAATCCATAATGCGATCTGACTTATTCTTGAGAAGATTTTATAGCTGGCAAGGTGTGTCACATACATCAGGGCCAATCCGGATAAAACAAGAAAGGTTTGTTTCACAAGATAGTGTTCGGTATTACCATCATGGCGGGCATAAGCCAGCTTACCCGAGGAGGTGTAAACAGCCAGGATTGAGATAATTGAAAGCACCAGCACCACTACCCAAATGGTGCGGTCACCCTTGATATATATGTTAGGTAATGTCATTTTGGGTTATAGTTCTCTGACGGCTTTTTTAAACTGACGGCCCCTGTCTTCGTAATTTTCAAATAGGTCAAAACTGGCGCATGCCGGTGAGAGCAGTACAACATCCCCTTTTTTACCAATCAGGTAGGCTGTTTTAACGGCTTCGGCGGCCGATGATGTATCCATCATTACTGGCACTATATCTTTAAATGCCTTGTGTAATTTTGAGTTATCTTTTCCAAGACAAACAATGGCTTTGACGCGTTGCCTGACCAGATCATTGAGCATTTCATAATCATTGCCCTTGTCAACACCTCCCGCAATCCAAATTACCGGATTCGACATACTTTCAAGCGCATACCATGTTGAGTTTACATTGGTAGCCTTGCTATCGTTGATGAATTCAATACCGTGTACTTTGGCCACGGTTTCGAGGCGGTGTTCAATGTTTTCAAAGTCTGCAAGGCTTTCCCTGACGGTTTCCTTGCGGATATCAAAAACCCTGGCAGCAATACCGGCAGCCATTGAATTGTACTGATTGTGTTTCCCCTGGAGTGCAAGGTCGAAAATTGACATATGTAGCGGATCTGAGTTTACAATTATGTTGAGTTGTTCTTCTGCGACGTAAGCACCTTCGCTTACTTTATGTTGCAGTGAGAAGGGGTATTTTTTGGCACGGATGCCACGTTTCTCGAGTTCATCAAGAATAATAGGGTCGTCGCCGCAGTAGATGAAAGCATCAGCAGCATCCATATTCTGCAGAATACGGAACTTCGAAAACACATAATTCCTGAGCTCGTAGTCGTAACGGTCAAGGTGGTCGGGCGTAATATTGAGCAGAATGGCCACATCGGCCTTGAAATCATACATGCCATCGAGCATGAAGCTGCTGATTTCCAGCACATAAACATCGAAATCAGACTCAGCTACCTGCATGGCAAAACTGTTTCCAATGTTGCCTGCAAGCCCCACATTTAACCCTGCCTTTTTGAGGATATGATAGGTCATCAGGGTGGTGGTGGTTTTGCCATTTGTGCCGGTAATGGCTACCAATTTGGCTTTGGTGTAACGCGCTGCAAAGTCAATTTCAGAAATAACCCTTATACCACGTTTGCGGGCCTCTACGATTACAGGTGCTTTTTCAGGTATGCCGGGACTTTTCACGATAAGGCCTGCCTGCATAATTTCACTAAAGCTGTGCTTTTCTTCTTCAAACCGAATCTGCTCGGCTTCAAGCCTTGTTCTGAAGTGCTCCTTAATTTTACCCATGTCTGAAACAAACACATCCCAGCCCTGCTTTTTTGCAAGAACTGCCGCGCCGACACCACTTTCTGCAGCACCGAGTATGGCGATATGTTGATTGGGTTCAGTCATTATCTTAATTTCAGGGTTACAATGGTGAGTACAGCCAGCGCAACTCCGACAATCCAAAAGCGTGATACAATTTTTGCCTCGTGAAAACCGAGTTTCTGATAATGATGATGGAGGGGCGCCATTTTGAAAATCCGACGGCCTTCTCCAAACCTTTTGCGTGTATATTTAAAATAGCCTACCTGCAGCATAACACTTAGATTTTCTACGAGATAAATGCCACAGAAAATAGGTATCAGCAATTCTTTGCGGAGAATGATAGCTACCACAGCAACAATTCCCCCGAGCGAGAGGCTTCCGGTATCGCCCATGAAAACCTGTGCAGGAAATGAGTTAAACCATAAAAAACCAACGCATGCGCCAATGAAGGCACTCATATAAACAACCACCTCCCCCGAATTGGGGATGTACATAATATTAAGGTAATCGGCAAAGACAAAATTGCCGGATACATAGGCAAAAATGGCCAGTACAAACCCTATAATGGCCGTTGTTCCTGCCGCAAGGCCGTCTAAACCATCGGTCATATTGGCGCCATTTGAAACAGCAGTGATGATAAAGATCACCACCGTGATATAAATCAGCCATGACCATTTTTCATACCCTTCACCAATGAATGCGAGCAGTTTAGAATAATTAAACTCATGATTTTTCACAAATGGAATGGTAGTGATGGGTATCCTGACATCAACAAATTTTGCCTTGCTCGCGCTCACAGCATCAGCAGGCGCTTTGTTCTGGCCAGAAACCGAAACCGGACTTGCCTGATCAAGGCCAACAATCTCCCTTCGTATGGTAACATCGGGGTGAAAAAAGAGGATTACTCCAACCAGCAAACCAATTCCAATCTGACCAACTACTTTCGATTTACCTGCCAACCCGGCTTTGTTCTTCTTGAAAACCTTTATGTAATCATCAAGAAAGCCGATGAAACCGAGCCAAACAGTACTGATCAGCAGGGTTATGATATAAATGTTTTCGAGCCTTGCCAGCAAAAGTGTTGGGATGAGAATACAGGCCAGAATGATCAATCCGCCCATAGTGGGTGTGCCCTGTTTGCTGAGTTGCCCTTCAAGACCCAGGTCACGGATGGATTCTCCCACAAGCTTTCGCTGTAAAAGGCGAATAATTCGCTTCCCGAAAATCAGAGAAATAATGAGAGAAAGAATAAGCGCAAATGCGGCCCGGAAGGAAATAAACTGAAACAAACCCGCTCCGGGGAAATCAAAGCGGCTGTCGAGCCACGTAAACAGATAGTACAACATCAGCTGTTTGCGGTTTTAAAGGTTTGCCTGACTTCTTCCATGTCATCAAAAGGATGCTTTACCCCTTTAATTTCCTGGTATTTTTCATGTCCCTTTCCTGCTATGAGCATGATATCGCCATTTCCGGCAAGGGCAAAGGCGGCACGGATGGCCTCGCGGCGATCGGTGATGCTGAGCACACGGCGCTTGTGCTGGGCCTCCACTCCGGCTTTCATCTGGCTGATGATTTCATCCGGATCTTCAGAACGGGGATTATCGGATGTCAGGATTACCCTGTCGCTCATCTCAGCTGCAATGCGCGCCATTTCGGGTCTTTTCGCAG
>JBIICM010000155.1:0-5978 GCA_044238875.1 Flavobacteriales bacterium | reverse complement strand
CGCGGTTTTTCTTTCTGCCTTTCTATGCGTGAACAACCGGGAACTAACCTGATAGGGCAATATTTTCCGGAATTGTCAGTGCAGCAAAACCTCCAGTTTGAGCTGTTGGGAGAAGTTTATCAGGAATGGAACTCAAAAATAAATGTGATTTCCCGAAAAGATGTTGGCGAACTTTACCTCAGACATGTATTGCACAGCCTTTCCATCGTTAGGTTCATCCGTTTCAGCCCGGGAACACAAATATTTGATTTGGGCAGCGGAGGCGGTTTTCCGGGTATTCCGCTGGCCATTATGTTTCCCGATTCACATTTTTTGCTCTGTGACTCTATCGCTAAAAAAATCAAGGTGGCTTCTGCTGTTGCCCAAACCTTAAAACTGAATAATATTCAATTTACCACCGAAAGAGCCGAGCGTGTTAAAGGCCGGTTCAATTTCGTTGTTTCAAGAGCCGTTGCTGAGTTTCCGATTATAAGATCGCTGACCAGGCACCTAATTGACCCAAAAAATTCAGGTGCAATCCGCAACGGATGGATTTGCCTGAAAGGGGGCGAACTCGACAAAGAAATAGGCGCTTTCAGGAATGTACAACAATTTGAGATTTCCAATTGGTTCAACGAAGACTTTTTCATCGGTAAAAAGCTCCTCTATATTCCATTTCAATAAAAAATCCCGGGTAACATTTCTGCTAACCGGGATTCAAACCCTGACTATTTAAAGTCAATTATTTACTGATGATCACTTTTTCGGTGTAGGTTTTGGCACCCAACTGCACATTGATCAGATAAATACCTGCGCTTAATCCTTCTGTGTTCAGCTGCAATGCCCCTTTACCGGCAGGCAATGAACGCAGTTCAGGAGCAAGAACCACTTTACCCAGCAAATTACAAACCCTTACAGCAACATTTTCAGTCTTCCTCAATTCAAGATTGATGTTTACAAAGTTATTGGCCGGATTGGGATACACCGAAAGACCTGCATCGGGCACTAATATTTCTTTGGTGCTTACGTTAAACTCAGAAGTAAGCCTCAAATAAACCATTCGGTTGTTATTGATCGGATGATAATTCTCATCGCGCACACTCACAAAGGTTCCGGGTGCTTCATCACTCATATAAGTAAGGTGTATATAATCATCAGCCACCTTGGCTACCGATGGGAATGCATACTCAGTAAAGGCATCAAAACCGGCTTCTTCTGACTCTGTAAGGTCAACAGGAAATTTATCTTCACCTTCTGATGACCATGTTTTACCATTATCGCTTGAAGTAATCACATAAATATGGCGGAAACTCGGGCCATAAGATCCGTTGGCGGCAATGTATTGATATTGGTCACCTTCTTTGTAGGCCTGATAAAACAGATACAATTTACCATTACCATCAACAGCTACTGTGGGAGTGGTGGTAGCTCCCTGACCACTGCCATAGGGGAATGGACCCGGGTCTGAATTTATGTTACCTCCGGCATCCAACTGGTCATAACGTACCAGAATGTTCAATTCATTATCCCCGTCATCATCAACAAGGTTTGAAATCATCCGCGGCTCAGCGCCCGGAGCGAAATTCTCATTCCAATACATAATACCGGAAGTGGCGGGATAATAAGAGTAGGTGCCATCTCCTTTTTTATCATTCGAAATTCTCATATTTCCAAACCATACATGCACCTTGTTATCGCCATCAATTAGAACTTCAAATGAGCCATCACTGGCAAATGGCCTTTCATCGAGGAAGGTTGTATCGCCCGGCACAAGGAAATAAGTGTTATTAACAATGGTGAAGGTATCTCCCTTTATAATGATAAAACTGCCGGTACCAGCTTCTGTTACCTCTACTGTTTGTCCGGGTGTAACCGTTACAAACCGGAACGAACTGCCTGGCTTTACATCAAAGCTATCGCGCATGGTTACCTGAATTGTTCTTACTACATATTGATCAGACTGAACATCCAGGGTATCTGAGTTGTAAACCACAAACTTTCTTCCAGCCACCTCCTCAACATCAACCGTATCAGTTGGAGGAAACACAACATATGTGCTTTCAAGTACCTGAAGCGTATCGTTTTTATTGACAAGTTCTTCTGTAATCACATACATATTGTCAACTACATCAAGGGTGTCATTGCCTGAAACAATATACTTTCTGGTTCCATCCATTTTAACCACCAGATTATTGCCTTTAAAATCAACTGAATCTGGTCGTTTTCCGGCTTCTGCATTGAGCGTATCAAATGAAATCACCTGAACGGTATCGAGTACATCACCATCTTTATTAAAATCAGTAACCTGATCATCCCATGGAACAATTGGAAAATCACGAATCATCTTCGATGTCCAGGTGTCGCCGTTATCGGTTGATTTGAATAAATAAACAGGAGTATTGAGCGCTCCGTAAACAAATGCAACATTGTTACCTTTTGCATCTATTGCGTAAGCATCTGCACTAAACGATCTGAATTTTGTTGAATCAATGCCCGGTAAGAGGATATTTTTCTTGCCCCATGTATTACCCTCATCTAAAGAACGTGAATACAAAAGAGCTGATGACATACCATCAAACTTCAGGTCAATTCCATTTAATGTATCATTTGAAGCGATACCAATTAAATGGATTGTTTTTCCGTCAGATCCACCATTTGCAACACGTGGCCACAGGAGCGGCAGATCATACTGAGCTTCGCTTTTCCAGTTTTGATTGCCGAGATTGTTATTAGAGGTGATTTGTAAGGCATTGGTGTCGGTTCTGTGGCTGAAAATTACTTCGCCTTTACCGGGAATATTTAAAATGCTGGCAAAACCGGTTCTGGTTCCTTCGGGTTCAATTTTGGTAATCTGCTCAAGATCATCATAGGCGGGCATATTTACCCATTTGGCACCATCAAAAAAGTTGTAGGCAACACCTCTTTTGGGAAATGAATCGACCTCCTCATTGCTGAATGTCCAGATAACAGATAATTTACCGTTGGAGTTTACAATGCGGCGCATCATACTTCCGTTGGACTGGTTATCAAAAGTGGTGCGCCCGAAGGTTTGTTCCGCATTCATGCCGCGGCTTGCATTGTTTCCTGATGCTGATACAGTTGGATTAACCGCTTTTATCAGGGAAAAACCTCTGTCCGGATGTTTTTCGATTTTTCCATCGAACATGGTCGCCTTATAGGATGCTGAATTTCCCGGCAAAACGGGACCTTTTAATCTTTGATCATGCTGTCCGCTAACAGAAGCAAGTCCGGAAATGATCAAGATGAAGGAAAGAAATTGTTTTTTCATCGTCTCTTGTTTAATTAAGTTGCAAATATGGCAATTCTAATGATTCGGCAAAAAAACAAATAATGAGCTTAAGGTAGTAAGCCGGATAGTCACCCATCGAAATGCTGCCTGAACAACGAAAACCAACGGGCGAAGCTATAAAATTTAAAAATTCTTCCGTTATCAAGATCTCCCTTAGGTATCAGGTAATCTGAAAAATTTTTCCGAAGGGCTTGCTGGTTAAAAATGTCAGCAGGCAAACGCTCCAGGTTGTCTTTCATAGTTGCGGCTATTTCTCTGACCCATGCATTGTTTGGCGTTGCATAACCCATTTTATCGGTTCTCAGCCTTATTTTTTCGGGAACAATACCTTCCAGCGTTTCGCGTAGGAGATACTTTCCCCATCCGTTGTGTATTTTGTATTTCGGGGGTAATGCACTCACATATTCTATCAGATGGTGATCATCGGCAAACGGGGTGCGCGATTCAACACCAAACCACATGGCACAGCGGTCTTCACATTTCAGGTAAGCCTTCAGGGTGGTATTGTCCATTTCCCAGGCTAACCGGCTGTTCAAATCGTTGAAAACAGTGGAGCGCATATCCAGAAAACGCTCCCTGTAAAGTTTATAAAACGCCGGATTTAACAGATTCAGGTCAGGAAAGTACCGGAGAAAAAGTTCAGCTGCCACTGATGAAGGCAGTTTATAAATCAGATCATACCGGAGATATTGCCGTACTGAAAATTTTAGCTTTTCCAATGATCGCAAGGTTTTAAGCTTCTGATGCCAGGGCAAACCTTTCATATAGAAATAAGGATGCTGTCCATACCCGGCAAAAACCTCATCTCCGCCCTGACCGTCAAGCACTACCTTTATACCTGATGCAGCTGCCAGTTTCATCACCCTGAACTGAGCATAGGTGCTGGTTGACCAGATAGGAATGTCCTGACACAAGCTCAACTCATCAAGATCAGCCTTTAATCCTTCTGCATCAGGTTCAACACTGAACTGTTCTGCGTTGATGTAGGAAGCCATTTCACGGGCCCAGTTACCCTCATCAACGGCCTTACCGGGAAATACGGCGGTGAATGTTTTAATGGTTTTATCCGGTCCGGCAATCTTTCTCATGAACCCTGCAATGGCAGAGCTGTCAAGCCCTCCGCTCAAACAGGTACCCACCTCAACATCTGCACGCAACCTTAGACGGATGGCCTCTTCAAGCAAGTGCCTTGTCTGACTAACACTTTCATTAAAAGCCTGCTGATTCCAATGCGTGAAACCCTGCTGGAATTTTAAATGGTAGTACCGTGTTGTATGTATTTCACCTGAACGGCGATTCCACTGCAGATAATGAGCTGCAGGGAGTTCAAGTATATTTTTAAAGAAACTTTCAGGTTGAAACTCCAGCTGAGCAAAAACAAAATAATCAAAAACTGCCGCCTTGTTCAGGGCGGTCTTAACCTGCGGGTGCTGTAGCAATGACTTTTGCTCAGAGGCAAATGAAAAAAAGTGCTTGTCGTGGTAATAATAAAAAGGTTTCACGCCAAAACGATCTCTGGCAGCAAACAGTATTTCATTCCGGATATCATAAATCGCAAAGGCAAACATGCCATTGAAGTATTGCAAACAGTCTGTACCCCAATGCTGCCATGCGGCAAGAATGACTTCGGTATCTGAACGGGTCATGAAACTGAAGCCCGCCCTGCTGAGTATTTCCCTTATTTCCTGATAATTATAAATCTCCCCGTTATAGGTGATCCAGTACCGCTGATCATGACTGCTCATGGGCTGATGCCCGCCGGCTTCCAGATCAATAATGGCGAGACGTCGGTGCGCAAATCCACCGTATGCCTCAGACAGCTTAACCTGATCACCTGTCTGAGGCAGCCAGTTAAATGCTGATCCGATACAATTTCTAGGTGTATCCTTGCCGGCGGAGGGCATTGCCGTTCCGGGGCCCAACCAAACGTACCCCTCCCCGTCCGGACCGCGATGCCTGATCCTTTCATTCATTCGTTGAAGGATTTCTGCGCGAAATGGCTGATCACTGAAATATCCGGCAATTCCGCACATCAGTTTCCGCGCTTTTGCAAATGCACTGAGAAGTAAGTATGAGGCTCCCCGGGGTAGGCCCGGCTTACTGTTTTGAACTGACCGGGCAGGTAAACCGCACAAAGCGTGTTTGATACAGCATAGAGATTCTTTCTTTTTTCGGGCGGAGTGCCTTCCAGAATTCCATGCAGCACATTCCATCTGACATGTTCGGGGCTTGTACCGTAATCATGCCACACAATCATGGAGCGGTCATCGCGAAGCAGGCGAAATGCGTTGCGGGTATCTGAAACAACGCTGTCGAAATGGTGATCGCCATCTACAAATACGAGATCCTGTTTCCCAAAGTAATGTGTAAAATCAAAAACGCGGGAATCGCCATGCAAATGCAAAATGTGCGGATGATTCGCCGAGAAATGTTCATGTCCGGCGATATAGGCCTCATCCCACCCTCTTTGACGCATAATTTCAGGGCCCAGGTGGAGCGTAGTGCAGGCTTTGACTACCTCTGCCACGTTACGCACGCTTTCGCCGCGCCAGGTTCCTATTTCAAAATACGACTGACAATTTCTTCCTGCCAGTGCCTTCAGCAGGGCAAGGTCGGTAGGTAATGAGCCGCCGTCGAGAAATGCGTATGGCTCAACAACGCTATCAGACTCTACCAGATCGAAAAACGG
>JBIICM010000028.1:0-19903 GCA_044238875.1 Flavobacteriales bacterium | reverse complement strand
ACCCTCTGTATCTGAAATGGCACCGCGTGTAGTGCCCTTAATCACCACGGTGGTGCCGGGAAGCGGATCTCCTGTCCTGCCATCTGTTACTCGACCCCGTAATGTCTGGGAATTCAGCAACGATGAACTGGAATAAATGATCAGGAATAAAAAAAAGCTGAATATCTGCTGCATGCGATATGCTATCGCCCCCAAGGCTAAAATCGATTGCGTGCCGAAAAGTACAAACTTTCAGATTGATTTCTTAACTGACAAAAAAATACCTTTGTCCGGATTTGCTTATTTTAATGTTGAGGCACTGAATGGATCACTCAAAAACATACTGGATTACCGGGGCTTCATCGGGTATCGGAGCTGCGCTGGCCTTACGATTGGCTGCAGCAGGGCACAGGCTGGTGATCAGTGGGAGAAATACCGAAGCATTGGAAAAGGTAAAAAGAAGTTGTGGTGATAAGGCCGGCATCAGCATACTCGCGTTTGACCTTGAAAATATTGAGGCTTTTCCTGCTTACACTCATCAGGCCTGGGAGTTTTTCGGCGGCATAGATGTACTTGTTAACAATGCAGGCTTCAGTCAGCGCGCCCTGGCCATGGAAACGCCCGAACAACTTGAGCGGAGGATTATGGAAGTGAACTATTTTGCTCCGGTTGCGCTCAGCAAGGCGATATTGCCCTATTTCGTGAAACAAGGGTCTGGCCATATCGCTGTTGTATCCAGCATCGCCGGTAAGTTCGGATTTCCGCTCCGCAGCAGTTATGCAGCAGCAAAACATGCGCTACATGGTTATTTTGAGGCATTGCGCCTCGAGTTGCAGCATGTGCCGGTATATGTTACGATGATTTGTCCGGGTCGGGTAAAAACGAATATCTCGATCAACGCATTATCGGCAAGCGGCAAGCGGCATGGCGTCATGGACGAGGGGCAGCGAAAGGGCATCAGTGCTGAACGATGCGCTGCGGTTATCGAATCGGCCATCCGTCGCAAAAAATATGAAGTGCTGGCCGGAGGTCCTGAACTGATTCCTGTTTACCTGAAGCGTTTCCTGCCAGGCCTGTTTCACCTATTGATCAGAAAAATAAAACCATAAATAATGAAAACATCCATACTCAGTGGGATACAGCAGATAGGTATCGGCGTTAAAAATGCTGACCAGGCTTTTGACTGGTATAAAAAATATTTCGGAATGGACATTCCCGTTTTTAAAGATGCCTCAAAAGCTGAATATATGGTGCCCTACACCGGAGGTGAGGTGCGCAGCCGATATGCCATTCTGGCGATTAATATTCAAGGTGGGGGCGGATTTGAAATCTGGCAGTTTACCGACCGGGTTCCGCAGGCGCCTGCATTTCTTCCTCAACCGGGCGACCTTGGAATCAATGGCATCATCATGAAATCAAGAAACCTGCAACAATCACATGCAGCTTTCAAAAGACAGCGGATGGAGGTGTCAGATATATTTGATACCCCCTGGGGTGAAAAACGCTTCTTTCTGCAGGATCCCTGGAACAATCGCTTTACGTTTACTGAAGGAAAAGGCTGGTTTCGAAAAGGGAAAAGTCTGAATGGCGGCATTGGCGGGGTGCAGATTGGCGTTTCTGACATAAATCGCGCGCTGGCATTTTACAAGGATGTACTGGGTTTTGAACAGATGGTTTCTGACACCACCGGAATGAGTCATGAGTTGGGCAAAGGTGCTTTCAGACGCGTCTTGCTTCGTCCTGCTCAGCCATGGGGTGGGGCCTTCAGCAGGCTGCTGGGGCCTGCAGAGGTTGAGCTGATTCAATCACTCGATCATGTTGGACGAAAAATATTTGAGGGCCGCTTTTGGGGTGACCAGGGCTACATTCACCTTTGTTTTGATGTCAACGATATGGGCGCCCTTGAGCAGCGTTGCATTGAGAAAGGTTTTCCATTTACGGTAAACAGCGGAAACAGCTTTGATATGGGGGAAGCTGCAGGTCAGTTCACTTATTGCGAAGACCCTGACGGTACGTTGATCGAATTTGTAAAAACACACCGCCTACCCCTCATGAAAAAATGGGGATGGTATCTTAACCTGAGTAAGAGAGACCAGTCAAAACCGCTACCTGACTGGATGCTTGCCACCATGCGTTTTCAGCGGGAGAAGTAACGCAGATTTTTCATGAAGAACCTTGCTTCGGCAGATGGTGAAATAAGCGCGGATGATGCAGTTTAATGATATGATTTGCGATTTACCTGCATCAAACTGGATGAGCCGACTATCTGCAATTAACTCTGCATTAGCGCATTAAATATGAAATGCAATTTCAGGGCTAAAATAAATCCCATAGTTTTTTTGTCACAATGAAAATCATCTATATTTGCACCCGCTTTCAAAAAGGCGCAAGCCGAAAGTTTTGATTCCGTAGCTCAGCTGGTAGAGCATTACACTTTTAATGTAGTGGTCCTGGGTTCGAATCCCAGCGGAATCACTTTTATCTTCCACTGTCAGTCAATTCAACACCATGACTGACATTTTTTCGGTTTTATGCCGGATGCGTGTTGCAGGGATTCCCCTAATATGCGAGAGAATTACTCAAATTGGCAGTTCACAGATAAAAGCTCTCCGATTCCTTTAGCTATTCTTTCGTAAACATCTTAGACACACTTAACGTTCAATCCGTTAAACTAATCACCTATCTTTACAAAATGTTCTTCAAAAAAATACTTTATTATCTTGATCTGCGAACCCTTTTTGGAAGGGATTCCAAACCCAGAAACAACAGCGTGAAATTCATGAATGGCATGAACCGAATCAGCATTTTCATGTTTTTATTTGCCCTGATTGTATTGATGATCAGGTACCTGAAGAAATAATTATTAATTCCTGCCGGTTTAAAGGCCCAGCAACAACTCGTCAGGCTTGCGTCCGCCAAAAAGCATACGTTCAGGATTTTCAATCATCTCCTTCACTTTCACAAGAAAACCAACCGACTCGCGGCCGTCAATTATCCGGTGGTCATAGCTCAGGGCTACATACATGATGGGGCGGATCTCCACTTTACCCTGAACAGCAACAGGCCGTTCTACAATATTGTGCATACCCAGTATGGCACTTTGCGGCGGATTGATAATGGGCGTGCTCATCATCGAACCAAATACACCGCCGTTGGTGATGGTAAATGTTCCGCCACTCATTTCATCCAGCGTAATCTTACCCTCCCTTGCTTTGGCGGCAAGTGCAGCAATGTGGCGTTCAATATCGGCCAGGCTCAGCGATTCTGCATTGCGAACTACCGGTACCATAAGGCCTTTGGGTGTTGACACAGCAATGGCCACATCAGCATAATCGAAGTAAACAATTTCTTCACCGTCAATCTGAGCATTTACAGCAGGGTAGTGCTCTAAAGCAATGGTCACCGCCTTGGTGAAAAGACTCATAAATCCGAGCCCAACACCGTGCACCTCCTTAAACTTATCTTTGAATGCTTTACGCAGATTCATGGCTGCCGACATGTCAACCTCATTAAAAGTGGTCAGCATGGCGGTTTCATTT
Source organism: Flavobacteriales bacterium (assembly GCA_044238875.1). Taxonomy (GTDB): domain Bacteria; phylum Bacteroidota; class Bacteroidia; order M30B66; family M30B66; genus JAIBAI01. The sequence goes on along the minus strand of JBIICM010000028.1, from coordinate 16,385 downwards.
TTAACGCTCACCAGGCGTTGACTGAGTTTGCGCCTCAGCGTACTCATCTTTTCACGGCGCTGATTGCGGCTTGCGGTAACCGACTTGTTTCCGAAACCGGCCTGCAGCCATTCGGTGACATCCTGCCTGATGATGCGGCCGCCCGGACCTGTTCCGCTGATTTTACCTGCATCAATTCCTTCTTCAGCAATCAATTTGGCAGCGGCCGGAGAAGGATGCCCTTTTGCCGGATGCACCTTTTCAGCCGGGGCAGGGGAGGCCTCTTTTTTAGGTATATTGGCTGGAGAAGGGGTTGGTGCAGGCGCCTTTTGAACGACCGGTTTTTCTGCTGCAAATGAAGTGTCAATACTGGCTACCACATCGCCCACCTGGGCTTTCTGGCCGGCCTGCACGCGGATAATCAGTTTACCGCCTTCCTCTGCATTGATGGTCAGGGTTGCCTTGTCAGAATCAATCTCACAAAGTTCATCGTCTTTTTGTACAATATCGCCATCCTGTTTTAACCAATTGGCAATTTCTACTTCGGTTACCGACTCTCCCGGGGATGGAACTTTAAGATCAATCAACATGACTGTATTAATTTTGGTGCGCAAATTTACATGTTTGTGGTGTAGGTTTGCAGCCGGTCTAAAGAATGCCTTCTGTGAAAGTTTTATTTGGTCTGTTTGCAAAGATTTGTTTCACGATTACCTTTCTGGTAATTCTTGCCGGTTCGGTGGTCAGAACCACACAGTCGGGTATGGGTTGTCCTGACTGGCCGCGTTGTTTTGGGTATTACATTCCGCCGGTTGACCCCTCCCGCCTTGATTTTCATCCCGGAGAACCTTATAACAAGGGCATGATGATTATCCGCAACGATACACTCTGGCGTGCGGTTGAAGATTTCACGGCCGGAGATTTTTTTAGCAGGGTCAACTGGGAGAAGTACCCCAAACACAATTATGCAAGATTTGTGGTTGCCCATACTTGGATTGAATATATCAACCGCCTGCTGGGTGCACTGATGGGCCTGTTTGTGCTTGTTTTATTTATTTGTTCATTCGCATGGCTCAAACAAAAGCCGCTGCTCACGGTGCTGTCGGGTGGCATGCTATTGCTTACCGGTTTTCAGGGCTGGCTGGGGGCACTGGTTGTTTCTTCAAATCTCGCTCCGGTTAAAATAACCGTTCATATGCTCGCGGCCCTTGCCCTGCTCATTATTATTCAGTTGATTTTACATAAATCTCTTATACATAAAATGGCAAACAGGGCGGTGCGCGAATACAATCTGCGAAGGCTGGTCTTATTGGCCCTTGTGCTTACAGTATCGCAAATTATTCTTGGCACATCAGTACGTGAGGCTGTTGATTCCATTGCAGCGCGAGAAGCTTATACAGGTCGGGAAGGCTGGATCGGACAGTTGCCGTCGGTATTTTTATTTCACCGGTCTTTTTCAATCCTCATTCTTATTTTTAACGGATGGATACTTTATCGCGCCATCAGCAGCAGCAACAGCAGAGCCCTTAAATTTGTGGTTCTCACCTGCGCCCTGCTTCTGCTGGAAGTTCTTGCAGGAATTTTACTCAATTATGCAGATTTTCCGGCCTGGGTTCAGCCACTCCATTTGTTGCTGTCAATGCTGGTGTTTTCAGCGCAGTTCGAAGCATGGCTTTCGTTGCGTAGTACTCGACGGATAAAAGAACTGAGCAAAGGCATCAGCGCATAATCCCTTAATCTTTCCACCTAAATGTTTTAAGCAGGTGCTCAATGTCCTTGCGGATAAAGTCAACCGCAGGAGCCAGCGAATCGGCATTGGGAGGGGCAAAGAAATAAAGCGATCCGCGCAAAAAGTGTCTGCTGCTGTCGCTTACCTGAAACTGTATAGAGGAGGCTGCATCACCTCCAATCTCGTAGATCATACCATAGATGCGTTTTTCAGGCTGATCAATAACGTATTCGCGGATGCCGCTGGCCCTTACCGAATGTCTGTAGGCCAGTGTTCTTGAATCCTCGTTAAGTGATGCTAAATTGCCATTTACCGCCTTATAGGTCAGGTGAATCCGCGCCTTGAAAGGAACCATGTTTATATTGGCACGACAGTTTTCCCCACCCTGAATACTGTCGGATTCATAAATGGCATAACGCGGATATTCAAAGGTGTAGGGACATGATCCATTATAAACCTGATAGGTTCTTTCTGGCATATCAATACGATAATACCCCCTTGGTTTGGGCATGCCAACGTGCTCTTCGAGGCATGAAGTCATGCAAGTCAATATAAAAAGTAATAAGAGAAGATGGCGCAACATGAAATTCGTTTCGCAAAGAAACACATTTGAAGCGGCCTCAGATATCGTGGTGGGTATCTTTTTCTGATACAGATACAGTATCATCGTGATTAGGATGCAAAGGATCCTCCTTACGCCCTGAAAGCAAGGTTAGTGTATCGGCCACCACTTCAACCGCATAGCGCTTGATTCTGTCTTTGTCTTCCCAGGTGCGCGAACGCAGTTTTCCTTCAATGTAAACGGAGGCGCCCTTTTTTACAATCTTTTCAGCAACCTCGGCAAGACCTCTCCAGAGAACAATGTTATGCCATTCAGTCTGCTCATGGCGTGCACCGTCTTTTTTGTAGATTTCAGTGGTTGCCAGCGGAAAATTGGCAACCCTTACTCCATTGTCAAGCACCTTTACCTCGGGATCTTTACCAACGTTCCCAATCAGTATTACTTTGTTTACTCCTGCCATGTTCCAGCGTTTTAATAAATTTCATCGGTTATTACAAATATACAATTACAACACAACTAAAAAACTTTTTAGACATCAATCATTTTTTTTTCTGCAAAAAATTTGTTTGCAAAAACTTTTTACCACGGTATTTTAACTTTATGCTGAGCCAATCAATGAAACGGCTGGATGGGAAGGAAACTTGAACCGTAAGATGTCGGATCATTGTTTCACCAGTTTAATTGTAATGTGGTCAATACGAAGTAAATAAAGACCATTTGCCAGTTGGGAAAAATCCTGGTCTTCAATATTTTTTCCTGACCAAATAAACTGACCGAAACTATTGATGAGTGTGAAATTTTCTTTGCCTGTTCTGTAAGTCAGATTGATTTTGTTGAAGAATGGATTAGGAAATGTTTCGATTGTTTTGTCAAACGCCAGTGTGTTTTCTAATCCTGTTGTTAGGCAGCCTAACCTATAATTTTGAAAAAATGACCATAACAAGTCAGTAGCGTTAATTTGATTTGAAACCGGGCTAAGTTCATTAGGTACACCGCCCGGCCAGCTGTGGCCGCCATCGGTGGTGGCATAGTGGTGTATTTCTGAGTTGCATAAACAATTGCTCAGTTTAATGAAGTCATAATTCATGTTTTGGCCATTAACAATGGTATCGCGTTGCATACAGTAATTGATACCCGACCAGATTCGCAGATTGCTGTCCTGAGATGGAAAGAAAACATCTTTTAAAAATGAAATATTGCTTGGTCCAAAACCACCGTTGTAAGGAACAACAGGATCAATTTTAGAATTAAAACTGATAATGGGAACATCGTTGGCTGCATTGCAAGGCTGCAACACCTGAGAAGCAACATTGGGGGCTATAGCCGCAATGCGATGGCTCAGTTCACAGGCAAGCCGATAACAGAACATACCTCCATTGGATGATCCGGTGGCATAAACACGGTTCGTGTCTATTGAATAGTTACTGAACAGTTTATTCAATAAGCTGTTTACAAACGCTACATCATCTACACCCTTGTTGGAAGAAGGAGGGCAGCAGTTTCCCGCATTCCATGAGCGGCCTGTTGCAAATACCTTTCCTTCGGGGTAAACAACAACAAAACCCTCTTTATCGGCTTTTTCACTGAGCCGACTTTGCAGTGACAACGCCTTCCAGCCTAATTCCGTGCGTCCGGCCTGCTGTCCACCATGAAAACCAAGAACGAGCACGTATTTTTCATCGGTGGTGTACCCTTTGGGCAGGTGAATGTTATAAGTGCGCCAGTCATTGTTTACCAGAATACTGTCATAAATATCAGTTTGTCCATGTGAACATGTCAGAAATAAAAAGTTTATGATGATAAGCGGGAACAGTTTTTTCATGCAGTAAAGATGTATCAGGAATTAAAACGTTTAATCGGTCGTTTGCAGGTTTGCAAATTACCAAGGGGGGTAAAAGCTTAATATTCATAAAGTCAAGCGCTTATGTGCAAGAGGAGGGGTGAGAATCAATCAATAATTCGGATACCTTGTGCGATGTACCTTCAGCACCATTTCTCCAAGCACTTTCCTGAAATTATCAATGTTTTCGCGTGCCGCCGCAGAGATAAAAACGGCTGGTCCCGAATGGCGTGCAAGCCAGGTACGTTTCCAGTGATCGAGGGTGAAATTTTCGCGCCTTACCGGTGACAAATCATCAGCATCTTTTTCAATATAGCTGAATGCATCAATTTTATTGAAAACCATCAATACCGGTTTGTCAAGACAATGTATCTCTTTGAGGGTCTCATTTACAGCGCTGATATGATCTTCGAATGCGGGATGCGAAATATCAACCACATGCAGCAATATGTCGGCCTCGCGCACCTCATCGAGTGTTGATTTGAATGACTCAATCAGCTGGGTGGGAAGCTTTCTGATGAAACCAACAGTATCTGAGAGCAGAAATGGCACCTGATCGAGCACCACCTTCCGCACGGTTGTATCGAGTGTGGCGAAAAGTTTATTTTCTGCAAAAACATCTGACTTACTGATCAGGTTCATGATGGTACTTTTTCCCACATTGGTGTAGCCCACCAGCGCCACCCGCACCAGATCGCCCCTGTTCTTACGCTGTGTGGCCATCTGCCTGTCAATCTCCTTCAGCTTTTCTTTCAGCCGGCTGATTTTAACCTGAATGATACGCCGGTCGGTTTCGATCTGACTTTCACCGGGGCCGCGCATACCAATGCCCCCTTTCTGCCTTTCAAGGTGCGTCCACATGCGGGTGAGTCGCGGCAGCAGATACTGGTATTGTGCAAGCTCTACCTGTGTTTTTGCATGTGAAGTTCGCGCACGTCCTGCAAAAATGTCTAAAATAAGATTATTCCGGTCCATCACCTTGATGCCCGCTTCCCGCTCGATGTTGCGCAATTGGGATGGACTCAGCTCGTCGTCGAAAATCAGCAGATCTACCGCATGCTCCTTGATATAGGCCACAATTTCAGCCAGTTTACCGCTGCCTAAAAAAGTGCGCGGATCAGGTCTGTCGGTTTTTTGGGTAAACCGTTTTACTGTTTCTGCACCTGCCGTTTCTGCAAGAAACGCTAGTTCATCAAGGTATTCGCTGAGCAGCTCTTCTGGCTGATCACGGGTAATTAACCCAACGAGAACGGCTTTTTCAGGTTTTATGGCAGGTGGCTTTTGTGTTGATTTCAAAGTAATCTGATCGAAAGCAAAGTTAGGCATTGTATGATTAAATATTTTCCTCAAACAATGAGCAACATGCATCCGTTTTAAATCTTTAGCAATTCCGGCGGTTTTAAAATGACCATCAGCAATCATATATGGCCGGTTGTTTTATAATTTTGCAAGGATGAACGTTGAAAAAACCGACTTTCTAACAGGCAGATTCGATCCGGCAGTCTCCAATGAATTTGTGCTTCTTAAGGAAGGATTTTGCGTTGGTCAGGCGGCCTACATGCTGCAAGAAGCCGCTGAAGCGCTTTGCGGCATGATTGATCTGGCAGATAATATGGGGGTAAGGCTGCGGGTAGTTTCAGCTTTCCGCTCCTTTTCAAGGCAAAAGGAGATATGGGAAGCCAAATGGACCGGCAAACAACTTACCGAAGGACAAAACCTGGCCATAACCTTGCCCGATCCAGTTGAAAGGGCCAAAAGGATTCTCCGTTACAGTGCTATGCCGGGAACATCGCGCCACCATTGGGGTACAGATGTTGATCTGAACAGTGTTGAACCTGATTATTTCGAAACCAGCGAAGGCAGGGCTGTGTTTGATTGGCTGATTATCCATGCCGCCCGATTTGGCTTTGCCAGACCTTATACTGTAAGGGGCATAGAACGACCCGGTGGTTACGAGGAGGAAAAATGGCACTGGTCATATCTTCCGAAAGCCTTGCAGTTGCTACAGTCATACAACCGAATGATTACCTATGCTGACCTTACAGGTTTTGAGGGAGCGGAAACAGCTGCTGAACTTGAGGTTATTGCGCAATATGTTAACGGGATTCATCATTCCTGCAAACCAGAATATGTTTAAACTGCATCAACCAACCGACCCGGAGTGGGCGCATCTTGCCGCCTCAAATCTGCAGGAAATACTTACCGATCATGCCTTTTGTGAACAAAAGGCAGCCTCCAACGCGATTTCTATCATTGTAAAATATCCTGAACTGGATGAAATCGTGAAGGAAATGAGTGTGCTGGCCCGCGAAGAAATGGAGCACTTTCAGCGCGTACATGCCATTATTCTCAGCAGGGGCTGGAGTTTAGGCAGGGAACGCAAAGACAATTATGTGAACCAGTTGCTTGATTTTATCAAAAAAGGCGGTAGCCGTGAAGAAGGACTGGTTGAGCGCCTGTTATTTGCCGCGATGATTGAAGCCAGAAGTTGTGAGCGCTTTCGGGTACTGAGTGAAAATATCAGAGATGAAGAGCTGGCTCACTTTTACCATGAACTGATGGTAAGCGAGGCGAATCACTACACCCTCTTTATCGGGCTGGCCCGAAAATACGGCACCCCGGCAGGGATTGACGTGAACAAAAGATGGGAGGAATTTTTAAACTACGAGGGGCAAATTATTGCACAATATGGCATTCAGGAGCGAATTCACGGTTAAGCGCACATAACCGGAGGTGAAATTTTAACTGCTGATTATAAGATCTTTGAACGCCATTTCACCAGTAAAAATAAATTTTTCATGGATGCCAATTGCTAAACCTGATATTTATCAGTTTTTAGAAAGGATCTGTATGTATTTTTGCACAGAAAAACAGCAGTATGCCATTTTACCATAGTCTGGGAAAAATTCCGCCGAAGCGTCACACCACGATGTACAAGGAAAACGGTGGTCTCTATTATGAACAACTCTTTGGCACGGTTGGTTTTGACGGTATGTCATCGCTGCTTTATCAGGTTCACCGGCCCACCATGGTGAAAGAACTGCTGGATGTTTTGGATGTTAATCCTGAGATTGTTGTTGAAAAAAACATGCAGTCGCGCCGTTTGATTGGTTTTGATGTGCCTCCTGCGGATGATTACCTGGAGAGTCGCACGCCTCTGCTGGTGAACAATGACATTCATATAGGAGTGGCGGCTCCGCGCAAATCACTCACCGGATATTTCTATAAAAACGCCGATGCGGATGAATTGCTCTTTATTCACAAAGGTAAAGGGGTGCTCCGCACCTTATTGGGTAATATCCCCTTCGGTTACGGTGACTACCTGGTAATACCCAGGGGAGTGATTTACCAGATTCAATTTGAGGGTGCCGACAACAGGATTTTGTATGCTGAATCGTTTAGTCCGATATATACGCCCAAGCGGTATCGTAACTGGTTTGGACAAATGCTTGAACATTCGCCCTACTGTGAGCGCGACATACGACGGCCGGCTGAGCTTGAAACCTATGATGAAAAAGGAGATTTCCTGATCAAGGTAAAAAAGCAGGGCATGCTGCATCAGCTGGTTTACGCAAGTCACCCGTTTGACGTGGCCGGCTGGGATGGATTCAATTATCCTTATGCTTTCTCGATTCACAACTTTGAACCTATAACCGGAAGGGTACATCAGCCACCTCCGGTGCATCAGACATTTGAGGCAAGCAATTTCGTAGTTTGCTCCTTCTGTCCACGCCTTTACGACTATCATCCGCAATCGATACCTGCCCCTTACAACCACAGTAACATTGATTCAGATGAGGTGCTCTATTATGTAGATGGCGATTTCATGAGCCGGAATGATATTTCGCAGGGGCAATTTACCCTGCATCCCGGCGGGATACCGCATGGCCCGCATCCTGGCGCCTATGAACGCAGTATCGGACAAAAGGAAACAGCCGAACTGGCCGTGATGATCGATACATTCAGGCCATTGATGATTACTCGCGCCGCATTGAAAATCGAAGACCCGAAATATTTCCGTTCATGGATGGAATGATCAACCAAATTGAACCTTTTTACAAGAACAAATAATGGAAAATACAGCAACCTTAAAAGAAACTGCATCAGAAACCGCAATCGCAACTGATTTTCTGCCGCTTCTGGGAACAGACTACATTGAATTTTACGTTGGCAATGCCAAGCAATCGGCCTATTATTACCAGCATGCCTGGGGTTATAAGCTGATCGCCTATGCCGGTCCTGAAACCGGTGTCAAGGACAGGGCATCCTATGTATTGCAGCAGGATAAAATCAGGCTTGTACTTACCACCTCACTTTTTCCTGATTCAGCCATCAGTGAGCATGTAAAAAAACACGGAGACGGCGTAAAGGTGCTGGCCTTATGGGTTGAAGATGCTGAAAAGTCGTTGAATGAGACCCTGAAACGCGGTGCCAGACTGGCTTCTCCGCTTGAAGTTTTACAAGATTCTAATGGTGAGGTGCGCGTTGCATCCATCCACACCTACGGAGAGACCATCCATACATTTGTAGAAAGAAAAAACTACAAAGGCGCATTTCTGCCCGGTTTTCAGACTGCCGTTTCAAAGACGGAGGTCAAACCTGTTGGTTTGCGTTTTGTTGACCATTGCGTGGGAAATGTAGGTTGGGGAGAGATGAATACCTGGGTTAAATTTTACGAGGATGTGCTTGGTTTTAAAGTAATCATTTCGTTTGATGATCAGGATATTTCTACTGAATATTCAGCCCTGATGTCAAAGGTGGTTTCCAATGGCAACGGATTTATTAAATTCCCCATCAATGAACCCGCTGAAGGTAAGAAGCGCTCGCAGATAGAGGAGTATCTTGATTTTTACCACGGCCCTGGTGTACAACACATCGCAGTGGCTACCGATAACATTCTTGAGACTGTTGCAGAGTTGCGCCGCAGAGGGGTAGATTTTCTGGAAGTTCCCGGGACTTATTACGACGACCTTTTCAGCCGGGTTGGACATATCGAGGAAGATATGGATGAAATCCGCCGTCTGAATATCCTTGTTGACCGTGATGATGAAGGTTACCTGCTTCAGCTGTTCACCAGACCGGTTGAAGACAGACCTACCCTCTTTTATGAGATCATTCAGCGCAGAGGAGCACGTGCATTTGGCAAAGGAAATTTCAAGGCGCTCTTTGAAGCCATTGAGCGGGAGCAGGAACGCAGGGGAACCCTCTGATCGTCAGGCCCACATAATTTACATCCGCCTGAACCGCATCAGTAAACTGTTGCTTACAACACTCAGTGAACTAAGCGACATGGCTGCGCCTGCGAGCATCGGATTGAGCACAAAACCGTTTACAGGGATCAGTATGCCTGCTGCAATAGGTATTGCCGCAAGGTTGTAAACAAATGCCCAGAAAAGATTTTGCCGGATAACCTTACGGGTAAGGTTTGAGAGTTTAATCGCAAGTGGAATCTTTCGCAGGTCAGAGGTGATAAGGGTGATTCTGGCAGCTTCCATCGCTACATCACTACCATGCCCCATCGCAATGCCAATATCTGCCCTGGCCAGTGCGGCACTATCGTTGATGCCATCACCGGCCATGCCCACCACGAAGCCCTGACGCTGAAATAATTCCAGTTTTTTCAGTTTCTCCTCCGGCCCCAGACCCCAGCTAAAATCTTCGATGCCTGTTTCTGCTGCCACCTTACGAACCGCCTGTTCCCTGTCTCCGCTCAATATGCAAACATGGATTCCCATTTCTTTCAGTTGCCGTATGGCTTCCACTGATCCGGCCTTCACCTGATCGCGCATGGCTGCAAGAGCCAATACTTTTCCTGAGCCGCCAAACCAAACAAGGCTATGGCCTTCCTGCTCAAGCAAGATTGATCTTTGCTCTAATGCTGAGGATATTTCAATACCATTTTCAAGCATCCAGCTATGGTTGCCAACTGCAAAAGTCTCGTCATTAATTACTGCTTTGAGGCCCTTGCCGGCCACTTCCTCAAACTTTTCCGCTAAAACAGGTTCAACATCGTTCAGGTGCTTTGTAATGGCTGCTGAGAGCGGGTGAGCTGATAACCTTACAAGCCCTGCAAGCACTGGCAGGCTTGAACGATCATCACCGTTCCAGTAAATTTCAGTGAGCTCCGGCTTGCCTCCGGTAATTGTACCTGTTTTGTCGAGCACCAGTACATTCATTTTACTGATTCTTTCCAGACTTTCAGCATCTCTGACCAGCATGCCAAGTGAAGCCCCTTTTCCAATACCAACCATCACGGCTGTGGGTGTGGCAAGTCCCAAAGCACACGGACACGCAATGATCAGCACCGTAACAAATGCCTGTATGCCCTGCACCCAGCCCTCTTTTCCTCCGGTTAACCCCCATGCCAGAAGAGCCACTAATGCAATAACTGTAACCACAGGAACGAATACGCCGGCGATTTTATCAGTCAGTTGCTGAGCTGGAGCCTTGCTGCCCTGGGCATCCTGAACCATCCTGATGATACGGGCAAGCAGTGTTGACGATCCTACCTTTGTGGCGCTGAATTGCAGATTGCCCTGCTGTAAAATGGTACCTGCGTACACCTGATTGCCTGAATTTTTCAATACAGGCAAAGGTTCTCCGCTCATCAAGCTTTCATCCATCCATCCAGGGCCGACCTCTGTAACCCCGTCAACCGGAACTTTTTCTCCGGGGCGCACCATCAGCAGATCACCCGGCTGCACATCACCCAAAGCGGCCGGGGTAAATTTTCCTGAGGCATCCAGACGTAATACCTGTGATGGTTGCAGCTGCATCAGTTGTCTGATCGCTGCCGAAGCACTCCCTTTTGCCTGCTCCTCCAGCACCTTGCCAACTAAAATAAAGGTGATCACCACCGCAGCAGCTTCAAAATAAACCGGTGCATGTGTTTCACCGCCCATAAATAGGTGCGGAAAAATCAGGTTAAACAAACTGAAAACAAAGGCCACCAAAGTGCTTATGGCTACCAGTGTATCCATATTGGCTGTCCGGTGCAGAAGTTTCTTCCAGGCATTGATGAAGAATGTTCTTCCGGATACAAAAACCACAGGAGCAGAAAGCACGCACATAATTTCATTGGCATAAGGCAAATGCATGAAGAACATACCCAATATAACCACCGGCAAACTGAGGATACTTGCCGCGAAAGCTTTTCTTTTCAATGCATTCAGATATGCATTGTGATGGTCTGTGCGCTGATGCTCAGCTGAAATATCAAGATCGTAACCGATCAGCCTGACAGCCTTTTTAATCTCAACATCACTGATCACATCAGGCAGATACTCTACCTGAAGCATAGCTGAGGCGTAATTCACTGAATCACTTACAACGCCGGCTTGGAGACTGACCATCTTTTCAACTGTATTGGCGCAGCCGGCGCAGCTCATTTTGAGCACCGGCCAGTTGGCTTTCAGGGCAGGCACCTGGTAACCCAGCGATCTGATGAGGTTTACAGCGGGTCCCAGGCGGTCGGTTTCTGTCAGCTCGACAACGGCTCTTTTGTTGTTCAGCTCTACACGATGAGCAACTACGCCTTCCAGTCGTCCGAGCGCTTCATCAATGATCAGGGCACAATGCGCACTGTCAACACCTTCAAGGGGTATTTGTACAGAAATTTTTTGACTGCCATCGCTTGTGTTCACAATGCTCACAAAGTTCGCATTTTTCAGATACGCTAAAGGGCAAGTTTTTGTCTTTCACCTCCACCAAATCAACTTCCTGTTGAGCAATGGTACGCCAGAAATACATTTCCGTTTTCGCCTGTTCGTTGCGGATCAGTTTATGTCGCTCACTCATAATCCAGTTCTCCCAAAGTGCCCCGGCATCTGAACGCAACTCGATCTCGCCCCATTGGTTAATAATTGCATTGCGAATACCATTATCGGTAAAGTAAATCTTACGCGATTTTTTCAATTCATTTTTTTTATTAAGCTGAAAACAGGGTAAACGAAAAACAACAAAGGCTTTTTCCAGCATATCTATGTACCGCTCAACCGTAGAAACATCCAATCCAGCAGCAAGCGACAGCTCATGGTACGATACCTGTTGCCCGATCTGGAATGCAAGAAGTTTCATCGGTTACGTCCTGAATTTATCTATATATTTTTCGGTTACGTCCGAAATTTATCAATATTTTTTTCGATTTAATGTTTCAGGTAAAGAACCTGTCAGTACTTCGCCGCATTCATTAACTTTGCCGCACCGGTGCTAACCGGCTTACCATGATAAAAAAACCTTCCGGCAATCTGCTTCGCCACTGGTGGAAAATACTCGCTGTCGGGCTTATTCTTTACACATTAATAATGGGTTTTCTGGGTAAGGTGCCAGCCCTCTTTGTATTGAACGAAACCATTCGTAATCTCTATTTTCATGTTACCATGTGGTTCGGTATGATGGGTTTGTTAACCGTTTCGGTAGTTTACAGCATTCGATACCTGGCAGCACCGCGATACGGCAACGACCTGCCTGCCGCCTCCTTTGCTTTCACAGGTCTCTTTTTCGGATTGCTTGGTATTGCCACCGGCAGCATCTGGGCAAAGTTCACCTGGGGCACCTGGTGGGTCAATGACCCAAAGCTCAACGGAGCGGCCATTTCAGTGCTCATCTATATGGCGTATCTTGTTTTAAGGAATTCAATGGAGGAGGAGCAAAAAAGAGCCAGAATATCTGCTGTATATAACATTTTTGCCTACGTGCTGATGCTGGTGTTTCTCATGGTTTATCCGCGCTTAAACGCTGTTGACAGCCTGCATCCCGGAAATGGTGGCAATCCGGCTTTCAGCACCTATGACCTTGACAGCAACATGCGACTTGTTTTTTATCCTGCCGTATTAGGCTGGATGCTGATGGGTGTATGGCTGGCATCTTTACGTATCAGGCTTGGTAAAATAGATTACCGGATGTTGTCTGAGGAATCAGTTATTCAAAAAAATCAATAAAATGTGCAATAAGAAAACCATACTCTTCTTATCGTTGTTATTACCTGCAGCACTGCAGGCACAGCAGGCCGAGATGGCTGACGTATTTAGGAGCAACGGTAAAATATACGTGGTTGTAGCTGTTGTCGCTGTAGTTTTTTTGGGAATTATCGCTTACCTGATCAGTCTTGAGAAAAAAATCAGACAACTGGAGAAGAAACAAAACCCGGAGTTATGAAAAAATCCTATATCGTAGTCATCATTCTGATCGCAGTTTCAATTGGCGTTATTTTAAGCACCTTTGCCGATTCATCAACTTATGCCACATTTGATGAAGCTGCAGATAGTCCTGACAGAAAGTTTCAGGTTGTGGGCACGCTTAGCAAAGGAAAACCGCTTGATTACAACCCGCAGCAAAACGCCAACCTTTTCAGGTTTTACCTTACCGACAGGAAAGGGATTGAAAAACAGGTGATTTTTAATGGCAATAAACCCCAGGACTTCGAAAGATCAGAACAGGTGGTTATCAAGGGGAAAATGCAGGGTACGGCCTTTCAGGCCGATGAAATCCTGATGAAATGTCCGAGTAAATACAATGACGGCAGCGAGGGGCTCAAAGAATTCAAAGCCGCAGAAGCATCATAAATTATCATGGAAATAGCCTACATAGGAGAGCATACCGGCTGGGGTTATCTGGGCAGGTTTTCAGTACTGCTGAGTTTTTGCGGAGCGCTGCTGGCTGCAGTTTCCTATTGGTTTGCAGAACGTCGCTCTGATGAAGCCCCAGCCTGGCAGCGGCTCGCTCGCACAGGTTACAACGTGCATTCAGCGGGGGTTATCCTCATTATTTTGACCCTATTCGTAATGCTGTTCAGCCATTACTTTGAATACCGATATGTTTGGGAGCACAGCAACCGCTCAATGCCCATGCAGTATATCCTCAGCTGTTTCTGGGAAGGGCAGGAAGGTAGTTTTCTCCTTTGGGCCTTCTGGAACATGTTGCTCGGACATATTCTTATGCGAACCGCGAAAGACTGGGAGTACAGTACCATGGCCATTGTAAGTCTGGTGCAGGTATTTCTGTGCTCAATGTTACTGGGCGTTTACATCGGTGAATTGAAAATAGGCAGTGACCCCTTTATTCTGTTGCGTGAACACCCTGATTTTATGAACCTTCCCTTTGTGCAGAAGGCTGATTATTTGAAAAATCTGGATGGAAGGGGGCTGAATCCCTTGCTTCAGAATTACTGGATGACCATACATCCACCCACCTTATTCCTTGGTTTTGCCGCCGGATTGTTCCCTTTTGCATACGCCATGGCCGCCCTCTGGAGAAAAAAGTACATGGAATGGATCAACCCCTCACTTGCCTGGATATTCTTTGCCATTTGCATTTTGGGCACCGGCATTCTGATGGGAGGCGCATGGGCTTATGAAGCATTGAGTTTCGGGGGGTTCTGGGCCTGGGATCCGGTTGAAAACGCCTCCCTTGTACCCTGGATAACGCTTGTAGCGGGCGGACATCTGATGCTGCTCACCAAAGCCCGCAAACAGTCTCCACTTGCAGCAATTGTGCTGGTTTTTATCAGTTTCATTCTGCTGCTGTACTCAACTTTTCTTACAAGAAGCGGGATCCTTGGTGAAACATCCGTTCATGCATTTACCGATCTGGGTATGAGCGGACAACTGCTCATATACCTGCTTGTGTTTTTATGGTTGCCTTCTATACTGGTTTTCTCAGGAGGTTATAAAGGCTGGATTTACTTCGTACTGAGCATGCTGATTATTTTTGCAGGCCTTTCAGGCGGTGTATTCAAGCTGATTGCGGCGGCTTTTTTGGTTTCGGCCCTGTTTATGGCCTTTAGAAAGGTTGGGCTTATTTTTAAAAAAGACAATGCCGATGACAAGTTGAGCTCAAGAGAATTCTGGATGTTTGTAGGGGCGCTGGTGTTGCTGATCTCCGCATTTCAAATTACCTTCAGCACCTCAACCCCGGTTATTAATAAGTTTGTCTCGGGAGAAATTTCCGGGTTCTTTTCATGGCTGAACCAAAAATTGCCTGCCGATATTTTTAAGAAGCTCGCAGATGCGAAGATGGGGCTGCAGGATGATCCCATAAAACACTATAATAGCTGGCAAATACCTTTTGCGATCATCATAGCCCTGCTGGTTGGTGTGGGCCAGTTTCTCAGATACCGTGCTACTCCCCCTCAAGAGCTGCTGCTGAAAATAATCCGTCCGTTGATTGCCGCCCTGCTGCTTACAGCACTCACCGCCTGGCTGGTAAGCCTTCAGCAGCCTTTACTGATTGTTTTGTTATTTACCGCCATTTTTGCCGTTACGGCCAACCTTGATTATATGTTGCTGGTGGCAACTGCCGGATTTAAAAAATCAGGGCCCTCGGTAGCGCATATCGGTTTTGGCCTCATACTCGCAGGCGCACTGATCTCTTCCGGCAAAAAAGAATTCATTTCCCGCAACATGAGTAACTATGATTTGGGGAAAGAATTACCAAATGAAGAAAACATTTTGCTGTTTAAAAACGATACCGTTAGGATGGGAGAGTACCTTGTCACCTACAGAGGCGACTCTGCCCGTGGTATCAATATTTATTACAATGTTGATTACCTGAAACCATCTTCCGACGGTAAACATCAAAAGCTATTCACACTCTCTCCGCTGATTCAGACCAACCCGCGTATGGGTAATGTTACCGAACCCGACACGCGTCACTATTTGCATAAAGATATTTTCACGCACGTTACCTCCGTATCAAAAAATGAAGAAGCCGATCAATGGAATGAACCGGTTTTATACAAGCTGAAAATCGGTGATACGGTTTCTGCTCAGGGTTACAGTTTGAGGCTGATCGGAATCATTAAAGACGCCTTGCCGGCTGATGTAAATGCGCGCAACAGTGAAATCAGGGCTGCTGCAAAAATTGAGGTAAGCCATCACGGACATACAGAAACGGTCTATCCGAAGTTTGTGGTGCGCAATGGTATGATTCAGCCGGAAGATACCCTGCTGGAACATGCCGGATTGAACCTGAGTTTTGAAAAAATTGATCCGCTGAATGAAATATTCCACATAAGGGTCAAAGCCAGAAAAAAGACACTGGAGGATTTTATAGTGATGAAAGCGATCATTTTTCCGGGCATCAATATTTTGTGGACAGGCTGTATCCTGATGGCTATCGGTACCGCGATGGCTGTTTATCAGCGAATCCGTAAAAAAGGCAGGAAAAATGAAGCAACCGGATGAAATACTGCTGGCCGGCACGGGTAACCTCGCCGCTCATCTGGCCAGACTGTTTGCCGATATTGCCGGGTTCAGGCTGGATGTAGCCGGAAGAGACCC
>JBIICM010000026.1:0-19987 GCA_044238875.1 Flavobacteriales bacterium | reverse complement strand
TCCGATGCCCTAAAAAAAGCATTTTCATCGTTCGACCCTTTGCAGGTGCCCTATGCCAGCTATAAAATTTCGCCTGGCGCTACGCTCATGTTCAGTCAAAAAATAGGCGCGGTTGAAACCAATTATCCTTTGCTGGCCTTTCAAACGCAGGCTGAACGAAAAATAGCCTTGCTGCTCGGAACCGGCATCTGGAGGTGGAGATTGCATGATTATGCAGAAAACCAGAACCATGAAAGGTTTGATGAGTTTATCTCAAAGCTGGTTCAATACCTGTGTGTGAGAAACGATCAACGCAAATTCAGGGTTATTGCGGATAAAGCCTTCTTTGAAAATGAAGACGTTCAGCTGGAGGCTGAGGTGTATAACGCAAGTTATGAGCTTGTTAACCAACCGGATGTATTGATCAGGATAATCAACAGTGAGAATAAAAGTTTTCCGTTTACTTTTTCTAAATCAGGCAATGCATACCGGCTGAATGCAGGGCAGTTTCCGGCCGGTGAATACCGTTATGAGGCCAGCGTAAATGTTTCAGGAAAAACAGAAACAGCTGCCGGACGCTTTATTATCAAGCCGGTTGTTCAGGAAATGATACAGACCACGGCAGACCATGGTTTGCTGAGAACCATCGCAGGGCGTAGCGGAGGTAAATTGATCTATCCCACTGAAATGGAAAGCCTTCCGGGTATGATAGAAAAGATGGCCGACATGAAACCTGTTTCACACAGCGAAATCAAGCTTGAGGATCTGATCAGTCTGCGCTGGATATTTTTCCTTGTTCTGGCTCTTTTATCGCTTGAGTGGGGCCTCAGAAAGTGGCAGGGCTCTTATTGAAGTCTTGAGTAAAACTTCACTGTTTTAATAGTTTGCGGTTTTACTGCCACTTGTTTGATTTTTCCTTGCTCAAAATATTCAAGCCTGCCGCTCAGGCTAATTACCTGACCAATTGCAGCTTTTTCAGGCACCTTTATTTCGTAAGCAATCGTAACGGTGTCTTTCAGCGGAAAATTTAGCCAGGTGATCCTCATTTTATTGTCTGTAACCCGCAGCTCCGCATTAAACACCGGCAGCTTATCGGCCGACCAGCCCGCTGGTAAATCCTGAATGAACCGCACCGGGCCTGTTATACCATTTCTGTAAACCATTAGTTGAAGGCATGTGCCAAATCCGGGTCTCACCTGCACCGGCCCGCTCTGCTCTGCACTCGGCTGGGCAAAAATAAATGTGCCCGGCAGCAGCAGTAACAATGCTAACAAAAGCTCAGTTCTGAATTTCAAAGGCATAGCGCATCGCTTCGTTGAATTTTTCAATGGAAATGGCACCCGGCGCATCATCAAAAATAGCATTCAGCGCCTGATCAAGCTCTTCTACACTGATAATCCTGTCGTTATTGCTGTCGAGCATTTTGAACTCAGCCGGAAGTTCATAAACCTGACGGGGAATATACGTGCGCCATTCAGGATGCAGCTCCAGCATATGCGCATAGATATTGTACTGAGAAGCAGGTATATGTTTTTTAACAGGATAAGGTCTGCAGTTTTTATAAAATTTACGAAGGGGTTGTGTAAACCAGGCAAGGGAGTCGTTGTATCGGGTTTGAATCCATTGATCAGACCGGGCAACACCGTTTTTTTCAACCCAAGATCCGGCAGGAGTTTCTCTTTCCTGGTCTATATAATCGGGCACGCCGTCAGCATCTGAATCAGGGGGACAACCCTGTTTATTCACCGTAACGCCTTCAGGAGTTTGATCACAAAGATCATACAGGTCAGCTACTCCGTCATTATCCTGATCGCTAAATAGCAAAACCTGAGCATCTATACCCGGCTCATAAGGTATAGGGCGCTTATCAGCAGGTTTTTCAGTTTTTTCAATGCGTTTCAGGTCAAAACCAATGCTTAGTTCGTATAGGTTCAAACGGTCCCAGCCGGCATTGCTCGTATTCAGGTCAAGGTAATCTGACTGCATCTGAACCATTTTCCAGGATAACCCCAACCTGATTCGCTGATCAAGTTTCCAGTAAACACCCAGTGAGAGCGGCAACATAAGCGAGGTTTGACGAACGGCAAGCGGTGTTTCGTAACGGTAATCTCTTGATAAGCGCTGAGCGGTAAATTTATGCTGGGGCAGCTCCGGGAGATCGCGCATTGTACCGTCAGACCATGGAATGTAGAGCTGGCCTCCGGCCGCCCTCAGGTCAGCATAGCTGGCAAACCAGGAATAGCCCAATCCGGCGCCACCAAAGAGAAAAACAGGAAAATCACCAGCGTGGAGCGGCAGGTGATATTGTATGTTGAACTCCATGGCTGAGATTTCAGCCCTGAAATTCTCAAGGTTGAGGCGCTCCTGCCTGTTCCATAGCAGGTAAGCATGTTGCATCCCTGCAGAAAACCTGAAATTTTGAAGCTGATAGCCGGCATATAAGCTTTTAAATGGTGCCGGGCTGGTTCTGATATTATCGCCTTTGAAAGTTACGAGCCCTCCTCCGCCAACCAGAAAAGGGAATGCCCCGTTTTGCTGCGCATCTATTTTTAAAAAAGAAAAAAGCATCATCCACAAAATGAAATGCTTTGATCCTGATCTGACTTTAAACCCCTGTGCTTTATTCTTCATAGAGGCCATACATTTTGGGGTTACCTTCCAGCCATTTTACTTCAATCTGGCTGACCTTCAGGGGCGATTTATTGCGGTTCCAGATATACACCTTCAGCTTACAGTTTTTCAGCTGGTGGTTCTCCCTGAAAGCATCCACAATACGGGTTCTGAGGTGCAGTTGTCGGGTGGTATCACCGGCAGGTATCTGCAGGCCGGATGATTCGCTCACATATACTTCGGGCTCCCCGCTGCCTTCTCTTGAGATTACCGCAGTGAGATTTACCGCATCATTTGGTTCTTCGGCAAAATAGGCACTGCACTCCAGAATACTGTGTCTGTTAATGCGCATCGCTTCCAGCGGCGCTTCAAAAGCCACCCCAAATTCGTCGCCGTTATTAAAAACAAGTTGGGGTGCACTGTTGGTAAGGGCAATGCGCTCCGGACGATTTTCCCAGTATTGATCGTGCTTGGGGCCGAACAGGCGGCTTTCAAAGCATATTTTTTCTGAAGCGCATACAGGTTGAGATACGCGGCCAAAAACGTAAAAGTCGAGCTGTGGACTTTTTTCATGAACCATCATGCACGGAAAATACTGCCGGCCTAAAACGATTGCCGGCTCTGGCATCCAGCCCAAAACAAGGTAAGCGGGCTGCTCCTTCAGGATTATACTTTTAAGATCTTTACCCCTGAAAGTAATGCCTTGCCAGGCTTTATATGGAAAGCTAAAATGGTATTTCTGCTGATATAATTTGACAAACCAGGGCTCTGTATTGAGGCAAACGAGCGCCTTTTTTTCAGGGTGCTTTTTCAGAAAGCCGATGGTTTGCCTGCATATTTCGGCAACCGGCTGATGCGCTGCAATTGAGTAATAGTCGCGGCTGAAAAGAAAACTGCCTCCGGTTGAAAGCAAAATCATCAACGGAATTATCAGGCTGGCCTTGCGCTGCGAAGGTAAACCCGAAAAGAATAATAGCATCAGGAAAGGTAGCACGAAAAACAGGGATGAAAACTGAAAAATAGGGTTAACGTAGATGCTGTAAAAGAAGGGGGTAAAGATGCAACCCAGGGAGAGAACAATCAGCAATATTTTCTTTTTTACAATGTCGTTTTTCAGCCATCCGCCCATAAAACCAGCAATTGCAGCAATTGAAATAATAAAGGCGCAATAGGGTGTGTAATGCGTAAACCATCCGAAAATATACCTGAATGAATGCCATCCGGGTGCGCCAAGCCACTCGCCAACCCCTTTGTAACTGAGCTGTTTGAGCAGTATCGGCAGGTTGGGCAGGTACAAGAGCAATAAGGCTAAATGGGCTAAAAGCCAGGTTTTAAGCTGTTGCTTCCTGATCAGCAACAGGCTGAGGGAAGCAAATAATCCGATGAATAACAGGGCCAGATGATGACTCAATGCAGCAGCTGCCGCAGCAAAGATGTAAATGAGCAGAAATTTACGCTTGCCGGCAAGGTTTTCAGTGAAATAGCGCGTAAAACCCCAGACCGCGAGCAGGCAAAAAAAACTCCCAACGGCGTAGGGCCTTGCTTGCTGGTGATAGGCGATTACATATTCAGCGCAGGCCAGATAGGCCATGGCAGATAGCGCAGCGGTTTCACCAAACCATGATTTACCAATGAGCCATACCAGCCATATTCCACCCAATCCGCAAAGAATAAATGGCAGCTTAACAGATACTTCAGCCATGCTGGTAAGTAAAACCCAGTAATTGAGAAAAACCTGAACGAGTGGCGGATGGGCGTCAATCTGAATGGCATACCTGATCAGGTTACCGAATCCGATATACCCGGTTCTGCTTAGTGCGCTCAGCTCGTCGTGCACAAAATCAACGTTACCAAGGTTAATTAACCTGAGCACTGCGGCGATCAGCAGAATAATCAATGCAAACCGGTTATCTCTGACAAAGGCGTTCAAAGCATTTGATTTGGAGCTGCAATATACATAAGCTTAAAAGGATGCCTGCAGCCGCAGATTGATCAGCCGGTTGGTCAGAAAATTTGGTACCCCGTAAGTACGGTTGGTTACATCTTTGATCCACAGGTAAGAAACGGTATTGTTGATGCCCAGCAGGTTGAAAACCTCCAAACTCAGCACAAGCGAGTTGAAATGTTTCAGAAAGCTGTTGTGCTCCTTGTATTGAAGTTTACGATCTTTAGTAATGAAGTGCTTTGAAAATCCAATGTCAACCCTTCGGTAAGCCGGTATGCGCAGGGTATCTCTGTACCGAACATTGTCAGGCGGACCCATCGGTAATCTGGAACCAAAAACCAATGTAATCTGCATGCTCAGGGTAGGGTTCTTGGGCAGGTAATCCTGAAAAAACAGACTAAAATTAAAACGCTGATCGGTAGGGCGGGGGATATATCCCGGTAAAATCTTTACTGAGTCGGTGGCCTGCTTGATGGATGAATAACCCGGAATAATCTTTCTGCCGAGGCTATCATAATAATCATAGTAGAAATCATTGCGGATATCTTCCATGGTTTTCATCAGGCTGATACTGGCCCAGCTTTGTACACCTTTTACAAATTCACCGTTCACTTTCATGTCGAAACCAGCGGCATAGCCATCGCTGAGGTTATCGGCAAAATAGCGTATGCGCACATTGTCAACTTCATAGGGAACCAGATTACGGAGAATTTTGTAATAAACCTCAGCGTAAAGACTGAACGGCCGCCCCCATGATTTGAAGGTAAAATCGGTGCCTGCAATAAAGTGCCAGCTTTCCTGGGCTTTAACGTTAGGGTTAATGCTGCCATCGAACCCTCTAAGTTCGCGGTAGAAGGGTGGTTGCGCATAATGTCCGGCAGCAGCCCTGAAGGTAATGTCGCGTTTCCAGTTCAAAGGTCGCAGCGAGAAAACCAGCCTCGGGCTTACAATGGTTTGCCCGTTCAAAGTCCAGTGATTGGCACGCAGCCCGCCGGTGAGCGACCATTCAAGGCTGTCGGTAAGCCATTCGTAGTTGTATTGTGCATAAGCCTGGTAACGCATTGACGAAAGGCTGGCCGAAGCCCTGATCACCTGGTTAAGTATAATAGAATCAGCGGGGAAGTCAGGCAGGGAATAGTCAGCTGAATCCACCATTTTCCACTCCTTGATCCGGTCACGGATCTCTTCAGACTGTGCCCTTAAACCATACTGAAAAAAGTGCGGACCTTTATCAATATAACCTTTGTGCTCGGCATTGAGCACCAGGTAATCGAGCCTGTTGCGGATAAAGGTGATATAAGAACCAATACCTCTGTTAAAGGCAACATCCCCAAAATTATCCTTTCCGATATCGCGTTCAAGTTCATCAATAAAATATTGCCCCATCACATCCGACCGCTCTGTTTCAGAGGAGTTGAAGGCGGAGGTGATGAATTTGAGCCGTATGTTTTTTCTGGGTTTCCAGGTAGAAGTTATCGCAGCCATGGAGGTAGCAAAGCGACTTTGCTCCTTGCCGTCAAAAAATACCCTCAGCTGAAGCGCCTGGTTAATGGTGCCGAATTCGGTTCTCTGGCTCTGGGGAAACACCCTGTAATTGTTTACCGCATAGTTACTCAGCAGGTCAATGTCCCATTTATCGGTAATGTTATACAGCAGATAGGCCTGCACATCGGTAAAAGCCGGCCGGTACTGCCCCTGCACATCAAGGCTGTTGAGCAGGTATTGTGTGGTACGGTAGCGGGCTCCGATCATACCCGAGAGCCTGTAGTTTTTGGTAGATCCTTCAAGTTGAAGATTACCGCCCAGCACGCTGGCGCCAATACTTCCATGAAATCCGGTAGGGCGTTTGTAGGTAATGTCAAGTACGGATGACATTTTGTCACCGTATTTCGCTTCAAAACCTCCGCCTGAAAATTTTAATCCTTCAATCATATCGGGGTTTGCGAAACTTAAGCCTTCCTGTTGTCCGGCCCTGACAAGAAAAGGTCTGTAAATCTCAACATCGTTCACATACACCAGGTTTTCATCGAAATTGCCCCCTCGCACGGAGTATTGCGAACTTAGCTCACTGTTCGACTTTACCCAGGCGAATGATTTCAGGGTCATGGCAATGGCATCACCCGGGCCTGTCATGTTTTGGGTAATTCTGGGGTCAATCCGCTGAATAAAACCCTTCCGGTCAGATTTATCAACAACCTCAAAAGTGTTTTGGATGATCAGCGATAAAACATGGTTAACATTTCTGATCTCGTCTTTTTTCAATAAAAACGTGAGCGTATCTTTTTTGTAGCCGATGGATGAAATTACGATGCGCACCTTTCGTTCAGCATCAACGCTGAGCTGAAACAGGCCATCAATATCTGTGGTGGCATTTACTTTTTGGTTTCCGGCTTCGTACACCAGCACACCGGCCATGAGGTTGCCCTGCTCTCCGGTAATTTTACCTTTCAACAGAGCCTTTTGCGCATAGACGCCTGAGAAGAAGCTGACTGGAAATAACAGGAGAAGAATCAGCCGGATTTTTTTTGCCGTCATCTGCCCGTATTGGTCTTTTTGAAATCACCGTTTCGCCATGCCTGAACAAAGCGGGCCCATGCAATGGGGTTCAGCAGGTTGTTCATCGGTATTTGTCCGGCATTGTAAAGGCGGGTGTTGAACTGCTGACTGGCGTATTTGTAATTGAGTGAAGCATCCATCGGCATGTTCATGGCAGCTTCAAAAAGCTTATCGCGGGAGAGGTTTTTTTGAGCGGTTGACAGGTCATCATCAGGAATTTTGAGTTCGATAAATGCCCGGTCAAACTGTTCACGGGTCGGCCAGGGGTATATCACCGTTTCACGCAGCAGAATGGTATCTTTCTGAAGCATTTGAATAATTGAATAGCGGTTTTCATTCAACTCACCCGGAATGGTATACCGGGATGGGCGGTAGCCAAGGGCCGAGAACTCGATGGTGTCGTTCGACTGCGCAACAAACGAAAAGAATCCATAGTAATCGCTGACGGTACCCCTGTAGGTGCCTTTTACCATCACGTTAACATAGGGAACAGGTTTGAGGCTGTCGCCGCTTACTATTACACCAGAAAACTGAATAACCTTTTTGTTTTGCCCCTGCGCATGCAGGCTCAAGGCAAGCGAAAGCAGAAGTATAAGGCGGGCGAAGTTGTTCATCAGGACAAAAATAGGGGCTAAAATGTTGCCCTGCACAACTGTAAGGGTTAATTTTCAACCTGTGCCGGATAAAACGTAAAATCGTTTAAGTTCGTGCCTTTATGTGGAAGAAAATTTTAAAACGCAGCGGCTGGGTATTATCCGTAGTGGTTTTTTTAATGCTG
This sequence comes from Flavobacteriales bacterium, assembly GCA_044238875.1. Taxonomy (GTDB): domain Bacteria; phylum Bacteroidota; class Bacteroidia; order M30B66; family M30B66; genus JAIBAI01. Next base: position 12,119 of record JBIICM010000026.1, on the reverse strand, counting down.
CTTTTGTTTTTGGTAAGGCGGCCTGTCATGCGTTTTGCTGGGTCGTTGCTGATTGAAGAGGATAATCCCACAAAATGTGACGCCTTGTTCATACTGAGTGGCGGCCCTGTTGACCGATCGGCTGAAGCCTACCGCCTTTATCGCGCCGGGTTTGCGCCTTATGTTATCTGCACCGGCGAAACGGTGCCATCATTGTTTGAAGTGATGGATTTAAACATCACCGAATCAGCCCTTACCCGAAAGGCGTTGAACAAACTGGGTATGCCTGATTCACTGATCAAAGAGGTGCAAACCGGAACCAGTACACGTGAGGAGGCAAATGTTGTGCTGAATTATTGCCGCAGCAAAGGCATCAAAAAAGTAATGGTTGTATCAGATAAGTTTCACACCCTGAGGGTGAATCAGGTTTTCAGGTCACGGCTTGAGAAGGCGGGTATCACCATGGTACTCAGGGGGGCGCCCAGCAGCCGCTACAGCGAAGATTTCTGGTGGGCCGGCGAGTCAGGGCTGCTGATGGTGAACAATGAATACATTAAGTTGATCTATTACTTTTTAGCAGGACTAACCAGGTAATAAACGGTGGTGGTAATAAAATCGCGCAGCCAGGGCAGATGCGTAATAAATTTAATTTGCTCCCTGGGTGTTCTTCTGAATTTATACCGGTAAATCGGATTTACCATGTAATGCCTTTTTCTGACGATCTCAAATTGTAATTTCCTGACGATGCGTTCGAAGCGGCCGATGGAAATACGGGTGTCATAAATTTCTTCTAATGATGTGATAGTAGGGTTGTTTTCGCCGGCATTTTTCAAATATTTCAGGTAAAATTTTTTGGGCAGCAGGTGTAACCAGGGTAGCTGAGCCTTGCGGTTTACTGCTATTTGCTGATGCCCGCCGAATGGCATTCGCCAGGGTGGAAAAGCGAAAAATATCATGCCATTGGTATTCAGAAAATAGGGCAGATGCGCTATTATTTTTTCCTGATCTGGAATGTGTTCAATGGTATCTTTCAGCACAATCAGGTCAAAGCTTCCACCGAAGGTGTCCATGGTTGTATGATCATAGATATCAGCTGTAAACAGATGAATGTCGGGCTGATCTTTCAAAAGTTCTTTGCCGCTATTGATTTTACTTTCTGAGAGATCCATGCCGGTGCATTTACAGCCTTTTTCTGCAAAAGCCAGTAAAACACCGCCCTCTCCGCAGCCAATTTCAAGCACGCGGCTTTGTGCGCCGAGGGGTTTTATTTTCTCAATAAATGGTATGATGTAATCGCGGGTGACCAGGTATTGATGCTGGAACTTAAGCGGGGCATTGCCGTGAAAATAGAGTGACATGGTGCTGGATTGTGTTTTTTATGGGTTGGTTATCTGGTATATCAAAAACCGGAAAAGGGTGAATAAAAAGTTCTACTTCAAAAAAAGTACGATCGTCATCGCTATAAAAATGCGGGGAAGGTGACCCGTTCTTGTTCAATGATTCCAGCATGGTAGGAATTCCTGTTGCCCTGCCTTCGGTAAGTTCTAATTCTTTTAAGAATTCACCTAAATTCATTTTCCTCCAATTCATAACCCCTCATCTTTTTTCTGATTTGCCCATAATTCAGCCAACTCGTGCAGCTTGGCTTTGAGAATTTTTTTGTCAGGCAAAGCCATTTTGTATTCACTGACTAACGCAGGAGATAAGTGACGGCTGAGGGCGTATTCTACCACCTCGCTGTCTTTACCCTTACACAATAAAATGCCGATACTGGGGTTTTCATGAGGCTTCTTTACATCCCGGTCTAGGGCTTCAAGATAAAAATTCAATTGTCCTATATGCTCAGGTGAAAAATCCGCCGTTTTAAGTTCAAAGGCTACCATGCACTGTAATTGCCGATGATAAAATAAAAGATCAATAAAAAAATCTTTATTGCCCACCTGCAGGCGGTATTCTTCTCCCATAAAAAGAAAATCTTTGCCCAACTCAAGCAGAAAGGTTTTTAGTTTATTTTTAAGTCCTTTTTGCAGCTCATTTTCTGTAAAGGCCTCGGGCAGGTTCAGGAATTCAAAAACATAGAGATCTTTGAAATATGGCTGAATGGCTTTTGTATTTGAAATGCTTTCAGCAATTCTCGTAGTCTTCGAAAGCATTGTTCGTTCATAAACGGCAGCGGTAATCTGACGGTCGAGTTCTTTTACCGTATAATTTTCCTTTAATGAGAGTTTTATATAAAATATATTTTCCTCAACCGTCTGACACCTGGAGAAAATGGTTCTGTGGTGTGTCCAACCCAGTTCCGTCAATGCTGATTGTCTAATGTCCCAAACCCTGAATTGTGTCCGCGTTGAGGACACAATTTTATTTTCCTTATTATCAGTGCTTTGTAATTGTGGCCTCGTTGATGACACAATTAAGTCATCCTTGTAGGTTTCATAAAACTGACGCATACGGTACAAGCCTCTGCGGTTAAAACCCCTTAGATCTGGATGTTTAGTTTGTATGAAATTTGCCAATTCATCCACTGTTTTATCACCCCATTGGGCAGCGTTCACCTTTTGGGCAATATAATAGCCCACATTCCAATAAAGGTTAATCAACTCTTTGTTAACAGAACGATAAGCCGAAACCTGCGCTGAACGAATGAGCGAAACAATTTCAGTAAAGCGAGTTCCCATTTTAGAATAAGTTAAATTTTTTGCAAGAATTACTAGTAATAGTTTTCAAGATTTTCATAGCTCGCTTTGATGATAAGCCGGCAGCCTCACAAAGAAAGTACTTCCCGCCGACAATACCGATGAGAAGCTTACGGTGCCGCCGGAACTCTCAATGATACTTTTTACCAGTGCCAGTCCGAGGCCCATACCTCCTGTGCGGGTGGTGAAATTCGGGTAAAAAATCTTCTCCCTGATTTCATCGGGTATGCCGCTGCCATTATCGGTTATGCTAACTACCCAGAAATTTTCTTCGCGCTCCAGATGTACGTTGATTTTTCCGGTTTTCCCGGGTTCGATGCTCTGGATGGCATTTCTGATCAGGTTGTTAAAGGCGCGCAACAGTTGCTCACGGTCTGACATTACCAGACATTTTCCCTGTTCATCAGTGCTGTAGCTGATTTTTATCTGACTTTCAGCCGAAAAGAAATCAACCAGATTGCCCAGCATTTCATGCAGGTCAACCTTTTCAACGGCCATGCGGGGCATTTGGGCAAAATTTGAAAACGCAGTGGCAATATGACTCAGCGTATCAATCTGTTCAATCAGCGTTTTTGAGAAACGTTCGAGTCGAAGTTCAAAATCAGGTGCCTTGTCATGCCAGGCTCTGTTCAGATGCTGAATGCTGAGCTTGATAGGGGTCAGCGGATTTTTAATTTCATGGGCAACCTGCTTGGCCATTTCTCGCCAGGCCGACTCACGCTCAGAGCGCGCAAGCTTTTCAGCGCTGTTGGCCAGCTGTTCTACCATGCTGTTGTATTCATTGATCAATCTGGCTATTTCGTCATTTCCTTTCCAGGCAATTACCTCGTTCTGACGACCCAGTCTGATCCGCCCCAACCTTTCCTGAATCAGTCGTAATGGTTCAGTTATGCGGTTCGAAAGAAATATGGCGGCAATCACCACCAGTACCATCAGCAGGACGTAAATATTGATAATGGTTACCAGAAAAACAGAGATCTCTCTTTTTAATTCTGACTGCCTTGCAAAATAGGGCAGGTTCAGGTAGGCGATCACTTTGTTCTCACGGTTTCTGACCGGCACATAGGCTGAGAGGTATTGTAACAGGCCAGTTTGTTCTTCATGGATAAATTCAGTGCGCTTCCTGAATTTCATTTCGTACAGGGCTTCGGGTTGCATCCGTTTAGAAACCAGCCCTTCTTCAAAAATCTTTGGCCTTGATGAGGCGAACAATTGGCCTGAAGGATCATACAGATTGATATCAGCCATAAAAATGTTGGCCTGCCTTGTGAGCAGGTAACTCAGGTCGTTTGATTTAAAAGGATTCAGACTTTCGTCACTGTAAAGATTGTATTCGGTTTCAACCAGTATGGAATGGATTTTCTCAGAAATGGCCTGTCGGTTCTTGTTTAAATTATTGCTGATCAGAAACACCAGTGTGCCGGCACTTACCATACAAAGGGCAAAGAGCAATATGCCCACGATAAAAATTTGAATCCGCCGCTTAAAGCTCAATACGATCTTTTTTTCGGTGCGGAGTTCCTGAATCAGCAATACCAGCAGCACCAGCAAACCTGCAATCAGCATCAGATAGGTAAAGGGCGAAAGCAGGGCAATAAAATTTCGCTCCGGCAAACTCAATATTACCATCGAATGATCTGAGGCCTGATAATATAGGTGCTCAAAACCGTTATGGTTTACAAGGCTGAAGGCTTCGTTTCCTGCCTTTAAGCCGGCCTGCTTTTCCTGAATGAGCGGATAGGAAAAGTTGCCGTAATGTGAAACAAGACTGCCGTCTTTATAACGCGCATACGAGTAGCTCGACATATCGGTGCTGCTCGAAACCATCTGATCGAGCAGCAACTCCGGATAACCTATTTCTTCAGGTGTGTAGCGGCTTTGAAAATCAATATAAAGGGTGCCAAGTATATTGTTGCCGGCCGTATCGGGTATTTGCAGCCTTGCCAGATAACTGATGCGGCCTGAACCTTTGTCCATATAAAAAAAGTGACCGCTTTGGGTTGGTATTCCGATAGAGTCAATTAAGCGGTCGAACACCAGCGGATCACTCACCGGTGTGGTGTAAAGACTGGTGAGCGGACATTCATCGGTTCCGAAAACATTCACGGCGATGTTATACTTTTCCCAGTAACCATTAAAGTACAGCTGGGCCAGATCACGAACCTGCCCGGCCGGAATTACGGTGGTGGGGCGGAGGTAACTTTTCAGCAGGGTGTCGCTGAGTATGTTGTCTTCCGTTTCCTTAAACAGGCTTTCGGCGATAGGATCTCTCTCAGCTGAAATCTTCAGTGCGAGCAGCTTTCTTTTTTCAAGTTCACGTACCGATGAGTCATGCAGGATAAGGTAATTGCCCGCAAGCGCAAAAAGGGTAATAAGGCCAATGATGCGTGTGTACCGGAATGGATACAAGGCTTGATCCGGTAAAAAAAGTATCAGCAGGATGCTCCCTGACAGCAATATAAGGTCAGACTCGGTAAACGGAATAAATGGCTGAATTACCAATGCTGCAGCTGCAATGACGGTAATAAACAGCAAAGGTTTTTTGCCGGATTTTTTGCTCTTCTTTATTGCCAAGCGCAATGTTTCAGCGCCAAGAAACAATGCGCCAAAAAGCATTACGATGATCAGAAAAGCAATGAAACTGCTACTGCTGATGGTGAAAATATCTGAAAAATCAAGTGTTATGCTCGAATGTGCAATCAGCCCTCTGATCAGGCCGGTGATGGCCAATGAACCAATAAATAAAACCAGCAGCAGGCTAAAAACAATAAGATTTGAAAGCGGTCGGTTAAACGCAGGGGCGCGTCTGAACAATAGCCAGGTTCCGTAGAAAAGCAAGATTACGTTTAAGAACAAATCGCCCAGGGTTGGTAACCAGTCGGATGCCGCATAGTCAGCCGGACTGAACAGGTGAAGGTTGTAAAAAGATGACGGCAGCCGGAAATAAAAACCCAAAGCCCTGATCAGCACTAATGAAATAAACCACCATAAGTTGTTGCGCGCCCGTCCACGCGTAACAATTATATGCCCTCCTATGAAAAGCAAAATAAGTCCTGCAAGCGTTAATAAGGCTGTTACAATATGAGAAGGATCAATGAAATCCGGTTCATCAGCGCCCTCCGGGGCTGGAGAGCTGCTGATGTAAATCAGATTATTGCTCAGCGGCTCTCTCCATTTTAAAATATCAGCAGGGCTCTCATCCGGCCGGTGAAGCTGTATTGAGGGAAATTCCCTGTTTCCAAACCATCCGTTTTTAAGGTATTCGTTCTGATAGGAGTATTCATTTCTGATAAGGGCAAGACCCAGTAAGTTAAAGCCTTTGCCCTGGTATCTTTTGGCGATGTACCAACCGTTTTTTAGTTTCCAGATGCTGGTGTCGGATTTGTTGCGGATGATATCGGCTGTTACCGGAACCGTGTTGGCTGACCAGAAGAGGATATCTTCAGGGGTATAGGCAAACCAGAACAAACCTTCAGCTGCGGCGGTACTGAACATTTCGGTATCACTGAATTCGGGGCAGCGTGCAAGGCTCAGTTCTTTACCTTGTTGATCAAGGGCAGCGGCCCGCTCCTGCATAAAAGACTGGAGCTTCCCGAGAACAACCTGAAAGCTTTGTTTCTCATGAGCATTTTGCCGAATGATTGCACCGGCAATCAGCAGGATGATGCCCGTGAGAACCGGCAGTAGTCGTTTTCGCAGCATGGTAATTGTGCAAAAGTATGCAATTCGCATGCATAGAGTTTTGTGCCCTGCGTGCCGGATAGTACCTTCGCCCCATGCGTTATGCTTTGGCATTTTTTCTCTCAGCACTGGCTCATGTATTGTGCGCTCAGCCGCTGTTGCTTAAAGGTGTTGTTCGTGATTCGCTCAGCAAACAACCACTGGCGTTTGTGAGTCTTCAGGTGCAAAACAGACCTGATCTGGCCGCCATGACTGATATTGACGGAAGGTTCAGTATTGAAATACCGGGATTTCCGGTCAGCTTAAAATTTTCTTATGTTGGATACCGTCAAAATACCGTTTCATGCAACGGTGCGCCAGAGGCAGCAATTACAGTATGGCTGGTGCCGGTAAGCCTTGAATTAAAAGCTGTGCAGATCAGGGCAGGGGAGAACCCCGCTCACCGAATCATACGCACCACATGGAATAGCAGGAATAAACATGATCCTTCAGCGCTTAAATCATACCGATGCAAAACATACAGCAAGCTGATTCTTACCGGACGAAACGATACAGCATGGGTAGCTGATCAAAAAGAGCAGGTAGCCAAAAAACAGCGGGCCGACAGTTTGTTCAGCAGGCAACATCTGTTTCTGATCGAGTCATACAGTACCCGGTATTTTAAGAACAATCGCGCAAAGGAAATTGTGAATGCCTCGCGCGTTTCGGGCATGAAAGAGGCTTCTGTTTTTATGCTCGCTCTTCAATATCAGCCCTTTACGTTTTACGAGCCACTTGTAGAGGTTTCGGGTAAAAAGTATGTGAATCCGGTGAGCCGAAACAGTGAGTCCCTTTATTTTTTCTCACTTGAAGATACCCTGTTCCGCGGCAACGACAGTATCTATGTAATCAGGTATAAACCTTTAAAGAACAAGGAGTTTGATGCTTTAACCGGTATTTTGTACATATCTGCCCCTGATTATGCCATTCAAAATGTGATTGCCGAACCTGCCAGATCAGAGGGGGCCTTCAGCATCCGCATACAACAGCAATATGCAAGGCTTGACAACGGCCGTTGGTTTCCTGAACAGTTGAATACAGATCTGCGTTTTTTGAATATTTCTGTCCCCGGCAATAAAGTAGTGGGTGAAAGCAGAATCTATGTGAGCGGTGCTGAAATAAATCCGGAAATCAGCAATAAAATTTTTGACGAGGTAAGCCTCGAAGTCGAAGGTAAAGCCGCTGAGCAAACAGAAACCTACTGGGACAGTGTTAGAACTGAACTGCTAAACGAGCAGGAAAAGCGCACCTACCGGGTTGTTGACAGTCTTTCAAAAGCACAGCACCTTGAGTTGAGACTTAAAGTCGTTGAATCGGTAGCCCGGGGCTATTTCCCCTTCAAATCAGTTGATCTCGATATCAGCCGTATCATTGCTTACAATCAGCATGAAGGTTACCGTTTGGGTTTGGGCGGACTCACCAACGACAGGCTCTCCAAACGTTTTGGAATAGGCGGTTATTTTGCTTACGGTTTCAGGGATAGACGAAGTAAATTCAAAACAGAAGCGAAATGGTACCTTACCGTTGACAGGGATTTTTATCTGGGTATTTCATGGCTGAGTGATGTATTTGAAACCGGAGGTATTGAACTTGTGAACGACCGCAGGCCTATGCAAACAGAATCAATCCGCAATCTGCTGGTAGGCAGGATGCACCGCGAAGAGCGTAGTCAGGCCGAAGCGGGGTTCAGGATATTCAAGTATTTGTCTGGAGCCGCCTTTCTGCGACAATCACACAGCACGGCCCTTTTTGATTATCGTTTCAGGGATGATTTGCCGGAAAAAAGATATTCCTGGCTTGAATCGGGTGTTTCATTCCGATTGGCCTGGCGTGAAGCGTTTTACCAAAGTGGAAATTTAAAATTGTCAATGGGTACGCGCTATCCTATAGTTTTTGCCCAGGTAATGTATGGCCATGATCAGGTGATGAACGGACTTGCCAATTTTTTAAAAGTTGACCTGAGGGCTGAAAAAACCATCAGTACCCGCAGGTGGGGGCAGAGCCATATACAACTGCTCGCCGGAATGATTGAAGGTGATGTGCCTGCTATGCGTCTTTATACCGGCCGCAGTAATCTGCTGGCAAAAGATCGGCTGCGTGTGTCATCATTCAATACCTTCGAAACAATGCTGATGAACCAGGTATTGATGAACCGCTATGCCGCCTTGTTTTTACAGCAGGATCTCGGTTCTTTTTTCAGCATCAGGAAATGGCGGCCGGCTTTTTCAGTTGTTCAAAACAGTATGTGGGGAACACTTGCCTTAAAAGACCATCACCAGCTGATTGAAACCGGTGATGCATCGAATGGTTTTTTTGAAGCCGGCCTCAAAATCTCAGGATTGCTCAGGTATAGTTTTCAAAGTTACGGAGCCGGCGCCTTTTACAGGTTTGGTCCTTTTGCAGATGCCGACTGGCGTAAAAATGTATTGCTGAAGCTGAACATCGGTTTTGTTTTTTAGCAGGCGCCTTCGGCTGCGCTCAGGCGCCGGTAATAACAGGTGTGGTTGGGCGTATCAGGAAAAGTTGATCGTTTCTATCTGCTCAAATACAGATTCCGCTCCGAATAAAGCTCCTGGAACTTTTCATCGTGCAGATCAGCAATAAACTGAATGGCCTCTCCGGTTGATTTCATTTCCGGCCCTAACTCCTTGTTCACGTTCGGGAACTTGTCGAATGAAAAAACAGGAATTTTGATCGCGTAACCATTCTTACGCGGAGAGAAATTAAAGTCGGTAACTTTGTTGTGCCCAAGCATCACTTTGGTAGCATAGTTCACATAAGGTTCATCGTATGCCTTGCAGATAAACGGCACGGTGCGCGACGCCCTCGGGTTGGCTTCGATCACATAAACCACTTCGTTTTTTACCGCAAACTGTATGTTCAGCAGGCCGACGGTATTCATGGCCAGCGCGATGGTTTTGGTATGCTCCTCTATTTGCCTGATCACATTTTCACTCATACTAAACGGGGGCAAAACAGCATTTGAATCACCGCTGTGGATACCGGCCGGTTCAATATGCTCCATGATGCCTATGATGTATACATTTTCACCGTCACAGATGGAGTCGGACTCGGCCTCTACGGCCTTGTCAAGAAAGTGGTCCAGCAAAACCTTGTTGCCCGGGATGTCTTTCAAGAGGTCAATCACATGATTCTCCAGCTCCTCCTCATTGATCACAATCTTCATGTTGTGACCACCCAAAACGTAACTGGGACGAACCAGCAGCGGGAATCCCAGCTCACGCGACAACGGTGCCGCCTGGTCGGCGTGTTCGATCACCCCGAACTTAGGATAAGGGATATTGTGATCCTTTAATAGGGTAGAGAACCTGCCGCGATCCTCAGCAAGGTCAAGACTTTTGAATGAAGTACCGATGATTTTAATGCCATAACGATCCAGCTTTTCCGCAAGTTTCAGCGCCGTTTGTCCGCCCAGCTGCACAATCACACCTTCGGGCTTTTCATGCAGGATGATCTCGTAAATATGCTCCCAGAAAACCGGCTCGAAGTACAGCTTATCGGCAATGTCAAAATCGGTCGACACCGTTTCCGGATTGCAGTTGATCATGATCGTTTCATAGCCGCATTCCTTGGCGGCAAGCACGCCGTGCACGCAGCTGTAGTCAAACTCAATGCCCTGTCCGATACGGTTGGGGCCCGATCCCAGCACCACGATTTTTTTTCGCTCACTCACCCCGCTCTCATTCTCCTGTTCGAAAGTTGAATAGTAATAGGGCGTTTGCGCTTCGAACTCTGCCGCGCAGGTGTCCACCAGTTTGTAAACGCGGCTTATACCCAAATCCTGCCTTTTGTTGAAAACCTCACTTTCAAGGCAACGTAGCAGGTGGGCAATCTGCCGGTCGGCAAACCCTTTTACCTTGGCCTCGCGGATCAGCTGTTCCGGAATGTTCTCAATGGTATGCCTTTCAATTTGCCGCTCCACCTGCACAAGATCTTCAATCTGATGCAGGAACCAGGGATCAATCCGGGTCAGCTTGTGTATCGTCTTGAAAGGTATACCCAGCACCATCGCGTCGCGTATATGGAACAGACGATTCCAGCTGGGGTTCTTGAGACTTTCCACCACCGCATCCGGGTTGCGCAAGTCCTTGCCATCTGCCCCTAAGCCGTTGCGGCTGATCTCCAGGCTCTGACAGGCTTTCTGCAAGGCTTCCTGAAAATTTCGCCCGATACCCATCACTTCGCCGACCGATTTCATCTGGAGTCCCAGGCTCTTGTCGGCATTTTTGAACTTATTGAAATTCCAGCGCGGAATTTTCACGATCACGTAATCGAGCGAAGGCTCAAAATAGGCTGTGGTGGTTTTGGTAATCTGGTTGTTAAGCTCATTTAGGTGATAGCCGATCGCCAGCTTGGCCGCAATTTTCGCAATAGGATAGCCCGTTGCTTTTGAGGCCAGCGCCGAAGAGCGCGACACCCTGGGATTGATCTCGATGGCAATGATATCTTCGTTTTCAGGATTCAATGCAAACTGCACATTACAGCCGCCCGCAAAGTTGCCGATGGCACGCATCAGTCGAATCGCCATGTCGCGCATCTCCTGATAGGCCGTATCGCTCAGGGTCATTGCCGGGGCTACCGTAATTGAGTCGCCCGTATGGATACCCATCGGATCGAAATTCTCAATCGAACAGATAATGATCACATTGTCGTTTGCGTCGCGCAATAATTCCAGCTCAAACTCCTTCCAGCCAAACAGCGCCTTTTCGATCAGCACCTCATGAATCGGTGAAGCATGCAATCCGCGGTTCAGCAGGTTATCGAAATCTTCCTTGCGGTGAACAAAAGCCCCGCCGGTACCGCCAAGCGTGTATGAAGGTCTGATTACAAGCGGAAATCCTATCCGCTGAGCAATCTCCTTGCCCTCCAGAAAGGAGTTCGCTACCTGCGAAGGCGGTACGCCCACATTCTGCGCGATGCAAAGCTGTCTGAATTCTTCCCTGTTCTCAGTTTTTTCAATGGCATGAATATCCACCCCGATGATCTTCACCCCGTATTTCGCCCAGATACCCAGCTCATCGGCTTTTTTGCAGAGATTCAGGGCCGTCTGGCCACCCATGGTCGGCAGCACCGCATCGATCTGCCGTTCCTCCAGTATCTTCACAATGGAGTTTACCGTGAGTGGCAAAAGGTACACGTGATCTGCCGATACCTTGTCGGTCATGATCGTGGCCGGGTTGCTATTGATCAGACTCACTTCGATGCCTTCTTCACGCAGCGAACGGGCAGCCTGCGAACCTGAATAGTCAAACTCACAGGCCTGACCGATGATGATCGGCCCGCTGCCGATAATCAGCACGGATTTTATTTCTTTATTTCTGGGCATGGGAAAACCGTTTTGCAGGTAAACGGCGCGAAGGTAACCTGAAAGCATCAAGTTTTCAAAAAAAACCGGATGCTTTCAAAGACCGACGCAGGAATAATTTGGGCGCCTTAGGCTGTCTCTTTAGAGGCAGCCGTCATAAAACAGTTACGGTACCTGATCTGATGCCTGATGGGGGAACCGGCAAAAGAAAGGTACCGTACTGTATTTTAAAAAGCGGCGCATTTTATGCGCCGCTTTGCTGAGCCTTGCTGCTTAATGCATGACCATGAATTTACGCAGCATCATTTTTCCTTCATTGTCGGTAGCCCTTACAAAGTAGCTACCATTGGCAAGGTCGCTCACGCTGAAAGTAGTTGCAGTTTCAGTACGGATCAGCT
>JBIICM010000154.1:0-6021 GCA_044238875.1 Flavobacteriales bacterium | reverse complement strand
GGCACTGAAAGCGTCTTTTACTACCGTAGCCATAAAAAAGCTATATATACCGCCTGTAAGCACAATCCAGAGCAGAAACTGTGTAAGACCCACACAGGCTATGCCGATGATCTTGCCCATCATCAGCTCAAAAGGCTTCACCGAAGAAATGATTACCTCCACAATGCGGTTGGTTTTTTCTTCAATCACTCCGCGCATGGCCTGCGCTCCGAATAAAAAGATAAAGAGATAAATCAGCAGGCCGCCAATCCAGCCCAAGATAGTGTTGACCTCCACATCATTATTGCCTTTTCCGGGCTCAAGCGCATCAATTGGCAGCGGAACATTTGAGTTGAGTTTTACACTTTCAACCAATGCCTGATCTACATGCTGCGATTGCAGCTGAAGCCGCTCAATCTGCCTTTCAAGCTGGGCACGCACATACGACTTAACCCCGAGCGACACCTGGTCTGATGCGTAAAAACGGATGTTTTGCTGCAGGTGTCGTATATCGTTATCGCGGAAAGCCGGAACATGCAACACACCATAATGCTCCTTGGCAATGGCTTCTGCCCTGGCTTTTTTAAAGTCTTTGCCCTGATACACAAAAAGGATATCATCGTTATTTTTAAGACCGTGCTCAAGCACGCCTGTTTCGTCAACAACCAAAATAATCTTTGTGGAGCTTCCAACATCGGCCAGCAGCACCGGAATCACAATCAGTGCTCCCATCAGCAGCGGCCCCAGAATGGTCATGATAATGAAAGATTTCTTCCGCACCCTGGTGAGGAACTCTCTTCTGATAATCAGGCTGATTTTTCCCATTTTTATTGCGCTTGTACGGTTGAAATGAAGATGTCGTTCATAGTTGGGATCACCTCATTGAACTTTACGATTTCGCAAACAGGCAGGATCGCCTGAAACAAATCATTCACCGAGTTTTTACCCAGCAGTTTCAGTTTCACCGCATTGAGGTCGCCCTGTTGTTTCTGCTCAATGATCTCTGCTCCGGCCCATAGCGCATTGGCAAACGCGGGCATCGGCCCCCTGAAATCAAGCTCGTAAATATGTGTGCGGTATTGCCGGCGAATTTCGGTCAGCTGACCGTCGAGAATTTTTCTGCTTTTGTTAATCAGTGCAATATGATCGCACAATTCTTCAACCGTTTCCATGCGGTGGGTAGAAAAAATAATGGTGGCACCGTTCTCTTTCAACCTTAAAATTTCATCACGAATTAAGCTGGCATTTACCGGGTCAAAACCGGTAAAGGGTTCATCAAAAATCAGCAGTTCGGGCTCATGAATTACCGTAACAATGAATTGAACTTTCTGAGCCATGCCTTTCGACAATTCCTCGATTTTTTTTGTCCACCACTCCTGGATGCCAAATCGTTCAAACCATGCCCTCAGGCGCCGTTTAGCCTCTTTTTCACTCAGCCCCTTTAGCCTTGCCAGATAAAGGCACTGTTCGCCCACCTTCATCTTTTTGTAAAGCCCTCTCTCCTCGGGTAAATAGCCGATCTGATCAACGTGTATTCTTTTCATGGGTTGCCCCTTGAACCATACACTGCCTTCGTCGGGACCGGTAATCTGATTAATGATACGGATCAGGGTCGTTTTGCCGGCTCCGTTCGGACCAAGTAAACCAAAAATACTCCCCCTGGCCACGCTGATGCTTACATCATCGAGGGCCCTGTATGCGCCATAATTTTTAACAATATGCTGGGCTTCAAAAAGCGGCTGATCCATAATTTTTGCGGATAGGCAGCAAATGTAGCCAAACTAATTACTGAAAGTATTCCTTCATTCTTTCGAAGAAACCCTTTTCTTTTTTACCCGGCTGGGGTGCGAAGTTGGGCGCACTTCTTAATTTTTCAAGCGTAGAACGTTCCTCCTGCGAGAGGCTTTGCGGTGTCCAGATGTTCACATCAACCAGTAAATCGCCGCGCTGATAGCCGTTTACTTCGGGCAAGCCCTTGCCCCTTAGGCGGTAGACCCGTCCACTTTGGGTGCCTGGTTCGATCTTGAACTTGGCTTTCCCCTCAAGGGTGGGTATTTCAACGGTTGTACCCAATGCGGCATCAGCAAAATTGATGTAACAGTCAAAGTAAAGATTGATGCCGTCGCGTTTCAGTTCAGGATGTTCCAATTCTTCGATGGTCACCAGCAGATCGCCTGGAATTCCACCTCTGGGTGCGGCATTTCCTTTACCGGCCACGTTCAGCTGCATACCTTCACCTACCCCTGCAGGGATCTGCAGTGTAATGACCTCTTCGTCGCGCACAATGCCATCTCCATGGCATGACTTACATTTGGAAGAAATGGTTTTGCCTTCACCGTTGCAGGCCGGACAGGTAGCAACGGTTTGCATCTGACCCAAAATGGTGTTGGTAACCCTTGTAACCCTGCCTGCGCCTTTACAGGTGCCGCAGGAGTTAAACGAAGAACCTTTTTCAGCTCCGCTTCCTGCGCATGATTTACAGGAAACAAATTTATTGACCTTAATTTTTTTCTCTATGCCGCCGGCGATTTCTTCAAGGTTAAGTTTTACCTTTATTCTGAGGTTTGTACCCCGGTGAACATTGCGCCCCTGTTGCTGGCCACCGAAACCAAAGCCACCGAATCCGCCGCCGCCGAAAATATCGCCAAACTGGCTGAAGATATCTTCCATACTCATGCCGCCTCCGCCAAAACCTCCGCCTTGAGAGCCTGCACCACCAACACCCTGGTGTCCGAAACGGTCATAACGGGCTTTTTTATCTGGATCGCTCAGCACCTCATACGCTTCGGCCGCTTCCTTGAAACGCTCTTCGGCCTCTTTGTCGTCAGGGTTTTTATCAGGATGGTACTTGATGGCCATTTTTCTGTAGGCCTTTTTCAGCTCCTGCTCATCAGCATTCTTTGAAACGCCGAGTATCTCGTAATAATCTCTTTTCGCCATTGTCTTTATATTGTCGGTTTTTTATCAGGCACCAACTACCACTTTGGCAAAACGGATCACCTTTCCGTTGAGGGCATAACCTTTTTCAACCTCGTCGAGCACTTTGCCTTTCTGATCCTCATCTGGTGCGGGAATACTGGTAATGGCTTCATGGAGATCGCTGTTAAATGGTTCTCCCAGTGAATTCATTTCTTCAAGGCCTTTCTGGTTCAGTACCGCCCTGAATTTATGATGAATAAGCTGCATCCCCTCGCGAATACTTTGCAGATCAGAAGCCGATTCCATGGCTTTGGCAGCTCTGTCAAAATCGTCTAATACAGTCAGTAAAGCTGAAATTATGTCAGCACCCGCTGTTTTGGTTATTTCAATTCTTTCGCGGGCGTTGCGTTTTTTGTAATTGTCAAATTCCGAATAAAGGCGCAAAAAACGGTCGTTCATCTCCATGAACTTTGCCTTCCAGTCGTCTGCAGGGGCCTCCGCAGAAGGCGTATTTTGCTCGCTTACCCCAATTTGTTCTTCGTTTTCCGGTGCTTCCGGCAGGGCTTCACCGGCGTTCACATGCGTTTGATCGCTGCCGGTTCCGGCGTCGTCATGTTCCTGATTCATCATTTTCTGAAAAATTTTGCGAATTTGTTTTCGCATAAGTTAGGCGGTAAATGGCAAGCTTAATGCCATCCGACGCTAACCGTCAAATTGACATATTTTTATTTGTACGGATATTTACTCTTTAACATGCCGGGCTATCTCGCGTTCAAGCGCCGGCCCCCTGAGACCTTTGGCAATGATAATTCCTTTGGCATCAAGTAAAAAGTTCGCCGGTATGCTGTTCACCCGGTAGGTGGCTGCAGCCTGCGATTGCCAGCCCATCAGATCACTCACGTGGTATTTCCAGCTCAGGTTATCTTTTTTGATGGCATTTACCCATGCATCCTTGTTTTTATCGAGCGATACATTGTAAATGGCAAAGCCTTTCGCTCCTTTAAACTTTGAACGCTGGTATTTCTGAAAAGTGGCCACCACATTAGGATTCTCCATCCGGCACGGACCGCACCATGAAGCCCAGAAATCAACTAATACCAGATTTCCGCGCAGCGACGACAGTTTTATAGGTTTTCCTTCCGGATCATTGAACACCAGATCGGGTGCTTCCTGACCAATCTCCAAACCTACAGGCGGCTTTGACGGGCTTGAAGCTGTAGGGATAAAACCATATAAAATTGAGGCAATGGCTGCAAAGGCAAGCAGAAAGCGAAATTTTTTCATGGGTTAAATTTTGATAACAAACCGCAAATATATTGCAAAAATTGAGCCTGATGGTATTTTATGATCCCGGCAGGTCGAACCACCTCCGGCGGCGGTTCAAATACAGGTGATGTTGCCTTGTAAACCAGAAAAAGCTTCCTTCAACACCTCTTTCATGCTGGGCTCTAAGAGCCGCACGAAAGATGAGCTATTATGCACAGTTATTCTTTCACAATTTTTCCTGTCTTAAGAACTTCCCCCTTGCTGTTGGTGAGCAAAATGAAATAAATACCTTGAGGATTTTCTGATATGTCTAGTATCATAACTGAATTTTTTGAAGCAACCACTTGACCTGTTATGGTCATTAATTGAACATTTGCCAGTGATGTAAAATATATCAATCCGTTAGTTGGGTTAGGGTAAATATTGGCTGTGAAACTGTCAGAAGGTTCAGAAATACCTGTGCTTGTATTGCCAGTTTTTGAGATATAAATATCCCCGTTTCCAAATCCGGTTGTTAAATTGAAAATGCCAATACCAGGATCAAAATCTGCGGTTCCACCAAATGCACCAGTTGAATATATATTTCCTGTGGCATCTAGGGCTAAACTTCTTCCTGCTTCATAGTCCGTACCACCCATGTTAATGGCCCACATAAAATTGCCTGAAGCGTCTAATTTGGAAATAAAAATATCATAGGCCCCTGCCGATGTCACATTCAGCGTTGCTGCGCCCGGGTCAAAGTCAACAGTTCCTGTAAAAAAGCCTGTCGTATAAACATTGTTTAAGGCATCTAATGCAATCGAATACCCCCTACCACCATCAGTGCTATTAGTGCCGGCTAATTGTTTTGCCCATAAAAAATTGCCCGAGGCATCCAATTTTGAAATGAATACGTCAAGGTCTCCGATAGCGGTTAAATTCAATGTCCCGGCTCCAGGGTCAAAGTCTACTGTTCCTCCAAAAGAACCTGTTGAATAAACATTACCAGAGGCATCAACGGCTATGGCGTAGCCTTCATCGGTAACCGCCCCACCAATTCCTTTTGCCCAGGCAAAATTGCCCGAGGCATCTAATTTTGAAATAAAAAAATCATATTGTCCTGCAGCTGTTAAATTATAGGTTCCAACACCTGGATCAAAGTCAGCAATTGCATAAAACGTTCCAACGGTATAGACATTGCCACTGGCGTCAACAGCAATTGCATAGCTGTCATCATCGTCAGTTCCTCCCAATTGCTTTGCCCACAAAAAATTACCATTAGAATCTAGTTTTGAAACAAAATTATCGGTGTTACCAGCTGATATGAAATTAAAAGTGCCCATGCCTGGGTCAAAGTCGGCGGTGTCACCAAAAGAGCCTGTTGTGTATACATTGTTTAAGGCATCAAGGGCAATGGAAAAACCAAAATCATTGGCCACACCTCCCATTTGTTTTGCCCACAGAAAATTGCCAGAGGCATCTAATTTTAAAATAAAAATATCTGCTTCACCTGCAGATGTCAAATCGAATACGCCTGCCCCCGGATCAAAGTCGGTGGTAACCCGAAAAACCCCTGTTGCAAAAACATTTCCCGAGGCGTCAAGCGCTATAGATAAACCTTCATCGTTATCTGCCCCACCGATTCGTTTAGCCCATACAAAATTTCCGGATGGATCTACTTTAGAAATAAAAACATCATTTGCGCCTGCTGATGTTAAATTAAAAGTTCCAGCTCCAGGGTCGAAATCAGCGGTTATTCGAAAATCCCCTATGGTGTATACATTGCCAGAAGCGTCAGCAGCGATGGAAATACCAATATCATAATCAGCTGCACCGCCCATTTGTTTTGCCCATTGAAAGGATTGAGCTTTAGCAGTA
>JBIICM010000025.1:0-20138 GCA_044238875.1 Flavobacteriales bacterium | reverse complement strand
ATGTTTTAATGTTTGGTGTAGCCGTTCAGTTATCAGGGCAGATGCCGGCGCCTGAGGAAAATTATTCGAGCACCGGATGTAAAAATATCCTTACAGATTCGCCTCATTTCTTTCATCTGCAAGTAAGCGGTTACCCTTGTCATTATTGCCATCCGGCAGCGCTATAGCTTTGTGATGTTATCCGAAAACCATGAAACAGAAGTACATTTTAATTTCAGCAATACTTTGCTTGGGCAAACTTCAGGCAGATGCACAAAATTTCGCAAGGGTATTTCATCAACCTGTCATCCGGGATGATACATCCCAAAACCAGTCAATCACCTTTGTGACTATGGAGTCGGTCAGGCACGGTATGTCAGGCGCGCTCAAAGGTGTTCAAGTGCGCATTCAGCATTCGCCTTGCGAGGAGGTGCCATCCGCTGTTGTCTTTTCAAATTCTTCGGGTGAACCGTGGCAGTATGAAATTTTTTCAGCTTCCGGCGCTAAATACGCAGAAGGGGCAACCGGTTATGATCGTATAATTGCCCTGAAGGATGCCGGCCGATACCTTATTAAATTCAAACATGCAGGAGGCCTTGAGGCCTTTGATGAATTAAACGTAGAGCAGCAGGAACCTTTGGCGGCAAGCATGCTGATGGATAGTTCCGCTCCTTTTTCACCCGGAGATCCGATTAAGTTTAGCGCAGCAACCTCATCAGGAAATGAATTAACGTGGGAAATGGGGGATGGGAAAGTTTACCATGATCAACAGCAAATTCAGCATGCATATAATTTGCCGGGGCAGTACACTGTTATACTCACTGCGCGCAGAGGTAGCTGCGAAAAACAGGTAACAAGTATAATAAGAGTGAATGCACGCGAAGTAGCAGGCAACAGTCCCGAATAGACTCAGTTTATTGACGCAATAATTTTCAGGCGTATTTCCTCCAACTCAGAAGGGATCAATTGTAGCTTAGGTCTTAAAAAATTTATATCTGCCGTTTCCTGAAGTGGAACAAGGTGTATATGGGCATGCGGCACCTCCAGACCAACTACGGCAAGGCCTACTTTACGGCATGGAATGGATGCACGGATTGCAAGACCAACTTTTTGAGCAAAAGCGAACAATTCAGTAAATGCTGAACTGCTCAGATCAAGGATATCATCCTTTTCAATTTTGGGAATAACAAGTGTATGGCCTTTTACCAGCGGAAAGACATCAAGAAATGCCAGGTGCTTGTCGTCTTCCGCAATTTTATAGGCGGGTAACTCTCCTGTTATAATCCTTGAAAAAATACTCGCCATTTTTCTTACCGCGAAATTTCCAACACCTCAAGAATCACTTTTCCCGACGGTACTGTAGCCTCAACCTGATCGCCCACTTTTTTGCCTAAGAGGGCTTTGGCAATTGGTGAATTAACAGAGATCTTTCCTGATTTCAGGTCTGCCTCATTTTCGGCTACCAGGGTATATGACATCTCCGCTTTGTTCACAGTGTTCCTGATTCTGACCCTCGATAATATCAATACTTTAGAGGTATCCATCCTTGATTCATCAATAACCCGTGCATTGGCAAGCAAATCCTCCATTTTTGCGATCTTCATCTCCAGCAAACCCTGGGCTTCTTTTGCGGCATCATATTCGGCATTTTCTGAAAGATCTCCCTTATCGCGTGCCTCAGCAATTTGCATGCTGATTGCAGGCCGCTCAACATTTTTAAGTTGCTCGAGATCTGAATGCAACTTCTTCAAACCTTCTTCTGTAAGATAGGTGATAGATGACATAGACTTTCTTCGGTTTAGTAAGACAATAAAACGGAAAGACCCTTCCTTTGAAGAGTCTTTCCGTTAGTGCAGCTAAATTAAAAAAACCTGCCGCTTTTTGCAAATATTATTTACAGATTTATGCGGGCGCCGATAGTATGCACGCCTGAAAACGGGTTGGTTGAGCGAAAAGCGTAATCAATTGAAAATGTAGAGCCTTTTTTATTGAGCGGTACTTCCACCGTAAAACCGGCCGTTGGACCAGTAAGCGCACTTGTTCTTCCGAATGGCTCAGTTGATCCGGGGGCACCCAGCTCAGCCATATAGCCGGCACGCAGCATGAACATTTTATTGTAGGCGAATTCAGCACCTCCCTGAATCTGATCCTTTGAAAATGAATTAGAAGTGAAATTCATTGCAGTGGTCAGTTTACTTTTTGTACCCAGGTCAAAAATGTACGCTCCGCCAATGTTCAGGAGCGAAGGCATTTCAAAAGCCTCATTACGTTGCAATACAGTAAGGCTTGCACCTGTAAGCGGAATGGATCCCCTGAATGAAAGCCCATCACCGTTAAATTTAATGCGGGGGCCTACATTTCTAAGAGCGATACCGAATCTGATATTATCTTTTTTTCCGGTCACATACTGCACGCCTGCGTCGAAACAAACCCCTGAAGCATTAACATCTGATATCCGTTCATTGATTATGCGAACGGTCAATCCTCCATAGATACTATTCGAAAATTCTTTAGCGTATGAAAGGGCTATATTGGTAAAAGTCGGTGAAAAAGTACCAATCCCACCTTCAGGGTTGTCCTCAGTTGTTACAGGTATTTCCCCGAAGCTCATGGAGGTCACGCCCAGCCCGATGGTGCCTGTTTTATCTTTTCCGACAGCCTGTGAAAGACCGAAAGCATTGATGTTAACACCTGTGCCACCCAGCCAGCGCGTATTCGCAAACACAATTTCAGTTTTTTTCGTGAACGCAAGGCCTGCTACATTTAAAAACTGGGCTTCAAGCCCCCTCACCATGGAGGTATTAACACCTGCCCAGCCGGAGCTTCGGGCAAAAGGGTTTATCAGCAGTTCGGTAGCTCCGGCCTGACCAACCCGATCCTCATTTCCGGCGGTTAGTTTTGTCGGATTAAAAAGAGCTGTAAGCCCGGAAATTGAAATAAACAGAATTTTATGCTGGAACTTCATTGTGTACGTCGCTTTCTTGTTTAGAATGAGTCAAGGTCAATAGGTCTGAGAACACCAAACCATTTCAACACCCTTTCACCAACTCCGTCAACCTTAATATGAATGAGGTAAACACCACTTGAAATAGTAATGCCTGCCTGATTTTTCATGTCCCAGTCGAGCGATGTCAGCCGGTCGTCTTTTTGATAGGTTCTCACCAATGTACCATTGGTTGTGTATATTTTAACCTGACATTTCGAAGGGAGATTAATGATCTTCACCCTGTTGTCTAACTGATTCACTTCGTATGCAGAATACGCATAATAGGGATTCGGAACAACATTAATCGTATTAAGCGCTGATTCGGCTACAGATTTTTCCTGTTTTCTGGCAAACATATCTGCAGTTTTGAAGCGATACATCGGCAAGTTATTGTTTTCTACCGTGCCTGTTTCAGGAGTGTTTTGCGCATAATTTTCAGCGTAAGGGCGGGTTACCCGAAGTCTGATTTTCACTTCATTCGATAACCAGGGCTGATTGCTTACCGATAATGGTATGGCCACCCAGTTGCAGGCTGCCCAAACCCTTAATTTAACATTGTTGGAGATATTAGGGGTGCTCAATGTCTGACGAATGTATTCACCGCCATCGTATAAGGGCATCTCATTATTGCTAATGGTGTTAACATGGTTAAAAACATAAATAAAATGTTTCCCGCCCATATTCCAAATCAGATTTGTTGAGCCAAACGAGACTACACGCTGACTTGGATTAAAGATCATATCTCTTCCGTTATCCTGTGTTAGCCTTGATGATTCACCAAACGCTATATTAAGGCGCTCACCTGTTGCTACATTGATAGCATATCCCGGAAACCATCCCATTCCTGTCCCATCTCCGTCGGGTTTACCATCCTTCCCAACTGATGGCGCATTACGAAGCAACAATTTATCGGCGTTACCCTGAGAGAAATTTTTATCGTCATTGGTCTCAAATACTGGGCAGCGACTCCATTTCGTCTGATCAGGAGTTAAAACTATGTCAACACTGCCGAGTCTTTGCAGATAACCGGCAGCCTGTGCAGAGGCATTTTCATAACATGGGCCGTCATCATATCGGCTCACTAATTGAAAAGGAGCCCATGTTCCGCCCAGTATCCGCTCATAATATTGACCATTATCCACGCCAATATAATCATTACATTCAATTAGATTTGAAGCTGGTGGATTGTCGAGGTTACCTGATCTGATCCAGTTGGCAGGGTTATTACATCCTTCCTCATCTACAAGGAAATTTAACCAGCGTTTAGAATTATCTGCATATGTAATGGAGCCTTCAATAAACCCGTTACCTCCTGTTTTGTCAAGCCCTGGTGCCAGAACCTGTTTTACATCCACAGCAAAACCCCATTGAGAAATAACCTCCTCAATACCCTGCGAAAGGGTACCTGACGAAGTGTATGTTGAATTATCTGACAATCGGCGTAATGACCACCTGGATGTGTCATTCAATCCCAGAATCTTGAATTCGTATTCACTGTCGGTAATTGATAGCGGATCAACAACCTTAATGTTAACAGGCCCGCTGTTTCGCTTGTAAGTTGGGTTTTTTACCCAGAATGGGGCCTGAAGTATTTCAGCGATAGATTCCTCAGTGAGGTCAACGCTGTTGGAACCGTTGCCCTGTCCTTCGATTCTGGTAAGCGACGGAATTTCTCCATATTTTGACTGTATTTCAGTTCCATTAAAGCTGGGTGCACTGATATGAGGAATAGCGGTATAGATCTGCAGGGCAGAAAAACCTTTAGTTCTTCGCCCGGCCAGATAGCGCAGTCCGAAGGTCACAGTATCAATATCCGCAGCAGCGTATGAAAGTACCAGGTAATAATATTGTTTGTGATTCACCAGACGGTTATCACCGGTTGCAAAGGCATCCCGTTTGATCTGGAAACTGTTTCGCAGACCTTTGTTTTCACCGTTAACCTCCTCCACAGGCACATTTTCTTCAATGGTCTGATCAAAGTAACGGTTAACAATCTGATCTACATTGTCCTGAAGATCGCATTGGGCAACAAGCCTTGCTCTGCTTGGATCCTTTAGATCATTTACCGTAACTGAAAGGTCTTTCAGCTGAAATACCTGATATCCCTGAAAGCGGTAGGTAACGTCACCAAATCCCGGTACGCTGGTATTGTCCTGGTAATATACAACATCATCATTGTAGGTGTTTTCAAACAGGAAGATCAGCTCTTTGTCGAGTTCTACAATTCTTGTTTGAGGTGCGTCCGGACCATTGATCAGTGAGAAACAGTTGTCGAACAGCGCCTGGGCATCATCATCAACACGTTTAACAAGCTCTACAGAGGCTAAAGGACCACCTGAAGAAGCCCTCGCCCATACAACTCCTACAGTAACTTTATTAACAGCTCCAGGCTCAAGTGTGAATGGACCCGCACTTTGAACCAGACGTCGGTCAGCCGGTGCAAGCCCCAATGATGGTTCATCCCAATTTGGAAGGTATTCATTGGGCTGTCGGCATTGATTTACCGTTCCGTTTGCAATCATCTCACCAAGTCCCTCTGGATCGGTATTTCCCGGAAACATAAAACTGTATTTCACATTGCCACCAATACCATCATTACCATAAGTCATGTCGGTACCGTCTTTCCAAAAGCCCCGCAGATAATTATAAATCTGCTGTCCGGTTTGAGGGTCACCATTTACCGGATTAGATCCACTGTTAAAATAAGAAAAACGTGCCATTCCGATACGCTCATTGTCAATGATACCATCGCCATAACCAAGGCCATTTCTTGCCCTTGGATTCACACAAAAATCGCTCGTGTCATCCTTGCTGTTCGCATCCTCAAAAGGCCCCTCAAAAAAGTCAATACCAATAGCAGGAGGGTTTAATCCATAACCGAGTACTGTCTCATCATCCGCATCGCCATTGTAAACATAACCCATACCCCGACCAACATCACAACCGGCATAATCATCTGCATAATTTCCAAGGTCAGGATCTGTCCATTGACCGAAATATGTTTGGCTAACCGTGAATGTTGAACGGTTGATAATTTCATAGTTGTAAAATGTCATGTTATTGAGGGCATTATTAGTGGCAAATTGAAATGCCTGAGCCCTTATTTCAAATCCAATGGGAAAGCCTGCTGTTTCAGTATGGATGTTGCCCTTGTCGTTAAAAATGTACCAAAGGGTTTGATCTCCGAATAACCGCGCTTTACAACCTAAATCACCATATATGTCGTAGCCTGGAAAATCAATCGGAACGTTGTTTTCATCACGGGCTGTCGGGTCATACACACCATCGCCGTCGCCATCAACAAATGGTGCAATTTCACTCGCATACCCGGTTAAGCCGAGGTCGCTGATACCATTGCCCGGCCAGCTATTGATTACATCAGTTGCCGGAAGCCCCCCAAGTACAAAGTCTTCAACCTCTCGTCTTGTTATTTTCCAGTGGCGGTCGTAGGCCAGACAAGCTTCCGGAGTGGTTGAAGCATCATCAAGTTTAAGCGGGCCCGGCCAGAAATCGTTTCCATTCTGACGATACATCATGGCAGCAGACTTTAGGTTGCCACCGTTATCCAGACCGGCAAGCCATAAAGACCCTGCAAAGGCTGAATGTTTTCTACTCCCCTTCGGAACCTCATAACGCGGAGCGCTGATCAGATCCCACCACATATCACCGGTAGTATAAATGGTAGTTCTAACGTTGTTCAGATCAAGGTCTGTTCGGCCTGCACCTGGGGCACAGCCTGCTGCCAGCTTACCATTATTGGGCGGGTTGCCGGATGTTCCGGTTGAATTTACCGGCCAGTTTCTTGAGAACACTTCGCTGCTTCCTGCTATCAGAAGTCCAGCGAAAATTAGTAGGCGAGTTTTCATGGCGACTCGAGTTAAAAAATTAGAAGTTCAGAATAGCTCCGATACGAATTACCCTCGGGCGGGAAAAGTTGAATGGGCTCCTGACTTTGGCTGTATAAAGGTCTGCGAAAGAAATGGGATCTAACTGCGATTGAATGATTGCCTGTGATGTTGCTGCATTCAGGTAGCCATCATCATCAGGATTACCTGTTGCACGATAAACTCCAATAATGTTTTTAAAGTTCAGCAGGTTCTGAACCAGCACATAAAGCTGCAGATCGGCTGTCTTGCGCTCATCGCCTTCTTTCTTGCCGTAAGTAAGGGCAAAGGTTTTATCAACCCTCAGGTTGATCCTATACTGGAAAGGCAACCTGGAGCCATTGGGAGATCCCTTGAGTATCGCCCGGCCACCGGTGCCGGCATCCTGGGTGTAAAATGAAGACCTGGAATAGGGGGTACCTGAATTGGCAATCATGACCATATTGACACCCGCATTTTCGAATACCCGCTTGCCAAACCATACCGGGCCATTGTAACGTTTACCCTCATCGTAACGGAAGTCAAATGTTGTCTGAATTTGATGCCTTACATCAAACCCAAGTGGTAACGTTGTTCTGAGGTTGGGCTGTCCTGAATTGATCAGGAAGGCGCCTGTTCCCGAACTTGTGCCGGTTCCGTCAGCAAACTGAAGGGTATAATTGGCTGTAAGCCTCACATTTCCGGTTCTCCTGAGATCATAGGCTACCGAAAGGCCTTTAACTGTTCCAAAGTCCAAATTACCAAAAGTTTGATAATTTACCGGATAAGAATAGTTGATAGGAATAACTGTAATGAGATTGCGTAGTTCCCTGTAGAAGGCACTGATGGTAATGGCTGAACTTCTGGTAAGTGCCTGTTTAAAACCTACTTCATAGTCAATTGTACGCTGGGGCTTCAGATCAGGATTGTTCATCAGGCTACTGATGCCCCTTGAGAGAAAGTAATAGTTGATAGGGTCAAACCTTACACCCTCTGTAGGGCGTTGTGTAAGTACGTCATAATGCGCAAAAAACTGCGCCACATCAGATATGGGGAACTGAAAAGCAATCCTTGGCATTACATTGATTTGCGGTTTGTAATCAGTAAACGCCTGAGAACTTAATTCCTTATTTTCAGGATTGACAAGCGCGGGGGTAGCCCTTCCTGATGTATTGGCCTGGGCAATAATGGCCGGATCAAGTATCTCTACCCCATTGGCATTGTACCAGCGGCTACCGTTTCTGTAACCCACAATATTATCAATATTTGAGAGGTTGGTGTTTTTCTCATCTTTGACATATACTACGTAATCATCACCAATACTTGTCGGACGAGGTTTTGAATCAGAATACTGAAATTCGCCGGCTTTTCTTGTTTCATAAAGCGAATACTGATCCTTTAATGTTTTTTGATTGGCATCATAACGATCAACACGCAAGCCAATATTGAAAATCAGATCCCTGAATGCAAATTTATCCTGAATATAGGCTGCAGTGTAAATGGGATTGAAAGCGCCAACCTCACGCTTAAAATTACCATACTGGTCGCGTGCATTAACATAGTCCTCAATAGAACGCTTACCCCTCAGCATATTGCCGTATGCATCATATCCAAAATAGGATACAAGTGAATTACCCTGATTTAGGAGTTCATCAGGACTGAACATATTCAGCGAGAAAGTTGATGGGTCAAGGTTGTCAACATCAAGCCATTCAAGACCATCAATCGGTTTACCGAGCTTCTCGCGAAGGTTCTTGTCAAAAAAAGTCTGGTCAGAAGCGCTGTAAAGGCGGTTGTAGTTAATGGTATCAGAGAAAACACCGTTCTCGTCAAATACCAGAATCGGATTTTTTAGATCAAACTGTTCAATATGCCGGTTAACCAATTGCCGCATAATTGTCCATAAACCAATCGGTGCAACACTGTATCCGCGGTCAAAGCGCTGCTCATATTCAAATCCGAAACCTATTTCATGCCCCTTGATATCGGCAGCTGCGCTACCAACCAATCTGAACTGCTCAGCCAATGATTTGCTCCATCCGCCAAAGGTTGACCCTGTATTCGAGTAAAGGGAGTAAACACTTTGTGGCAAACCTCCGTTCAGAAGACCGCCTCCCTGCTGCACCTGGGTGAAATTTTGATAAAAACCCTGTCTCACGCCACCGGCGAAATCATAATATTGACTGGTGTAATTAGCAGTATTTGGATTGAGCTCACTACGCTGAAAGGAGAAAAGGGTGTCGGCAAAAGCTGAAAGCTTCAGGCCTGCATACTGCACACCGTTAACGGAGTCAAGTCCGAATACATATACAGGCGCTTTGAAAGTTTTGAACTTGCCTACATAACCATAATCAAATAGGTTATCTCGGTGGCGGTTATTAAAAGATCTGCCTGTATTGCGGGTATAATCAGCCTGTAGCGTGTAGTAGAAGTTCTTAATGATATTGGCTGACTTTTCCTGATCTGCCCCCCCGAAGCGTTGGGTGAATTTTACATAACCCCTGCTAGTTGAACTGATTCCTCTTCCATTTTCTTCAGGATTAAACATACTGTTATTGTAGTTCCATCCTGTGTTGTCAGCATAATCAAATGTGCCGCCCAGGGTAAGGTTCACATTGCTGTTAACTTTGATATCAATCTTTCCTGCAAAGCTTGCCCGCTGAACCTCAGCGTTTTCTCTTCTGCGAATATTTTCGAAATCAGAAGCCCTCACATAGGAGGCGTTTGATACCTTACCAACACCCAGCGGACCCGGGCGCAGTGGTCTTGCGGCCAGTTCGGCCAATTTATCTTTTTTTAATCTGGTCACACCAACTGCAGATGGATCAGGATCTGCATCTTTGTAGAGTTCAGAAGAAAAGAAAAATCCGATATAAGGAATTTTCTGACCATCGGCATTTCTTTTTGATGCTATCGGGCCGGTCAGGTTGAATCCCAAAAGGTTGTAACCGTAACCATCAACAGAACGCACACCTTCAATCCCACCATGAAATTGCTGGCTGGGGCCGCGTGTAGTAATACTGATGACCCCACCCGTAGCATCACCGTACATGGCAGGCAGCCCTCCTGTTATAATTTGTATCTGCTCGATACCCTGTTGCGGAATATTGGCCGAGCCCCGCACCTTGATCCCATCAACGAAATAGAAGGTAGCGTCTCCCCTTGAACCGCGAATGTTAACCCCATCACCTTCATCCTGCTGAGTTACACCGGCTGTAGTGGCGGCAACAGAATTGATATTACGTGTAGGAAGGGCATAAATTTCTTCTTTGGTCACGGTTTTACCCTGATAATCCTCAATCAGTGGTACATCATATTCAACCACTTCAAATTCTTTCATCTCCACCACTGAGGATTCCATCTTCACATCCACGACGGTAATCTTACCGGCCGAAATGATTACACCTGTGGTTTTAACCGGCTTATAACCGACATAGGAACTTTTTACTACATATGAGCCCGGATTAATCGGCTTAATCTGGTACTCACCGTTGAAATTCGACTGACCGGTTCCAACCTGAATACCACCAAGTTCAACAACTACATTCGCAAAGGGGATAGCCTCGCCGGTTTTTGAATCTTTAATAACACCCTTGAGGGTTCCCGCACCTGTTTGAGCCAGTATGCTCAGCGGAGCTAAAAGGGCTATTGCAATGAATAGGTAAATGTTTCTTACCATGTTAACGGAATATTTAGAAACCGTGAAATTTTTAAGCGGGCTAAGATAGAAAGAGAATGTTATCCCTGCTAAACACAACGATAAATTTTATAACCAACACAAAATCAATAAATTATATCAAGATTTCGATATATTGAAATTTTAAAACATATATTTTTGGGTGCGTTCTGACTTTCGGGGGAAGACTGCAAGCAGTATTTTATGATTTCCTGAAATTAATACCGCCTTTTTCTTCTGTTCAGCTTATCAGATGCCCTCTTTGCCTTCCGCATCTGTTTGCGTGTCTGCTTCGACTGAATATCCATATGGCGCTTGATTAGTTCTTTTTCCCTTTTTTTACGCTTTTCAATCTGGTCCTCTTTTTTCTTCTTCAATTCTTTCTTCTGCTGCGTTCTTGATTTTGGCTTTTCCTGAGCATTTGCAGCCTGCAGCAGAAATAAAACAAACAAAATTGAAATCAGCGTTCTGCCCATGATTTTACTTCGAAAAATACCGCAATTTAGCATGCGAATGTTCGTTAACCAAATCGTGCAATTAACTGGTATGTTCATCCTACGATATTCATTTGTGCTGTTGCCGCTTATTTTTTCGGCCTGTAAAAAGGACAATATCAACCAGCAACTGGGCATTCCTTTTGTGAATGTTGATCAATATATCCTTTTAAACAGCCCGTCAAGCCAGGGTTTAAACAGTGTAGGCGGATGGCTTTATCTGAATGCGGGGTCACGGGGTATCATTGTTTACCACAGGGCATTTGAAGAATATGTTGCTTTTGACCGTCATTGCACCTGGCAACCGCAGCAAACCTGCGGCAAGGTTAGCCCTGATTCTTCAGTTACGGTAATACTAAAATGCGCGTGCTGTACATCCGGATTTTCACTCATTGACGGTTCTGTTTTATATGGCCCGGCTATTAACCCTTTATTACAATACAGTGCGCGTCTCTCAGACCCTTTCACCCTTCATGTTTACAATTAAAAAGGCCGGCATGATTTCTATCATACCAGCCTTAATCAAAAGTCAGTTTTAAGACGGAAGCGTTGATCTGTTTAGGCAGTAACCTTTAATTTTATTCGTTACCGTTCGTCCTTCAGGCTAACTTCCGCAATCCGTTCTTAATACCTGTAATACTCGGGCTTAAACGGACCATTAACATCAACACCGATGTATTCTGCCTGATCAGTGCTGAGTTCATCAAGTTCAACGCCTATTTTAGCCAGATGCAAACGGGCAACTTTTTCGTCAAGGTGCTTGGGAAGCGTGTAAACTTTGTTTTCATAAGCAGCTCTGTTGGTCCACAATTCAAGCTGGGCAAGAACCTGATTGGTGAATGAATTTGACATTACAAAACTGGGGTGACCCGTTGCACAGCCTAAATTTACCAGACGGCCTTCAGCTAAAACAATCAAATCCTTGCCATCAATGGTATATTTATCAACCTGTGGTTTGATCACATCTTTGGTTGACCCATAATTGTTATTCAACCAGGCCATATCAATTTCGGTATCAAAATGCCCGATGTTACATACAATCGCTTTGTCCTTCATTGTCTTAAAATGGCGTCCGGTAACAATATCCTTGTTTCCGGTTGCTGTTACAATGATATCGGCTTCTTTTACTGCCTGATCCATTTTCTTCACCTCGTATCCTTCCATAGCAGCCTGAAGCGCGCAAATTGGATCGATTTCGGTTACAATCACCCGAACTCCTGCATTGCGCAATGAATCAGCAGAACCTTTTCCAACATCACCAAAGCCGGCCACTACGGCCACCTTACCAGCCATCATTACATCGGTAGCTCTTCTGATCGCATCAACCAGCGATTCACGGCAACCATATTTATTGTCGAACTTCGATTTTGTTACAGAGTCATTGATATTTATGGCAGGCATGGGAAGCGTGCCTTTTTTCATCCGCTCATAGAGGCGATGAACACCAGTTGTGGTTTCTTCTGAAAGACCCTTAATCTCTGCAACAAGTTCAGGGTATTTGTCGAGTACCATATTGGTAAGATCTCCACCATCATCAAGAATCATATTCAGGGGCTTTCTGTCAGCTCCAAAGAATAAAGTCTGCTCGATGCACCAGTCAAACTCTTCCGCTGTCATTCCTTTCCATGCATAAACTGGAATGCCCGCTGCTGCTATGGCCGCTGCCGCATGATCCTGTGTGCTGAAAATATTGCATGATGACCATGTAACCTCTGCCCCAAGTGCCACCAAGGTTTCAATGAGTACTGCAGTCTGGATGGTCATGTGCAGACAGCCGGCAACTCTGGCCCCCTGAAGCGGCTTTGATTGACCAAATTCTTCGCGCAGTGCCATGAGACCCGGCATTTCGGCTTCGGCTAACAAAATTTCCTTGCGACCCCAGGCAGCCAGGGAAATATCTTTTACTTTGTAGGGGATGTACTTATCCACTGCTAAATTGTTTTCCATGTTTTTTTGAATTTTGTTGCGAAATTAGTCAATTGACTTTAATTTAACCATTTATTTGTTGAAATCTTTCTCTATTTCGCATTTTCCTGACGAAATCATTTTAAAAACTTTACACCGATTCGGTTCAACCGACAATTTGTCGCGATTTTTATCTGGCATGATAGATGAAAAACTAACTTTGCAGACGCATTGTCTGATCAAACTCAAACCATAAAAAGTGTCAAATAACATGTTTAACCAAGAAGAATTCAAGAAATACGCTGTAAAACATCGCGGAATAAGTTCAGCAACCCTGCATAATTACACCTCCGTAACAGCCGATTACATTTCACCGACCATCATCGAGGAGCGTCAGCTGAATGTAGCACAGATGGATGTGTTCTCACGCCTTATGATGGACAGGATCATCTTCCTTGGGGTGGGTATCAATGATTACGTTGCCAATATTGTTCAGGCACAGCTGCTATTTCTTGAGTCGGTAGATGCAAAGAAAGATATTCAGATTTATATGAATACGCCTGGGGGTTCAGTATATGCCGGTCTTGGTATTTATGATACCATGCAGTATATCAGTCCGGATGTGGCCACTATCTGTACAGGTATGGCGGCATCAATGGGTGCCGTGCTGTTATGTGCCGGAACAAAGAACAAGCGCACATGCCTCAAACACTCAAGGGTAATGATTCACCAGCCCATGGGCGGCGCGCAGGGACAAGCGTCAGACATAGAAATTACAGCACGCGAAATTCAAAAGCTGAAGAAAGAACTCTATGAAATAATTTCATCTCATTCAGGCCAGCCGTTTGACAGGGTTGAAAAAGATGGTGACCGTGACTATTGGATGACGGCAAGAGAGGCCAAGGATTATGGGATGATAGATGAAGTTCTTACACGGAATGCCAAAAACTCCTGATGGAAAAAATTAAGGAAAAATGCTCTTTTTGCGGTCGCAGTAAAAAGGAGACGGCCATCCTTATTGCCGGGCTCGATGCTTTTATCTGCGATGTTTGTGTTAACCAGGCGCACCTGATTGTAAGTGAGGAGGTAACTGAACGAAAAAAGGTGCCGGGGGCCAGGGCAGAGTTTAAATTACTTAAGCCCGCTGACATCAAGCGCCATCTTGATGAATA
This sequence comes from Flavobacteriales bacterium, assembly GCA_044238875.1. Classification (GTDB taxonomy): domain Bacteria; phylum Bacteroidota; class Bacteroidia; order M30B66; family M30B66; genus JAIBAI01. The sequence continues at coordinate 6,063 of JBIICM010000025.1, read as the reverse complement.
TGTAATCGGGCAGGACGAGGCAAAAAAAGTGCTTTCGGTAGCCGTTTACAATCATTATAAACGGCTCAATCAAAAGCAGGTTAACAAGGAAGATGATGTAGAGATTGAAAAATCAAACATCATCATGGTGGGCGAAACCGGCACCGGTAAAACCCTCCTTGCAAAAACCATTTCACGTATCCTGAATGTTCCCTTCTGCATTGCCGATGCCACTGTTTTAACTGAAGCAGGCTATGTTGGTGAGGATGTTGAAAGTATCCTTGCCCGATTGTTGCAGGCCGCCGATTACAATGTTGAAGCGGCTCAAAGAGGTATTGTGTTTATTGATGAGGTGGATAAAATTGCACGTAAAAGCGATAACCCCTCCATTACCAGGGATGTATCAGGTGAAGGCGTGCAGCAGGGGCTTCTCAAATTGCTTGAGGGGGCGGTGGTAAGCGTACCTCCGGCGGGAGGCCGGAAACATCCTGAACAGAAAATGATTTTGCTTGATACCAGAAATATTCTGTTTATCTGCGGTGGGGCCTTTGATGGAATAGAAAAGAAAATTGCCAGAAGAATTCAGACCAAAACCATCGGATACGCAGCTTCCAAAGCTGGTGTTGACATTGACAAATCAAATTTGTTGCGTTATATCAGTCCTCAGGATTTAAAGAGTTACGGACTCATCCCTGAGCTGATCGGTCGTCTGCCCGTGCTCACCCACCTTGATCCGCTCAATACCGATGCACTAAAAAGAATTCTTACCGAACCTAAAAACGCCTTGGTAAAACAGTATCAGAAATTACTGTTAATGGATGGTATCAATGTGAACTTTGAAGATGATGCGCTTGACTTTATAGTTGAAAAAGCCATTGAATTTAAACTGGGGGCGAGGGGGTTACGTTCAATCTGCGAAGCAATTATGAATGAAATGATGTTTGAGTTACCGGGTCAAAAGAATCCGGAGAAAATATCGATTACAAAAGAATATGCTGCTGTCCGCTTCGATAAACTGAAACTTGCGAGCCTTATGGCTGCCTGATTATTTGCTGCAATTGCAGCCTTCTGAAAAGAAAATTTTGGTACGGGGCAGAAGTTTATAAATATCCTCCTTTTCATCATCGGTAAGCAGAATATTCCGCATATCAAGCCAGTATAAATTTTTTAACCCTTCAAGTTCTTCAGGCAGGCGGGTAATTTCGGTGCCCCAGATCTGTAAATATTCCAGTTGCTTCAGTTTTCCTGTTTCGGCGGGCAATTCTGCAACAGGATTCATGCCCAAATCTATGTGCCTGAGCTTTTCAAGTGCCGGTAAACCGGGAGCAATCTTTTTTATTTTATTGCGGGTGAGGCGAAGAATCTCGAGGTGCCGGAGCTGATATAATTCTGACGGAATAGCGTTAAGTCTGTTGCCACTCAGATCAAGTTCCCTTAAGTTCTTCAGGCTGAAAATTTCAGGTGGAATATTTTTGTAACGTTTGCGCCTCAGACGAAGTCGCTGCACAGAATCGGGTTGCATGAGCGCATCGTCAACACGCTTATACAGTTTTCCTTCTGCCTTAAATTCAGGTTGAGCCTGCAATTGCTGACAAATTATAAGTAGGGGAGTCAGTAGAAAAACAGGAATTAAAATGCGCAGCCGGTGCATATTGTCATGCCGAAAACAATTGCAAAACCCTCTGTCGGTCATGTTCGAGTTGTGATCCAAGGACCGCTATGTTTTCAAATTTTTTTTCATCCCTGATACGCCCGTAAAGGAGAATCTGAAGAACCTCGCCATACAGGTTTTCATCCCTATTGATCAGATGAACCTCCGCAGTTCTCGCCCCATCATATGAAACAGTTGGCCGAATACCAATATTCAGCATACCTGGGTGAAGGCCCTCTTTGCCAGCGATTTTTACCTTAACAGCATAAACACCATTAGCGGGAATTAGTTTTCTTTCCCCCGAAATTTCCAGATTAGCCGTTGGGAAGCCGATTTTACGCCCTCTTTGATCGCCGGCAATTACCCTGCCTGAAAATTCATAGGGGCGGCCAAGGTATTCATTTGCGGTTTCAATATCACCCGACAAAAGTGCTTTCCTGATGCGGGTTGAACTAATGGCGATCTGGTCAACATCTTTTGCAGGTATCTCTTCCACCTCGAAACCATAAGTACTCCCGTTATTTCTCAGCGACTTAAATGAACCTTCCCTGTTATTGCCAAAATGATGGTCATAACCAATCACCAGCATTTGGGTGCCGATATGATGCACAAGTATATTGCGGATAAAAGCCTCAGAACTCATTTTTGAAAAATCCAGGTCAAATCTGATTACAACAAGGTGGTCTACCCCCAACTGACTTATCTGACTGATTCTCTCATCAAGCGTACTCAGTAATTCAATTTTATCAGCAATTCCTGTTTTCAAAACAAGCCGTGGGTGAGGGTCAAAGGTCAGCACCACCGATTGTCCGTTTTTCAATCTTGCCAGTTCGGTAAGTCGCTGAATAATAGTTTGGTGACCAAGATGTACCCCATCAAACGTACCGGTTGTAACCACCGGATATTTCAACCTCGGAAATCCGGTATAATCATGATGTACCTGCAACGGAAAATGTTAATGTCTTAAAGCCGCAAACCTAACCAAATCAGCGCAGAAATAAAAAACGAGCTAAATAGAGCAGGGTTTCTGGCTTCCTACGGTTACTGCATATTGTTGTAAGCGGTAATGATTTTATCCAGATCGGAGATACCCCAGTTATTTGTTTTAATCAACTCAAGTATTTTCTCGTCGCCAGCGAAAAACTCTTTCATGGTTTTTTTGAAACCTTTCTCAACCACCTCTGTGTACTGACTTTCCTCTTTTCGTCTGATAAAAATCACCTCTTCATAAGCGATTTTTTGAGAGCTTGAGTTCATTTCATCTTTAAACCAGACTTTATACATCAGCGCATCACCTCCAATAATTCTTTCCATCATAAAGGGAGGCACATTAGGATCCAGCGAGATGAACTCAAAAAAATGACCATTGCAGGAGAATGAAACCAGTTTATCACTTCCATATCTCTTTTTGGTGCCGCTGCTATCAATGATTATTATTTTCTTGTCTTGCTGAAAAATCTCACCTGTTCGGCTATTTTGATAGCAAATTTTACCCCTGAGTGTATCTCCTTTTTTAGTAAAGGCCCAACCATCATAAAAATCTTCGCTTTTATTGCTTTGGGCTGCCAATGTCAGAGACAATGCCTGCATTGAAATTATTAGCGTGATGAAAAACCTGTTCATGTGTTATCGAATGTTCAAACCTAAGTAAATTTCTGATAACCATATTCGTGCCATTTCAAAAAAGGTTACCATCTTCCTCCTGCACCACCGCCGCCGCCGCCGCCGCCGCCGAAACCACCGAAACCACCGCCACTGCCACCGAAACCACCGAAACCGCCACCGCCCCGACCGAAATGACCCGGGAAATAGCCACCCCCGCCGGGCCCACCGAAGGTTCGGTAAAATCCGCCGCCACCGCCCTTGAGTTTTGATAAAATGATAACCGCAATGATAATCAGTACCAAAAAAATTAAAGATAACCCTTTGCCTGGTTTTTTAGATCGCTTTTCTGCCTTAAAAGTACCCTTTACCATCTCCATGAGATGCGTGGTGGCGGCATCCAGCCCCTCATAATATTTTTCGTTTCGGAAATAAGGTCTGAGATCCTGCTCAATCACATCACCTGCTCTGGCATCTGTTACAAATTCCTCGATTCCGTAACCGGTTGCAATGAACATCTCCCGTTCAGAGAGATTGACAAAAATTAATATACCATTGTCTTTACCTTTTTGACCAATACCCCATTTATGAAGCAGTTCGGGCGCAAACTGACTGGCCGGGTAACCGCCAGTTTCTTGCATAATTACAACGGCAATCTGTGTGGATGTGCTATCATCAAATGCGACCAGTTTTGACTCAAGCTGCTGAACCTGATCCTGCGAAAGTAGTCCGGCAAAATCATTGACCAGCCTTGCAGGGCTGGGCTTGGGAGGAAAATTTTGAGAAGGCAGCCATAAAGGCAAAACCAAGAGCCACGCCCAAATAAAAAACCTGAACTGCTTATTAATTTGAAATGGAGATGTCATTGGGCAGCTCGTCAGTATCTTCATCGTTTTTTGGGAAGTGTTGCGCCAGTATAACAGCACATGCTCGAATGGCAAGGCAGATGCCTTTGCACAGGCCTGAATTTCTGAGGCACTCAGTTGTTTCCCGGCAGGTGTTTTCCCAAAAGGGATTACATGCATACCGGTTTATTCCGCTATCGCCAATTAATGCAATTTTATGATCATCAACAGAAAGATACAGCAAAATCCCATTTCTGTGCTGTGTTTTTTCCATCCCCAGCCTGTAAAAAATCTGCGCAGCCCTGTCAAGCGGATCGACAGTCTTACACATGGATTCAAGATGTACCCTGATTTCTCCTGATGTTGTCTGCTCCGCTACCCGAATGCAATCAAGGATTTCCTGCTCTTCTTCTGCCGAAAGCCAAATAGGCTTTTTTCCACGCATGATGTTTTATTGGAAATTTACTTCAGGCGGTTTGTCCGCACCTTCCTTTGATTCGAAATAAGCTTTTTGAGTGAAGCCGAACATACCTGCCATCAGGTTTGCCGGAAATGATCTGACTTGTTTGTTGTATTCCTGCACAAGCTCGTTAAACCTTTTTCGCTCCACTGAAATCCTGTTTTCCGTGCCGGATAGTTCATCCTGCAATGCCCTGAAATTCTGGTTGGCCTTCAGGTCAGGATAGGCTTCAACGCTTACCAATAGTCGGCTAAGGGCACTTGAAACATTGGCCTGTGCCTGCTGAAAAGTTTTCAGATTTTCGTCAGTAAGATTATCTGCATTGAGTTTAACCTGTGTGGCTGAAGCTCTTGCCTGCATAACAGCTGTCAGGGTTTCCTTTTCAAAATTTGCCGCACCTTTTACAGTGTTTACAAGATTGGGAATCAGATCAGATCGCCTTTGGTAAGCATTTTCAACCTGTGCCCATTGAGACCTCACTTTCTCTTCCTTATCAACCATACTGTTGTAAGAGCACCCTCCAACACCAAAAATGACGAGTAAAAGAAAAAGAATTACCCCAATAACAATTGAGCTTTTCATAATTATGCCGTTAGAACTTTTAACGGCATAAAGTTAAGCTAATTTTATTTGATCAAAGCAGATCAATCGAGTGAATGCGGTGTATGGGTATAACCACGCCGCCCTTTAGCATGATGGCGTGATCGGTTGTAGCCCAAATGGTAGTATCTAAGGCTTTTGAACCGTCACGGTCTTCGAAAACAATTTTGACCTTATTATGGTAAAGGTTACTGAGAATGGTAGCTCTTTCAATTAAACGACGCCGTTCTTTGGCTGCATCAGAGGTTTTGAGCACTTCTTCTGCCGGAAAAACCATCTTACGGAGCGCTTCTTTTTCAATGAGGGGAAAATTGCGTTGCATGGTAGTAGATTTTTGTTTTAATAGTCTATTACGCACACACTGTTAATCGGTTACCAGAACATGCTTTACGCCCGTTTTAGCGGATGCTTGCCAATAAAATTGCCCGGGTGTTAATATCGGCAGCAAAGCGCCTGTCAATCCTGAAGTTTACTACCCAAACCACATCATCACCGCGCATCAGTAAATATTGTTCGGCTCTCCGGTGAAAGGGGATCTTTTGTTCATTGAAAAAATCGCTGATCAGTTTCTTGCCTTTCATGCCTTTAGGATAGAAATAATCGCCCTTTTGCCACTTTCTGAGGTGCAGATTCCTGCCCGCTTTTTCCAGGTCAATATAGGCCTGTGTTTTCGGTATTTCACCAATGATTTCAGGCATTTCAGCCACTTCCGTCAGAAGTAGTTCCGGAAGCTGGTTGTTTTCTTCGTTTAAATTGCTGATAATGAAAATCTTATCCCTTTCGAGGCGGAGGATCCATGCATCAGTTAAATACTGCTGTCCATCGGCTCTTGTAAGATTACCACATATTGACGCACAATCTATCATTGAAAAACCATAATTTCTGATTAGTTCGAACAGGATTAATGGGGGATCAGGTAAACCCAA
>JBIICM010000153.1:0-6075 GCA_044238875.1 Flavobacteriales bacterium | reverse complement strand
GCGATCGTTCCGTTTAACCCCGAAGGATTGAAACTTCCACCTGAGGTAACGCCACTGCCTGACCAGGAACCTCCACTTGTGCCAGTAACAGCGTTGTTGAGATCAAGCGGCGGATTATTTGAACAAATGGAAGGCGGTACAGTCCATGCTGCAGAACCACCCTGCAGCACCTGTATATTTTGAGTAGAAAAAGCAGTGCATGAACCCGTGCCAACAGTATAGGTAATGGCAATACTGCCGTTTAAGCCGGAAGGATTGAACTGACCGCCCGAACTAACCCCCTGCCCTGTCCATGCACCTCCGGAATTGCCGGTAACAGTGCTGCTAAGTTCAATGGGAGGTGCATTGTTGCAGATAGAAGCGGGGGGCGTCCATGCAGGATTACCGGCTGTAATTACCTGAATAGCTTGAGTTGAAACCGACTGGCAGGTGCCTGAGCCGAGTGAATAAGTAATGTTGATGTTTCCCGAAAGTCCCGATGAATTGAATGTGCTTCCGCTAACGCCCTGACCGCTCCAGGTGCCTCCTGAAGCACCTGTAATCAGGGGGGCAAGGTTTAATGTGGTGCCCTGACACACCGGACTGGCGGGAGGCGTCCAGCTGGCCTGCTGGAATGGGTTTACCGTAATGGTCCTGGTCTGGGTGGCAGGAGGGCAGCTGCCAGAACCTGGAACAGTGTAGGTGATATTTACAGATCCGCTAAGCCCCGATGGATTAAAAACATTACCGCTGACCCCTGAACCTGAGAATGTTCCTCCCGCAGTTCCGGTAACGAGTGGCACCAGGTTAATTGGAGCGACATTGCTGCAAACCGTGCCGGGGGAGGTCCATTCGGCAGAGACTACCGGCACGGGAGCCTGGCAACCTCTGTTGATATAGGTTGGAGTGCCGTTGAAATCAAAAAGTACGGATGCGCCATCTTGGGAGCCTGGAAAACCGGCCTGCGTAATTAAGGACGGACGGTTATAGGTAACTTGGTCGAAGCAGGCTCCTCCGAAGGAAATCCTTACTGTTATGTTGTCGGGTGCCGCAGTGGTGTTTGACGGAGCATAGTTGATGAAGTAGGCGTCGGAGGAAAAAGTTGAATTGTGAAAGATCACATAAAGCGTTTCTGACAGATCGGCAAATGAATTAGAGATTGTGCTAACGTCATAGCTGGAAATCCAAAGAACCTTTGAATTGGCCGGCAAGATTCCACCAACTGGTTCAATCAGCCGACCGCAGGCCTGAACGTTGGCATTCAGCGCCGCAACCTTTGAACCCGTAAAGCCATCCGGTGTGCGGATGCCCTGAAAAAACTGACCATAGCCGAAGTTTATTGACATGGTAGCGATGTTCAAAGGAGTGGGTCCGACTAGGAACTGCAACATCTCATTCCTGAATTCTTGGGAATTGCCTGCAATCGGAGGGGGTGCACAAGCATCCACCAGGATGCGCTGTATTTCAAGACAATTACTTGTAGTCTGGCCAGCGATTTTCAGCTGTCCGTTCAGGCAGCAAAATACGCTTAAGGTCAGTATGAAACTTCTCATGGAAATATATTACTTTCTTAAAAGCGTAACCGTGCCGTTTTGTTTAAATACATTTCCTGATATATCAGTTCCGTTCACTACATAAAAGTAAGTACCCTGCGGCACATCGTTGCCGTTGGCAAATCCATCCCAGTCGGGCTGCAATCCGCTCCATTCAAAAATCTTCTTTCCCCAGCGGTTAAAAATCACGCCATCAATCTTTTCATAGCCACTGAGCTCGAATTTAAACAAATCATTGATCCCATCACCATCAGGGGTAAATACATTTGGAATCACAAGCACAATTTTATTGTTGGTGGCCAGTACCGTTACGCTGTCGGATGAAAAACACCCTGCTGCGTTTTTACACAGAAGTTTAAATGAGTAATTTCCTGCTTCCGTAATATTTAAAGGTACTCCTGAATTGTAGCTGAACACCTGCCCGTTTCGGAACCATGTGCAGGAGTCTTCGTTGATTGAACTTCCGCTGAGCACAAGCTCAAATGGCACCTCAGATGAGTCAGTGCTTGCTTGTAATTCGACACTAACAGGCCTGGCTTCCACCTGAACCGTATCAGCACCTGTACCGCATGAACTATTTACGGTCAGGGTAATCAGGGCTTCAGCCTTCACCACAATTTGCTGGCTTGTTTCACCGGTTGACCAGGTATTGTTGATCGGAGAGGATGATAAGAGAATAACCGAATCGCCCTTACAAAGTGGTTGGGGGCCGCTAAGCGAAATACTCACCTGCTGCAATTCGATTTTTCTGATTCTGATATTAAGTGCACCAGATACACAACCGTCTACAGTATTGTTGACCCAAATATTGTGATTTGAAGTATCTGATGGCTGAAAAGTACTTCCGGTAGCGAGTTGATTATTCAGCAACTGATCGCTGAACCATTTAATGGTACCGGAGCCATTGACGGTCAGCGTTGGGATAGCCTGGTTTTCACAATAAAAAATCAGGGTATCACCTGCCGGAATTGCGGGAACAGGTTTGATCACCAAATCAACAGCAAGTGCTTCAGATTTGCAATTGTTCAGGCTGTTGGTTACATAAATTTTAGTGTTCTGGCTAACGGTGGGTTCAAAAGAGGCCCCGCTAGCAAGCAGATTATTTAAATTCTGATCGGCATACCAGTTCACAGCGGCATTTCCGGCATTTGTAACCTGCAGTGAGGGTGCTTGAGCATCGGCACACCAGGGCTGATTACCAGCCACAACGGGCTTGGGCACATTGGTTACCTGAATTGTTTTTGTTTGCTGATCTCCGCATCCCGGAGCGCCAGCTGAATAGGTAATCTGCACCGGACCGTCAAGCAGTGCAGGACTGAAAGTGTTTCCATTTACTCCGGTGCCGCTGAAGGTACCGCCGGGTGTGCCGGTTACCAAATCTGCAAGATTTAACGGCTGATCACCGGCACAAATCGCTGCAGGCAGGTTCCAGGCTGCTGAAGCAAGGGGAACTACCTGAATGTTTTTTGTTTCCTGTTCGGTACAGTTGCCGCGCTTTACCTGATAGGTGATAGCAATCAGCCCTGAGAGACCGGCAGGATTGAAAGTATTGCCATTGATTCCTGATCCGCTGAACGTGCCACCTGAACTGCCGGTAATAAGGTTGCTCAGGTTAAGCGGAGCAGCAGTCTGGCAGATAGAAGCGGGTGGATTCCAGGCTGCGGAAAGCGGTTCGAAAGGCGCCTGACAACCATTGTTGATATAGGTTGCAGTCCCCTGGAAGTTAAAATTAACTTTTGCTCCATCCTGAGCACCGATCGTGCCGTTCTGACGGATCAGCTGCGTACGGTTATAGGTTACCTGATCCTGGCAGCCCGGCCCGAAAGTGATGGTGGTGGTTTGAAGGTCAGGGGCTATCGTTGTGCCGGAAGCGGCATAGTTGATAAAAAAGGCGTTGGAAGAACTGTTGGGATTTTGAAAAACGACGTAAAGGGTATCCGAAAGGTTCGTGAAAGGATTCGAGTTGACTTCCACATTGACGCTTGTAATGAATAAAACCTTTGAATTGGCCGGCAGGATGCCGTTCACAGGTTCTCTGAGAAAGCCACAGGACTGTATGGTGGCATTGAGCGCTGCAACCTTTGCGGCAGTGGTTGAATTGGGATTCGCAATTCCGGTAAAGGGCTGGCCAAAACCGAACGTGACCCCCATGGTCGCTATGTTCTGCGGGTTGGGGCCGATCAGGAACCGCATCATTTCGTTGTCTTTTTCTACTCCGGTCAAAGGTACGCAGGCATCAACCAGAATGCTTTCTATTTCAACACAGGTATTGGTTTGAGCATGAAGATCTCCCTTGGTGAAAACTACGCAGGTGAACGCGAGTATCAGTGAAAGATTTTTTAACAGGATATTTTTTTTCGGAGATAAGGTTAACAACATCTGAAATTGAGGCTGGAGCCCCGCTAAAATAGAGCGATTACCAATTCACGAATTGATGACTGATCAAAAGGGGGTATTTGTTTATCAAAACCCCTTTTTCAAATAACCAACCATAAGAATTTAAAGGGTTAATCCTTTGAAGAAGGCGGCTTTCTTACTGATTGGTGTGCCGAATTTCCCTTTCTGCCATTTTTGTTTCCGCGGAATGGTTTTTTTCCGGGAGGATTTTTTCCCTGGAATGGGGCGCGTTTTTTTTCCGGTTCATATAAAGGCCCGGGCTCAAACCCTCCGGGCAGGGGTATTTTTTCGACTTCCCGCTCAATCAGTTTTTCAATTCGCCCGAATTTTTTCTGATCCTGTTCGTTGATCAGCGTAATGGCATGTCCTTTTGATTCGGCACGAGCTGTGCGGCCAATACGGTGCACATAATCTTCCGGATCAGGCGGAACATCGTAATTCACCACCAGTTCTATGCCTTCCACATCAATTCCGCGGGATACAATGTCAGTTGCTACCAGTATGCTGATTTTTCTGTTTCTGAAGCCAAGCAGCACTTCCTCTCTGCGCGTCTGGTCAAGATCAGAATGAATTGCGGCCACATTGAGGTGCAGCTTGCGCAGCGCACGTTCAACCTCTTTAACTTTTTCTTTTCTTCCGGCAAATAAAATTGCGCTACGCGGATTCTGTTCACGAAACAGTTGTTCAAGAAGCGGAAGCTTTTGGTTGTCGTAAACATTATAAGCTTGCTGAAGAATACCCTCAGCCGGCTTCGAAATCGCTATGTTGATCTCTGCCGGTTCTTTCAGCAGTTTCAAAGCCAGCTGCCGGATTCGGGGCGGCATGGTAGCCGAAAAAAAGAGGGTTTGTCTTTTTTCAGGAAGAAACTTTATGATTTTGCTGATATCGTCAATAAAACCCATGTCGAGCATCCTGTCAACCTCATCAAGCACCAGGTGCTTCACCGATTGTAGGTTAACATAACCCATATTCAGGTGCGACAATAACTTTCCCGGGGTAGCAATAACAATATCACAGCCCTGCTTCAGTGCGCGCATTTGCTGTTCAAAGCCTATTCCGTCGCCGCCACCATAAATGGCCATCGAACTCAGGTCAATGAAATAACTGAAGCCTTGTAATGCCTGATCAATCTGTAAACCAAGCTCACGGGTGGGCACAATAATCAGGGTGTTGATATGTTGAGGATTTTCGCGCAGATTCAATTCAAGCAGCGGGAGTAAAAAGGCCGCTGTTTTTCCCGTGCCGGTTTGGGCGCTCGCTATCAGATCACGCCCCTTTAAAATCAGCGGGATAGCTTCGTTCTGCACAGGTGTTGGCACCCTGAAGTTCATGGCCTCCAACCCTTCCATTAATGCCGGTGAAAACCCGAAATTTTTAAACTCCATGATCAATAACTTACAAGCGTGATTTTCTATTTAAAGCGTCACAAATGTATGCTATTCAGCATAAGGTAACCTGCATAATTATTCTCCGGAGCCGGCAGCGGGCCGCTGGTATCCGAAAAGGGCATTTTTCCTGATGAGATCAGCCGTGCCTTCAGGCACCTGCTTTTCCCAGCCGGTGCTGTTTTGTTGTATCATTTCAAGCAGCTGATCGGCATCAATTTGCAGCAGCTCCGGATCGGCTTCCCTGATTTCTCTGATTTTATTGTTTTCTAAAAGATACTGTAGCAAAGCCCGCTGATTGTCATCAATACCTAGGTTATGCATGCGGATCAGGGCACCGGTTGTCCGATTCAGGGCAGGATAGGCGTAAGCCTGAATATTTCGTCCAAACAACATGCTCATTACTTCAAGTAAACCACCGGGTAAACCGGGATACTGACTTGTATCAAAAATCCGTTCAATGTTCCGCACGCTCAGAACAAATGCAATTTTTTGTCCCCGGTTCATTTTTATCAGATAGGGCATGAGATACCAGTAATCGAGAAAGTGGGTGATCATTACGGTGTGCCCCAGTGAGCAAAGCACATTTACCCGGTCAAGAAAATCTTCATCCAGTATGTCTCCGTTTGCATCTATCAATGCGTTTAGCGACAATTCACTGATAATGAGCGTTCTGTCGGGATTAACGGCTGGCTCCTGCATAAACATGGCCGTGGCTTTCTCCAGCATATCTCTGTGAACGATGGTGTAAGGCCTGAATC
>JBIICM010000024.1:0-20287 GCA_044238875.1 Flavobacteriales bacterium | reverse complement strand
TGGCGTCTAGCCTGGTGATGTTTTTTTCACTGTTCATTGAAGCTGGTCCTGCCTCAGGTGGCTGGACAGTTTACCCGCCGTTAAGTGCCTTACCGCAGGCCATGCCGGGTTCCGGTCTTGGAATGACGATGTGGTTGGTGAGTATGGCCTTGTTTATTGTTTCTTCACTGCTGGGTAGTCTCAATTACATTGTTACTGTCATCAACCTGCGCACCAAAGGAATGTCAATGACGCGGTTACCGCTCACCATCTGGGCATTTTTAATCACAGCCATATTAGGTGTATTGTCATTCCCTGTATTACTTGCTGCTGCACTGCTATTAATTTTCGACCGCAGTTTTGGAACAAGCTTCTACCTGAGCGATATCTATATCGGTGGTCAGGCACTTGAGCGCAATGGCGGCAGCCCGATTCTTTATGAGCACCTCTTCTGGTTTCTGGGGCACCCTGAAGTTTACATCGTTCTGCTTCCTGCACTTGGAATCACTTCGGAGGTAATTGCAACCAATGCCCGTAAGCCGATTTTCGGTTACCGCGCCATGATTGCATCTATACTCGGCATTGCTTTCCTTTCATTTATTGTTTGGGGTCACCACATGTTCATTACCGGGATGAATCCATTTCTTGGTTCTGTATTCGTATTTACCACGCTGTTGGTAGCCATTCCATCAGCAGTAAAGGTATTTAACTACATCACCACACTCTGGAAAGGAAACATTCGTTTTAGTCCTGCCATGTTGTTCGCGATTGGACTTGTATCTTTCTTCATTACGGGAGGTGTAACCGGGATTATTCTTGGTGACTCAGCTCTTGATATCAATGTGCATGACACCTATTTTGTTGTTGCTCACTTCCATCTTGTAATGGGATCAGCTGCTATCTTCGGAATGTTCTCTGGTGTTTACCATTGGTTTCCGCGGATGTTCGGTAAAATGATGAACAAAAAAATGGGCTATGTTCATTTCTGGCTCACATTCGCTGGTGCCTACGGTGTGTTTTTCCCGATGCACTTTTTAGGTTTGGCCGGTGTTCCGCGTCGCTATTACACAAATACAGAATTCCCGATCTTCAATGATCTGGTGGATATAAATGTTATGGTTACCTGGTTTGCGATTTTAGCTGCAGTGGCTCAGGTAATTTTCCTGTTCAACTTCTTCTATTCTATTTTCAGAGGCCAAAAAAGTCCTCAGAACCCATGGCATTCAAACACACTCGAATGGACAGCTCCTGTTGAGCACGTGCATGGGAACTGGCCGGGTGCCATTCCGGAAGTACACCGCTGGGCTTATGACTACAGCAAACCTGGTTACAGCGACGATTATGTGCCACAGACGGTTCCGCTCGGTGCAGATGAAAAAGACGAAGGACATTAAAGATTTCCTGAAAAAGCCCCTGATTATCAGGGGCTTTTTCTTTTTCCCGGTATAGGGCACAACCTATCTGACATGTGCCGCGTGCTCTTATATGATAATCACGTATTTTCGCAACCATCCAATCGTTATGAAAAATCTTCAGCTAATCTTCAATGTTCTGCTCACCATCGCGGTAGTCACACTCTTTGCACTTTATGTAAATGGCAAGAATGCTTCAGGCGCTAAGAAAAGTCTTCCTGTTCATTCAGGAGGAGCAACAAACCTGCGTATTGCATTTTTCTATTCCGACAGTATTACTGCAAATTATGAAATGTTCAAACAGGAGAAAACATTGCTTGACACAAAAATGAAAGCCGCAGAAGACAAGTTTGCTGCCAGCCAGCGGGCCTTTGAAAAAGATGCAGCTGAATTTCAGCAAAGGGCTCAGTTCCTTACTATCACTGAGAAGGAACAAAGGCAGGAAAAACTCTACCGTCAGCAGCAGGAGCTGATGATGATGGAACAGACCCTTACCGGTGAACTGGCAAAGGCTGAAACCGAAGTAAACGAAAGAATAGCCAAAGAAATTGAAGCCTATCTGAAGGAATACGCTGAAAACAATCAACTCTCCTACATTATCTCCTATAAGCAGGGCGCCAATGTATGGTATGCCGATCAGGCGCTCGACATTACAGCCGAAGTGCTGAAAGAATTGAATGACCGGTACAAAAAGAAAAAGCCGGAATAAATATTCCGGCTTCAGGTGCCCAGGACAAGACTCGAACTTGCACAACCGATGGTCACTACCCCCTCAAAGTAGCGTGTCTACCAATTTCACCACCTGGGCTTTCAGTTTGCAAATGTAATAAAAAGCTGATGAATGGGAAACACTGTTTTTCTTTGCGGCATGCCCGGTAGCGGAAAATCTACATTGGGCAAAAAATTAGCTGGAAAATTAGGCTGGCGTTTTACGGACCTTGACGAAGAAATTTTGCGGAAAAGTGGTAGAAGTCCGGCAGAATGGCTTAAAAATTCAGGTGAACCGGCTTTCAGAAAAGAAGAAGCCAATCAGTTACGTGCACTTGACCTGAATGGGAACCTTGTGGTTGCCTGTGGCGGCGGAACGCCCTGCTTTGAAGAAAACCTTGATTGGATGCAACAAAACGGGGTTTGCATTTTTCTGCATGTACCCCTCAAAGGGCTTGAGCAAAGACTTAATCAATCAAAGGGAGTTGATGACCGTCCTTTACTCCAGGGTAATGCCAACCGCTTATCAGAACTATGGGAGCAAAGGGAACCCTATTTTAAAAAGATTTCCTGGTGGTTCGATGGGCTGGATGCAGATGTCAGTAAACTTGCCTTGGACATTCAATCCCGCCTTGGAAAATAATCAACCCGAAGGCTAACGTTTAATTGGATCGGAGGCCATCATTACATACTGGATAAGATTGGCACCCATGCGTAATGCCTTCTGTCTGGTGGCTTCCGAATCCTTGTGCACAGCAGGGTCTTCCCAACCATCGCCCAGGTCACATTCGAAGGTATAAAGCAGCATTAGTCTGCCATTTGAAAATAATCCCAACGCCTGCGAAGGCTTACCATCATGTTCATGGATTTTAGGCAAACCGCCTGGGAAATCAAATTTCTGATGAAAAATGGGATGAGACGCGGGGATTTCCATCAGTTCAAGCTCAGGGAAAAGCCTTTTCAACTGGGGTCTGATAAATGGATCCATCCCGTAATTATCATCAATATGCAAAAACCCACCACCCATCAGATAATTTCTAAGGTTTTCAATTTCTGAGGCAGAAAAAACAACGTTACCATGGCCTGTCATGTGCAGAAAAGGCAGCTGGAAAATTTCAAGGTTACCTGCATCAATTACTACCGGCTGCGGATCAATAGTCATCCCCAGATTACTGTTGCAAAATTTAATCAGGTTGGGCAATGAGGTAGGATTCGCATACCAGTCACCGCCACCATTGTATTTGAGCAACCCAATGCTGAATGATCCCTGGGCATTTATGCTGCACCATGAAAAAAAATAAGAAAGCGCTAGTAGTTTTACTTTTATCCTCATCAGTGGCCGAAATCTTATGGCAAAGGTAAACCGAATCAGAAATAAATTTCTTCAGCGTCCGGTAATTGAATTAAAGCACTTGTTAATTCAAAATATTTTTAGAATTTCACAGAAAAAAAGATGCAAAATCGTCGTTCATTTTTAAGATACCTTGGCGTTACGGCTGCTGCTGCTCCCATTCTATCCTACTGAAATTCTGCTGAAGCTGCTGAACTTGACAGTTTTTTTTCGCTTCAAGACACCTGACTGATGTGGCCACTGACGAAGACTTCTGGTTTGCCATTCAGCGGGCTTACTCCGTTTCGCCCAATATCATAAACCTTAACAATGGTTGTGTATCTCCGCAACCTAAAATAGTTCAGGAAACGTTGGAGCATTACAACAGGTTATGCAATGAAGCACCAACTTATTATATGTGGAGGGTTTTGAACGAGGGCAGAGAAGCCATGCGGACATCCCTGGCTGAAATTGCAGGCTGCTCTCCTGAGGAGATTGCCACCAATCGTAACGCAACAGAAGCCATTGAAACTGTTATTTTTGGTCTTGACCTGAAAAATGGTGATGAAGTGGTGTTGAGCAGATATGACTATCCCAGCATGCGAAACGCCCTGATGCTCAGAGAAAAGCGCGACGGCATTAAACTGGTTTGGGTAGAACAATGGTTTACTGTATATCAGAAAAGAAAAAATCGCATCGGTATATCCCATGTTTCCGACTGAAAAACCCGAGAGTGATGATATCCGTAAATTTGAAAATCTTGGAACTCGCTCTGTTCCGGCAGAACTTGCCACCGGCCGTTCGATTGACTTTCACAACGGCATCGGAAGCAAGCGCAAATTCGAACGGCTGTACTTTTTAAAACAATACTGGACAAGCAGGGCGAAAAACATTCCGGGCGTGAAGATACACACCCCTGAATCAAAGGATTTCAGCGGTGCCCTTGCCGTTTTTTCAATCAGCGGCAAGAAACCAGCGGAAATTGAAACTGAATTTCTTAAAAAGCATGGTATTCATGTTGTTCCGATTGAGCATGAAAAGATCAGCGGCATTAGGGTAACTCCAAACGTTTATACCACGCTTAATGATCTCGACAGGCTGGTTGCAGCCATTCAGAACTTTGCTTCAAAGAAATAAGCTTCCGTTAAATAATTCTGCGGCCTGCGTTATTTAAGAGAAAGCGCTTACTTTTGCCGGCGTTTACAACTACTTTAATATGTCAGGTAACAGAACTTTCACCATGATCAAGCCGGATGCAACGGCTGCAAATAACATCGGAGCTATTCTTCAAAAAATAAACGAAGCAGGATTTCGCGTCATTGCCATGAAGTATACAAGACTGAGTAATGAAGCGGCCGGAAAGTTTTACGCCGTTCACAGTCAACGTCCGTTTTACAACGACCTTGTCAGTTATATGTCATCAGGTCCGATTGTTGCGGCAATACTTGAAAAAGATAATGCCGTAGCTGCATTCAGAGAACTCATAGGCGCTACAGACCCCTCTAAGGCTGCACCTGGCACCATCAGAGCCCTGTTTGCCAAATCAATTGAGGCCAATGCTGTGCATGGTTCCGACAGTGATGAGAACGCTGCCATCGAAGGCAATTTCTTCTTTTCAGAGCTGGAGCGTTTCTAAGAAGTAATTCGTTCAATTGGTAAGTATCTCAAATGATAAAGGCTTCAGTTCAATACTGATCTTTCTGCCATCCTGTTTGAATCGCTGACCAAACATTGCTTTTAGTTGCTCAGCATTAATTCCGGCAGGCAAATCAACAACGGTATTAACCATTTCTGCTGAGCGATTCATGGCAACAACTACTGTTTTGTTTAGGTATTGCCGTGAATATGCAAACTGCTGCGGCTTCACCAAAAGAATACGTGTATCCCCGTAAATCAGCGCAAGATTCGAACGACGCAGGCTGGCCAGCAAAGTCAGGTTGTTTTTCACACTTTCCTCCTCCTGATTAAGACCTGTAAAACGCATCATACGGCGGTTATCAGGATCATTGGCTCCCGGCATACCAATCTCATCCCCATAGTAAACGATCGGAATACCGGGTACTGTCATGATGAAGGCAGTAAGCATCTTCAGGCGTGAATAGCCTTTGGAATCTTCAACCCGAATATCGCGCGTCCATCCCGCTTCCTTATCATCCTCTCCCAAACGCTGCGCACCTCCTGCATAATAGAGAAAACGGGGCATGTCATGATTGCCGGTGATGTTACCCATCAGATGATGGCTGCCAAAATAAAGTTCGCTTTCACGCATGGCATTGGCCAACTTGTCAAACGACTCATTGTCGTTTGCAAAAACGGCCCGGGCATCGAAATACTGGTTAAAGTTGAACTGAGCATCCATCATTCCGCTGCCGATATAACTCGATATCAGTTCGTTGCTTCCAAAGGTCTCTCCGATTTGGTAAACATTTCTGCCCGATTTTCTGATGACTTCCTGCTTTACCTTTCGTGTCAGTACTCTCCAGAAATCTTCTGACACATGTTTGGTGGCATCATGCCTGAATCCGTCAAGATTGTATTGCTTCAGCCAGAACATAGCCGAATCAGAAAAATAATTAATTGCCTCAGGTTTGGTATAATCAATATCGGGCATAAAATCATCAAACCAGGTAGTCAGCCGTTGTGCATCCCAGATGCGGATGTTAACGGTGCCATCAGGCAGATACATGGATGAAAACCATTCAGGATGCTTTTTATAAACAGGATTTTCCTTATGGATATGATTAGAAACAAAATCCATCACCACATTCATATCATTTCGATGAGCAGTCTCTACAAGCTCCTTGAAAACAAGATCATTACCAAAGCGGGTATCAACCTTGGTTTCATAAACCGGCCAGTAGCCATGGTAGCCGGAGAACCAGCGCCGGGGTTTAGGGTACTCCTGATAAGCCTCATAAGGATTCTGAACAATCGGCGAAACCCATATTGTGTTCACCCCCAGCTGTTTGAAATAACCATCCCTGATTTTTTTGGTGATTCCGGCAAGGTCACCCCCCTGGTAATTGGCCTTAAAATCAACACGGGGATCCTTTAATGGCTTGTTGTTGGCAGTGTCGCCATCAAGAAACCTGTCAACCATCATAAAATAGAGTACTGCACTGTGAAAATCGTCTCTCTTTAAAGCGGCTGGATCAGTAATCACCTTTTTGCCTGCAAGCGGTATGAGAAGATCATTGGATGCCCCACGATCATTTGAGGCCCATACCCTGATGGATGAGCGCTCAACCTGCCCGGCCGCAGCCGGTATGCGAATGCTCAGTTTGCCTTCATTCGTTGAATAGTAACTTTCAGGTAAATGATAATTTTCCCATAAAACAATCCAGTTGCTTACCTGATTATCAAATCCTACAGTTAATTTATCATCGTCAGCTCCAACACTATAAATTACAGGCACCCCTGTTGACGCCTGCTCAACCTTGAGTACCGAATTGAAGCCCCCCATCCCGTTTGAAACAGAATCCCTGTTTGAAGGATCGGTTGTCCATTTCCCGTTTCGCACCAGCTGGTATGCATAACGGCCCGGATTCAGGAACATGCTGAGCTCCCATTTGCCATTTTTCCAGGTCAGCCTGGTTTTGCCCGGTTGCCAGTTATTCAGATCGCCGGCAAGTTGAACCGAATCGTATGACACAGAACCCGGATCGTAGGTAAACTTCACTTCCTGCTTTACTGATTTTTTTAGCACCAGTGCATAAGCGAAGCCCTTACACCAAATCTTCAGGACTGAAACCGGAGCCGGGGGCTCAGGCATCACACGGATTTTTAACAGTTCCTTGCCCGGTAACAGCTCTGTTATCAAGCCTTTCACTGAACTTACCGAGTCAATCGTGCCCGGATCAAGGATATAATCCTGCAGGAAAATGACGCCTGAATCGGGTGGCAGCTGAAAGGGCATTGCCAATCCAATAACCTGCGGCGCATCGGGTAATCGGAGATCTTCGCCACCACTGCATCCGGCCCATAAACCGGCAGCAAGCAACGGTAATGAGAGGTGTTTAAGTTTCATGTTATGATTTTAATCGTTCAAATGTACTTAACCTGGTGTTTCCATTACACTCAGCTTGTTTGAATTTAATAACGACTGATAATCAAAAAAATACCCTCAATTATTTACCAGTGAGCGCTTTAGGAGTTGCTAACAAAACCCTCAAATGCGACTGAGCTGTTTATCTTTGTCCTAGTTATGGAAAACCAAAGCACAACACGCACTACTGGAAGGAAAAGGCCCGAAATAAGAATCAATTCAAATTTACCCTATGATCAGGGGCTGGGCAAACTGCCTCCGCAGGCCCTGGAAGTAGAGGAGGCTGTATTGGGCGCATTGATGCTTGACAGGGATTCGCTCGCTACGGTAATTGACTCGCTGAAGGAACAGACATTTTATAAGCTGGAACATCAGAAAATATTTTCAGCCATCCATCATTTGTTTGCCGGCTCAATGCCGGTTGATATACTTACTGTTGTTCAGGAACTGAAAAAGCGCGGAGAACTCGACATTGTGGGGGGCGCTGCTTATATTACTTCGCTCACACACCGTGTAGCCTCTACTGCCAATATTGAATTCCATACGCGTATTCTGAACCAAAAGCAAATACAGCGCGAGTTGATCAGTGTTTCATCTGAAATTATCCGAAATGCCTTTGAAGAAAGTACCGATGCACTGATGCTCCTCGATGAAGCGGAGCAAAAACTTTTTGCTGTGGCAGAAGGCAACATCAGGAAGAATTTTTCAAAAATGAGTGACCTGATTTCTGAAGCCAAAAAGCAAATTGAAAAAGCAGGCCAGCAGCCCGACGGCGTGAGCGGGGTGCCATCGGGCTTCATGGCGCTTGACCGGATTACAGCCGGCTGGCAGCGGTCTGACCTTATTATTCTGGCCGCGCGACCCGGTATGGGTAAAACAGCCTTTGTTTTGTCAATGGCCCGCAATGCTGCCGTACAATTCCGCAAACCAGTTGCCCTGTTTTCTTTGGAAATGTCAAGCATTCAAATGGTTATGCGTTTGATTTCATCAGAAACAGAACTTTCAGGAGAAAAACTTCGCAAGGGCGACCTGAAAGAGCACGAATGGCATCAACTTGATACAAAGGTTCGTGAACTTACCGAAGCCCCTCTTTTTATTGATGATACACCCTCCCTGAGCATTTTTGAACTAAGGGCCAAAGCACGCAGGCTCAAATCGAATCATGATATTCAGATGATTATCATTGACTATTTGCAGCTAATGTCTGCCGGTGGAGAAACAAGAGGCGGTAACAGAGAACAGGAAATAAGTATGATTTCACGCTCCCTGAAAAGTATTGCCAAAGAACTTGATATACCCATCATTGCACTTTCGCAGCTCAGCCGTAATGTGGAGCAAAGGGGCGGGCCCAAAGTTCCGCAGCTTTCTGACCTGCGCGAATCAGGCGCCATTGAACAGGATGCAGATATGGTACTTTTCATCTACAGGCCTGAATACTATAAAATCACTGAAAACGAAACAGGCCAGGATGTTCAGGGGATTGCAGAGATTCATATTGCAAAACACCGTAACGGATCACTGGGAGCAGTTAACCTTCGTTATATCAGTGAACTTGTTAAATTTACCGATGTTAACGACAGCATACCTTTCATACCTGCTGCGGGGCTTAAACCCAATGAATCATTTGAAAGTAATCCTTCAACAATAATTCGGAGTTCTAAAATGAACGGCGATAACTGGGATCCTGATTCGCTCGAAATGTGATTAAAATGAGAGGGCTCATACAACCAAGAACTTATTTTTTCGTTTGAAGCTGCATGCAAAGGGTTTTCATCATAATTATTATTTGCCTTGCCGGCTTCGCTCCTGCCCTTCAGGCCGCATCTATTCTGATTCCAATGGATGAGCGGCAGCAAAATCATCTTAAGTCATACGGGCTTGCCTATTGGGTACTGCGGCAGGATATTGAAATTTACTGGTTACTAAATTACAGGGGCGGTAGTTTTATGTTCCGGCATACAAAAACTTTTGAGAATGAATGTCTGATCAGGGGGATTAGCTATCAGCTGATTGCGGATGCGCAAGCGGCTGCAATTCTTGATGAAATTGCCGGACCAGAGGTGAACATGGATGCCGTTAAAATGGAGAAGGCCCCAAAAGTGGCCGTTTATTCGCCAAAAGACAAGCAACCCTGGGATGATGCCGTAACATTGGCGCTTACCTATGCTGAAATTCCCTACGAAGTTGTTTATGACGAAGAAATCATGGCCGACAAGCTGCATCTTTACGACTGGCTGCACCTTCACCATGAAGATTTCACCGGGCAATACGGCCGGTTCTGGGCCATGTACCGGAATGCGAAATGGTATCTTGATCAACAACAAAACGCTGAAGAGATGGCCCGCAGACTGGGCTTTTATAAGGTCTCGGAACTTAAGCTGGCAGTAGCAAAGAAAATCCGGGATTTCGCTCTTGGAGGCGGATTTTTATTTGCCATGTGTTCGGCTACCGACAGCTACGATATAGCGCTGGCAGCCGATGGTGTTGATATCTGTGAAAGTATGTTTGACGGAGATCCGGCTGATCCGGGCATGCAAAAGAAAATGAACTACTCCAACTGCTTTGCATTCCACAACTTTACGCTGAGTGCGAACCCGATGGAATATGAGTTTTCAAATATTGATGCAACCCAAACCCGCAGAATACCTGAAAAGGAAGACTATTTTGCCCTTTTTGAATTCTCTGCCAAATGGGATCCCGTTCCTACAATGTTATGTCAGAATCATACAAAAATTATCAAAGGCTTTATGGGGCAAACTACGGCGTTTATTAAACCTTATATCAAACCCGATATTCTGGTGATGGGCGAAAATAAAGCCGCCAACGAGGCCCGATATATACACGGTGAAATTGGAAAAGGTACCTGGACTTTTTACGGAGGACACGATCCTGAAGATTATGAACACAAGGTGGGAGACCCCCCTACCGACCTTGCCCTGCACCCTAACTCTGCCGGTTACCGGCTCATTCTAAATAACATACTCTTTCCGGCTGCCAAAAAGAAAAAGCAAAAAACATAAGCCCGGAATTTTTCACCGTGAACAAGTTAAAAACATTCTTGTTAAGGAAATAAAACAGACTTGCAGGTTCTCTCCTCAGGATTACCTTTGCAGGCAAATTCTGTAATCCTATGGCTACAGTTCAGGCTGGTTTATTCAAGTCTTCTCTGGGAAGAAAATATTTCATGGCGCTATCAGGCCTATTTCTTTGTTTGTTTCTGGTGGTGCATTTAGCGGGAAACCTTCAGTTGTTTCTCGATGACGGTGGTAAAGCCTTCAATATTTACTCCCGTTTTATGACGCACAATCCGCTCATAAAGGTTGTTTCGTATGTGAACTATGCCATGATCCTGCTGCATGTAATTGATGGCCTTATGCTGAGCATGCAAAACCGCAAGGCCCGCCCTGTTCGCTACTACAAAATTGACCAGCGAAAAAGCAGCACCTGGTCATCACGTAATATGGGTATTTTGGGAACCATATTGCTTGTTTTTCTTGTGGTACATCTGAAAACCTTCTGGTTTGAAATGCATTTTGGCAGCATACCAGTGCTGACTTACGATGAAGATGGTATCTTATACAAGGACCTTTTCACTGCGGTTGAAACGGCATTCAGTCAGTGGTGGTACAGCCTGCTTTATGTGATCAGTATGTTCGCACTTTCATTTCACCTTTATCATGGGTTTCAGAGCGGATTTCAGTCACTGGGTATCAATCATCACCGTTATACGCCATGGATTAAGAACATCGGTCTTTTTGCCTTTGCCATTCTTATTCCGGCCTTGTTTGCAGCAATGCCACTGTATTTTTTCCTCTTTAATCTTTAAGCAAGTACGATGAGTCTGGATTCGAAAATACCTGAAGGATCTCTGGCCGATAAATGGACCAGGTATAAGTCAACCATTCCGCTGGTGAACCCGGCCAATAAACGCAGCATTGAGATTATTGTGGTGGGTTCAGGTCTTGCCGGAGCCTCAGCTGCAGCGTCTCTCGCTGAGATGGGCTACAAAGTGAAGGTCTTTTGCTTTCAGGATAGTCCGCGCAGGGCACACAGCATCGCCGCACAGGGAGGAATTAACGCCGCAAAGAATTATTCAAACGATGGTGATAGTGTTTTCAGGTTGTTCTATGACACCATCAAAGGGGGCGATTACCGCTCACGCGAGGCCAATGTGCACAGGCTGGCCGAGGTTAGTACATCTATCATAGACCAATGCGTAGCCCAGGGGGTTCCATTTGCCCGTGAATATGGAGGGCTGCTTGATAACCGTTCTTTCGGCGGTGTGCAGGTTTCACGAACATTCTATGCCAGAGGTCAGACAGGGCAACAGCTGCTGTTAGGGGCCTATTCGGCACTTAGCCGGCAAATCGGCAAAAAGCAGGTACAAATGTTCAGCCGGCACGAGATGCTGGATGTTGTACTTATTGATGGAAAAGCCAGGGGAATTATTGCACGGGATCTTGTGAGCGGGAAACTGGAGCGTCATTTCGGTCATGCAGTGGTTTTGGCTACCGGTGGGTACGGCAATGTATTTTTTCTCTCGACCAATGCCATGGGCAGCAATACAACTGCCATTATCAAGGCATACCGCAAAGGGGCTTATTTCGGTAATCCCTGCTTTACACAGATTCACCCAACCTGCATTCCTGTTTCTGGCGATCATCAGTCTAAACTAACGCTGATGTCGGAATCGCTCAGAAACGATGGCCGGATATGGGTTCCCAAACAGCAGAATGATCCACGCAAGCCAACAGATATTCCCGAGGATGAAAGGGATTATTACCTTGAAAGACGCTATCCCGCATTCGGCAACCTTGTGCCAAGAGATATTGCCTCCCGGGCTGCCAAAGAAAGATGCGATGCCGGCTACGGAGTTGGTGCCTCAAAAATGGCGGTTTACCTCGATTTCAGTGATTCAATCAACAGGCTGGGTAAGCATGTAATTGAGGCCCGCTATGGTAACCTTTTCGAAATGTATGAGAAGATTACCGGTGAGAACCCATACATCACCCCGATGCGTATCTATCCTGCTGTGCATTACACCATGGGCGGCCTATGGGTTGATTACAACCTGATGACCACGGTGGAAGGATTGTATGCGACCGGAGAATGTAATTTTTCTGACCATGGCGCCAATCGTCTGGGTGCGTCTGCGCTGATGCAGGGGCTTGCCGACGGATATTTTGTGCTGCCGATCACGATAGGTGCTTTCCTCAGCGGAGAAATCCGTACCAAAGCCATCCCAACTGATCATCCGGCCTTTGAAGAAGCGGAGAAATCTGTCAGGGAGCGAATTGAACGACTGATGGCAATCGGGGGTACCGAACCTGTTGATCATTTCCATAAGCAATTAGGTAAGGTAATGTGGGAATATTGCGGTATGTCAAGAAGTGCTGAAGGCCTCAAAAAAGCCAAGGGTATGGTTCAACAAATCCGTGAATCATTCTTGAAAAACGTGCGTATCCCGGGAAAAGCAGATGCCCTGAACCCTGAACTTGAAAAAGCCCTTCGTGTGGCTGATTTTATTGAGTTGGGAGAACTGATGATCGACGATGCGCTCAATAGAAATGAGAGTTGTGGCGGTCACTTCAGGGAAGAATACCAAACCCCTGAAGGAGAGGCACTCCGCAATGACGAGGATTATGCCTATGTGGCTGCCTGGGAATTCAAAGGTGAAAACCAGGCACCGGCCCTGCATAAGGAAAATCTGATTTTTGAGAATGTTAAGCTGGTGCAGCGCAGCTATAAATAAAACCGTTTCGACCTGAACAATTTCAAACAAAGAAGCTTATGAAAATTCATCTGAAAGTATGGCGTCAGGCAAGCAGCCAAAGCCAGGGTGCATTCAGGGACTATACCGTAAATAATGTGTCTGAAGACATGTCATTTCTCGAAATGTTTGATGTGCTTAACGAAGAATTGGTGCGTACCGGCGACGAGCCTGTGGCTTTTGATCACGATTGCCGTGAAGGTATTTGCGGGATGTGTTCAATGTATATAAACGGTCGGGCACATGGTCCCATGGAGGCTACCACCACCTGTCAGCTGCACATGCGGCATTTTAAAGACGGGGAGACTGTGGTTGTTGAACCCTGGCGTGCGAAAGCGTTCCCCGTTTTAAAAGATCTTGTGGTTGACCGCTCGGCATTCGACCGCATTATTCAGGCCGGAGGATTTATTTCTGTCAACACCGGCAATGCAGTTGATGCTAACTCAATTCCGATTCCGAAATCTGATGCAGACAAAGCCTTTGATGCTGCCGCCTGCATTGGTTGCGGAGCTTGTGTAGCTTCGTGCAAGAATGCTTCGGCCATGCTGTTTGTTGCGGCCAAAGTTTCACAGATGGCTTTATTGCCGCAGGGCCAGCCTGAACGCACCCATCGCGTGAAAGCAATGGTTGCACAAATGGATGAAGAAGGTTTTGGAAATTGCACCAATACGGGGGCTTGCGAAGCTGAATGTCCGAAAAGTATTTCCATATCGAACATCGCCCGCATGAACAGAGATTTTATCTTCTCAAACGTTGCTGAATAATCCGCTCAGGTAAGAAACACCTCGATAGCTTCGCCGTTCACTTCCACCAGGAAGTGGTTTGTTGAATTAGTCGCTATCTTTTGTTTTTTCATCCAAAAATCGTAGTACTGAAGTTTGGATTATATTTTTTGCTTCCTGCCAATCCAATGGGCGTAGCATTTTGGGGTTTGGTTTTTTATCGGCCAATTCAGCCAATTGCAGCGCTTCCAAAACAAGTCGCTCAGGATCTGACATATCAGGATTTATTCCCCTGTACAATGCGAGCATTTCTTCCAGGCTGTAATCCAAAAGCATAAAAGACAGATCTATAAAATCTTTCTTTTCGTAGCGCACAAATTCAGGTGGCCCTGTCAGAATATCAAGTTTCATGGCCATAATCTCTGTTTTTCCTGCCATCCGGATGCCTTCAATGGTTTCAACGGGAAAGTGGAAGGTTCTATTCCAATCCAGCAAATCGGTTTTTATGCCCCCAATCAGATAGGAAATTCCCCTTCCTAAAGGTGAGCGGATATAGTGGACAAGCTTCGCATCTGTCCCAAATTCCTGATTTATTTCTTTTTCTATCAAATGATAATCCGAAACGGTGTCTGAAAAAAGGTCAATATCCACCGAAATACGATGACCGACCTGCAATGCATAAGCTGTACCACCAACAAGTCTGTGGTTGGCCAAATTTTTTACGCCCATCAATCGATTCAGGACATTGTAAAGCGCTTCGGAAACGGCTTCTTTTTTAAGCATTGAAAATCGCTGAACTTTAATTGAAAAAAAGCCCTGGCTAATAATATACTGTGGTCGGGAAGTTGTGATTTTTCTGTTTGGAGTATGGTTTTTACCTTTTCTTTTCCGTAATACTTAACAACCGAAATTACCTCCTGCAGCGACCCTCTGTCGAATACCCTTAAAATCACCCAGTCGGCGGCACTTTCATAATCCAGTGTTTCAGGATCAATATCCCAGAAAGTGGATTCAGAAATCAGCGGATGGGCTTTCATATTTTCCGCTCAGGTAAGAAACACCTCGATAGCTTCGCCGTTCACTTCCACCAGTACATGGTCTTGCAGGGTGGTTGAAAGAGAAAGCCCGACGTAATCTGCACGCACCGGGAAATTATTGTGTTTCCGGTCAACAAGTACACATGTTTGAACCGATTCAAGCGGGAATTGCAGGAAATGTCTGATTGAGTAAATCATTGTTCTTCCTGAATTTTGCACATCATCCACGAGGATAAGCGTTGCACCGGTTAATAATTCAGCGGGCAAATCTGTTTCAAGTTTGGATTGCAAAGGATTGGGCTTATTTATCCTGACCCTGTAAACCAAAAACGGAGTTCCGGTAATTGCCTGCAGATGCTTCCCGATGATTCCGGCTAACTGAATGCCGTTTGATTCTATGCCTGCCAGTACAAGGTTGCCGTTGGTGCGTTCAATTATTTCAAGCGCCATTCGTTCCAGCTTCTGGTGAACCTGTCGCGATTGAAGAATTCTACGTTTATTCACGGGAGCAATTTAATTGAATTTAACGATATCTGAACCCTGCTTATCTTTGCAGCAATGGTCGAAAAAGGGATAAAATCGGAAGAGATGCTCACAAAGCGCCTGCGAAAAGCGGTTTGGGAAGTACAGGAAACTTATCAGGTGGTTGAACCTGGCGATAAAATCATGGTATGTCTGTCAGGAGGAAAAGACAGTTATACCCTGCTTGATATGTTGCTGCACATGCAGAAGGTATTTCAACATTCGTTTGAACTGGTAGCCGTGAACCTTGATCAAAAACAACCAGGATTTCCGGAAGAAGTGTTACCCGGCTACCTCAAATCAATGGGCGTACCTTACCGTATTCTTGAGCGGGATACCTATTCGGTTGTAACAGAAAAAACTCCGGCCGGAAAAACAATGTGTACACTCTGTTCACGATTGCGTAGAGGCATTTTGTACGATGCGGCCGAAGAGATGGGCTGCAACAAACTTGCCCTCGGCCACCACAGGGAAGATATTCTGGAAACCTTTTTTCTTAACCTGTTTTTTGCCGGTAAACTTGAGGCCATGCCACCAAAATTCAGAACCGACGATGGCAGACATCAGGTAATTAGACCGCTCGCCTTTTGCAAGGAAGATGAAATTGCGGCCTATGCTGATTACCGGCAATTCCCGATTATACCCTGCAACCTTTGCGGCTCACAGGAAAATATGCAACGCAAAGTGATCAAGCAAATGATGATTGACTGGGAAAAAAATTACCCCAATCGTAAAGAAATCATGCTCACAGCCCTTTCAAAGGTTCATTTGTCGCATCTGCTCGATCCTTCAATTTTTGATTTTATTGCACTGGAAGAAAGATCAGCTCACAATAATCCGATGGATCATTAAGTAAGATCCCCTTAGTAGGCCGTCCAGCCGCCATCAGCAACCACAATCGCTCCGTTTACGAATGAGGCATCATCGCTCGCCAGAAACAGGGCCAGCCGGGCTATTTCATCAGACTCACCCATGCGGGGCATGCTCCCTGCACCCGAAATGGCGCGTTCATAGCCGAATGGATGCGGCTTCATGTTGCGGCCAATGTTCGTATTGACGCCACCTGGGGCGATGGCATTGCACCGGATACCCTTCTGGGCATACATGAATCCGATGTTCTTTGTAAGCCCCATGATCGCATGCTTTGAGGTGGTATAAACAGCGCCGGCCCTGCTTCCCTCAAGGCCACCGACGGATGAGATATTGACAATACTGCCCCTGCCCTGCTTCAACATGATTGGAACAGCGAGCCGGCAGGCATAGAACGGGCCGTTCACGTTTACGCCCATTACCCGGTTCCACTGCTCGTTGGTCACCTGGTCAACAGGATAAAAATCATCCATAATACCGGCATTGTTCACAAGTATATCAAGGGCGCCATATTCCTTCATAACCGCTTCTACCAGCTGAGTCACATCACTTTCATTTGCCACGTCGCAAAGAAAACCGCTGGCCTTACCGCCATCATTCTTTATACTGTTTACCACCTGATTCACCTCTTCTACACGCAGGTCTGCAACAACAACACTTGCGCCCTGTTGTGCGAACAATACGGCAATTGCCTTCCCCATGCCTGAGGATGCACCCGTTACGATGGCCACTTTTCCTTTTAATTTTTCCATGATTTTTTAAGTTTGATTGTTTTGTTCTGATTCGGCTTTTAACATGTTTTCGATACCTTTCAGCAGCGCGTCGGGGTTGAATGAAATACTGTCTATTCCCAGTCTGATCAAAAAACCGGCGAATGCCGGATCATCACTTGGCGCCTGACCGCAAAGTCCGATTTTTGAACCGCAACGCTTTGCCGTTTCAACAACCCTTGTGATCATTGCCTTTACAGCGGCATCGTTTTCATCGAAAAGATGACTGATAATGGCAGAATCGCGGTCAATACCCAGTGTGAGCTGGGTCAGGTCGTTCGAGCCTATTGAAAATCCGTCAAAAACTTTTGCGAATTCTTCAGCCATGATCACATTACTCGGAATTTCTGCCATCACATAAATTTCAGGTCCGCTTTCTCCGCGCTCCAATCCGTATTCCTCCATTAGTGCTACTACCTTTTTTCCTTCTTCTACTGTTCTGCAGAACGGAATCATCAGCTTCACATTGTCAAGTCCCATTTCATTGCGAACCACTTTAATGGCCTCGCATTCAAGTTTAAACCCCTCCTTGTAACGATCGTTGTAATAACGCGAAGCACCTCTGAAACCAATCATCGGGTTTTCTTCCGGCACCTCAAACTGAGCCCCTCCGATTAAGTCGGCATATTCATTTGACTTAAAATCACTCATCCTCACAATAACTTCGCGCGGATAAAAAGCGGCAGCAATTGTACCGATGGCCTGTGACAGCTGATCAACAAAATAGGCTTTCTTGTCTGCATACTGCATAGTGAGACTTTCTATTTCATGCCTTACCGAAGCATCACTGATCTGATCGAAATGAACCAGCGCCATGGGATGTACCCGTATGGCACCGGTGATCACAAATTCCATGCGCATCAGGCCAACGCCCTGACTCGGATAAAACGAGTACTTATAGGCCTTGTCAGGATCGGCCAAAATGAGCATGGGCCTTGTTATGGGAAGTTGCAGGTGTCGAAAGTCGAGCTGTTTTTCATCCCATGCAAGGCGCCCTTCATACACTGTCCCGATTTTACCCGTTGAATTATCGATTGTAATTTGCTCACCATCTTTAATCAGTGAGGTAGCACCTTCTGCCCCTACGATGGCAAGCGCCCCCAGTTCCCTCGCCACAATGGCGGCATGACTCGTCCGGCCACCCTTAGTGGTTATGATGGCTGCAGCCTTCTTCATGTAAGGATCCCAATCGGGATTGGTAATTTCTGTGACCAATACCTCTCCCTCCTTTAATTTTGCCGCTTCGGCCGGACTGGCAAGTTTTCTGGCGATGCCGGATGTAATACCGCTCCCGACCGCATTTCCGCTTACTATGAGCCGTCCCTTTTCCCTGAGTCTGAACTCAGAAACCATGAGTGGGTCTTTAGCGCCATGCACTGTTTCAGGTCTTGCCTGAACGATAAACAGTTGACCGCTGATGCCATCTTTGGCCCATTCTATGTCCATCGGCATGCGGTAATGCTGCTCAATTTTTAGTGCCCATTGGGCGAGCCGTTCAATTTCGCTGTCGCTGATCGCAAATTGTTTCTGCTTTTCAGCAGGCGTATCAATATTGATGGTACCGGATGCATCTTCACGGTAAACCATCGTTTTCTGTTTAGAGCCCGGCTTTTTTGAAATAATGCAACGGGAGGCCCTGCCAAGATGTTCCTTAAACACGTGGTATTCATCGGGCGTTATCACGCCCTGAACAATGTTCTCCCCAAGGCCCCAGCAGGCAGTAATTACAATCACGCGGCTGAAACCCGATTCAGGATCAATGGTAAAACAAACGCCCGAAGCGGCAAGATCTGCCCTCACCATGTACTGAATGCCCGCCGAAAGCGCTACTTTGCTGTGATGATAACCATGGTCAGTACGGTATTTTATGGCCCTCGCATTATATAGTGAGGCAAAACAGCGATGAACTGCATCCAGCACCGCATCTTCACCGCATATGTTCAGAAACGAATCGTGCTGCCCGGCGAAACTTGCATCAGGCAAATCTTCGGCGGTGGCGCTGCTGCGAACAGCCACATCAACCTGCCGGCCCGAAAGTTCACAAAGCCTTCTATAAGCGCCAACAATGGCTGTTTTTAACCTTTCGGGTAACTTCCCGGCAAGCATCAGCTTTCGGGCCTCAGCCGATACATCGGTCAGATTTGAATACTGCGTGTTGAGCTGCGCCATGCAATGCTTAAGGGGCGTTTCAAGCCGGTTTTCGCTTAGAAATAAATTGAACGCCTCTGCTGTTGTGGCAAAGCCATCCGGGATCTGAATACCTTGTGGCTGCAGCTGATGCCACATCTCACCCAGGGAGGCATTTTTGCCGCCAACCAGTGCAACATCATTCATTTTTATCTGGCTATACCAAAGAATCATTTATCCGGACATTAATTAAGGGTGTAATATTATTGATGATGATTTGTTGATCAAATGATTTTTATCAGTTTATAAATTGATTTATGGCAATCTGATAAGGAATGAATTGAAACATCACTTCAGAAGGTTTTGATCAGATCCACCCATAACCAATGATATGGAGCGGCAAGAAAAAATCAGCTATTGCTATTTATTGCATTTGCCTCATCTCTTTTTACGGGGACTACCTGTAAGAAATTTTATATCTTTCGAAACTTAAACTCAAACCCCCAAAACATAAAAATGAAAAAATTATTAGTTGTGACCTTTGCGATGTTAAGTTTCGGATTTGCCAATGCGCAAGGTGGTTTTTCTGAACAAAGTGATGTTATCGCTTATATGGAAGGTAAATCGTTTTACAACAGAGACCTTGGTCTTACCATCGAACTTGCATATATTTCATCATACAACACTTACGGTATAGTATTGTCTAATAACAATGGGGTAAATTCTTACTTCATTAATGTAGACATCACAACGTATGGAGCATTCGCTGATCTATACGGAATGAGCGCAGATGACGGAAAAAACTTTGGATTCAGGTTATATAAAGGCAAGTTAATAGTGGGTCGTGGTGAAGTCGGAGAAACAACATATTACCTGAAATAGCCTGAATCGAACACAATCAACCCGGCAAAACACATTCAATTACATTTAACCCGGATTATGCATTAGAAGCGCATCGCTCTAATGCATAGCGCATTGGCTATGAGCGCAGCAAC
>JBIICM010000152.1:0-6101 GCA_044238875.1 Flavobacteriales bacterium | reverse complement strand
CCTTCGTAGCATCTGAACCCTTTCGGCCAGTTCAGAAATAATCTCCGGCACCAGATTATTGTATTGGGTGAGCGTCTGCATGGTTGCAGGCGTTCCGCGCATGTGCATCATTATGTAAGGCCAGTTTTCTCTCGCCGCTAAGGGCAGCATTTCCCTGTCAATTTGCCCTCCGGAAATATCATTGATCATATCCGCACCCCATTCCATGGCTTTCTGTGCAACGTTTGCATAAATGGTATCAACCGAAATCAGCACCTCCGGAAAGGTTTCCCTGAGTGCCTTTATTACCGGTTTCAGTCTTTCTATTTCGTACTCCGGTTCAGCCAATATTGCACCTGGTCGGCTACTGCTGATACCTACATCAATAAACGCAGCTCCATCCTGAATATGCTGCCCGGCGAGCTGTAAAATCTGATCAGTATGCTTCGCCCTGCTGGCGGCGTAAAATGAATCATCGTTAACATTGATAATCCCCATCACCAAGGCGTTTTCAAAAGTCAGTAAATTTCCGCGCAGGCAGAGCGTCGGACTTATTCCACTCATCTGTATTTTCGCATTTTCCATTTTTGGCAAAGTATAATGTATGGAACAGACCTCCCGGCAATTTGATTCAGTAATTCTTGCCTGCAAAGATATATTTCTGAAGAAAAATGCAGATTATGGCACATCCTGGCGCATCCTGAGAGGTACCACCATCACTGATCAGCTGTTCATCAAAGCCCAGCGAATAAGGGGTATTGAAACCAATGGCTATCACCTGATCAATGAAGGTATAGAACCTGAATATATCGGAATTATCAATTATGCCGTGATGGGCCTCATTCAGTTGCAGCTGCAAGACGATCAGCGGATTGAATTACCTGTAGAAGAGGCTGAAACCTATTTTGATGAAATTATTGCGACGGTTAAAGCGCTGATGATCAAGAAAAACCATGATTATGGTGAAGCCTGGCGCGAAATGCGAATCAGTTCTTTCACCGATATGGTGCTGGTGCGCATCAGGCGGATCAGACAAATAGAGGACAATAGCGGGCAAACCTTTGTTTCTGAGGGCATTGATGCCAATTATATGGATATAATCAATTACGCTATTTTTGCACTCATCCGCATGGCGGAAAAGGTCTGAATTTTGTTAAACGCAAAAAAATGATTTCAAAATGAAGTTACTCGTTCAAATTTCACGCATACTGGTTGGTGTACTCTTTATCATTTCTGGTTTAATTAAAGCCAATGACCCTATCGGTTTTGGCTATAAACTCGAAGAATATTACCAGGTTTTCGGTACTGAATTTATGATACCTACTGCGGTATGGCAGGCCATTTTGATTTGTATCGGCGAGATTTTGCTTGGTTTTATGCTCCTCATCGGAAACCGCATCAGACTTACTGCCTGGCTTTTACTGATCATGATCGTATTTTTCACATTCCTTACCTTCTATTCTGCTTATTACAACAAGGTTACCGATTGCGGATGTTTTGGTGATGCCCTTAAGTTAACCCCATGGGAATCATTCTCAAAAGACATTGTTTTGCTGGTTTTGATTGTGGTCCTGGTGGCCGGTGTAAAAAATATTCGCCCCTTATCCGGTCCAAAACTTAGCAATGCATTGCTGATCACCGTAGCTTTTCTGGCAACCGCTTTTCCGCTTTACACCTATAATTATCTGCCGGTAAAAGATTTCAGACCTTATGCCGTAGGCAATGACATACGTGAAGGCATGAAAGGAGGTATTGATCCGGTGATTGAAACCAAATTTGTTTACAAGGATACCCTAAGCGGAAAAGACTCCCTTTTTGATAAAATACCTTATACAGATACTGTAAACTGGACTACTGGAAAATGGAAATTTGTTGATCAGAAAAGTACGGAAGTAAAGCCCGGCGTACCTGCCCCTATACATGATTTCAGTCTGACTGACCCCGATGGAAATGACTATACAGATGACATTCTGAATTATCAGGGGTATCAGTTTTTACTGGTGAGTTATGATCTCGACAAGGCCGATTTGGGCATCCAGCCACGAATCAATGATTTTGCAGCGCTCTGCGAAAAAGATAAAATTCCGTTTATGGGTCTGACGGCTGCAACACCTGACCGCCTGGAAGCTTTCAGGCATGATGTTCAGGCAGCCTATCCCTGGTATATTGTGGATGCCACACAGTTAAAAACAATGATTCGGAGCAATCCCGGCCTTATTTTGTTAAAAGGATCCAAGGTACTGGCCATGTGGCCCTATCGTTCATTCCCCAGTTTTGCAGCTGTCAAAAGCGACTGGCTTAAATAAATTTCACTTGAAAAAGCAGGCAAAGCCTGAGCATTTTTTCCATAAACCCCGCTATCCGGGAGGAAGAAAAGCCATGGATGAATTCATTAAAAACCAGCTGCAGTATCCTGAAGAAGCGATCAGACAACAGGTTCATGGAATTGTTTCGCTTAAATTTGATATTGATGAATTCGGCAGCGTCAGCAATGTGCAGATTTTACATGGTATTGGCGCTGGTTGTGATGAAGAGGCCATCAGACTTGTAAAGCTATTGCAGTACGAAAAAACGAAAAAACAAGGGCTGAAAGTAACCTTTCACCAAAGCCTTAACATACATTTCAGACTACCCCTTCCCGGAAAACCTCCCGGCGACGAAACCATCCGCCTGCAATACGAACTCAAAAAAGAACCCGAAGCTGACAAACCTGCCAGATCCGGGTCATTCAGTTATACCATCAAATTGGGTTAATCAGGCCCCAAGGGGCAATCAATTCTTCAAAAAAGAGTGCGCAATGCGACTGCCATCTTCCGCTTCAAGCATATAAATGTAGGTGCCTGGAGCCAATAATGACAGATCGGTTTGTAATTGGTTCAGACCGGCAGTGCGCAAACCCAGTGACTCATTTTTAACAACACGGCCTGCAGCATCTATGAAGGTTATAGACCATGTCTGCTGTTTCTCGCTGAAAAATTCAAGATGAGCTAAACCTTGCGCAGGATTAGGAAAAAGGCGGGCCGGGTTTTCGCGTTGTGGTTGATCAGTTAAGCCGGTAGCGTTTTCTGTTACAGCAAAAAGCGCTACATTCAGGTTAAGATTCCACGTAGCAGAGCCAAACCACTTGTCCCATAAATTGGTAATACTCACCATTCTCCAGTTATATTTCATGCCCAGCCCATCTCCGTTTGCATCGGTAAGGAATCCAATTGAGTCGGAATTGCTGATAAAATCATTGTACATGCAGCTGATGGCGAAGTCTTTATCTACTTCAACCGGAGCAGGCAGGGCTGCAACCGTATAAATACCCTGTGCGGTATTGATAGCAGAATATGGAACTTCTACCGAGCTAATTGCCGCTCCCGGACCAGAAACAGGTGTTTGCTGCGGACCTTCAACCGCTTTACCTGATTGAATAGCATGAACTGAAAAAACAGCCTTGGAGGAAGATGATGCATTGGCCGATCTTTTAACCGGAATGAAAGAAAGAATATGAGTAATTCTTATTGGGTCATTGACCTCATAACCCTGTGCAATCCCTGTAACCACACCCAACGGGGCGCCATTCTGATCCTTGAAGGGGGCATTTTTGCCGGTGCCAAAAACATAACCGCCAAGCGGATCCTTCACCAGTGTTGTATTAAAATTCGGTGAAAAACGCGGTACAAAGCGGCTTGATCTGCCGATTGTGTCGCCGGAAGCAGCTAAAAGAAAAGATTGTGGAATCAACATCCACACCATTAAGAGGTTCAGGTAGTTTCGTTTCATAGGTTTTTAAAACATCAAAAATAGACTTTTCAGGCGGAGCATGAAGATTAACATCAAACCTCCAATGAGGAATTACGGCTCTTAATAACCATATAAAATACTCAATAACTTGTTATTCAGTATTTTAGAATTATTTTGCAAGCCATTTGAACCTAAATTATTTATCATAGTGCTCGGTTGATTGATCTAAAAAAGTTAGTCATTTTAATGTTTAGCAGCTTATAAAGCACAAATTAACAGCTGATTTCTTACAAATACTGGCCCATATACAGTTTCATGGTTTTTTTATTATGATGATTATCAGCTATATTTAAATTGTTCGATTGGGTAAAACACGATTTCAATGTAAGATTTTGCAACATATTTGTTTGAGCACCGTAACAGATACCATAACCAAAACCTCACAGCCATGTTAACCTTCAATTTTATCAAAAAAGCAGCATTCATATCAATGGTGGCCCTAAGTTCAATTCAGCTGAAAGCTGAGTCAGGAATTTCTTACGGTGTTAACGAAAACGAAATTCAGCCGAAAGATTACCTACTGCTTACCTCTATGTGTTCTGATGATCCGTCGGCAACCCGTCGCTGGAGAGTTAGAAACCGCACAACCTCGCCGCTTGCATATACCTGGGTGGTTTATGGAACCAGCCAAACTGGCAGCGGAACTGCACAGCCCGGTGATAATTTCTTTTTCACCAATACCATTGCCGGCTCCGCTAACACTACCATTATCAAATGGACTGTTGGCACCGCATCTTATCAGAACACCAAGGCTTCAGGTGGCGCAAAGTGTGAAGTAAAACCTAAAACCTGTTATGCAGAAGAGGTAATTAGCTATGGCTTCACAAAGCGTAATGATGGCGGAAATATTAATCCTGCCCGTCTGATCAAAGAAAAAGCGCTTGGTGAGCCGCAAAACAGCGATGCCAATACATCTGAAGCCAATAACAACTTCGCAGCACTCGGTTTTGGCGGTGAAATCACCCTCAAATTCGGTCATCCGGTTAAAAACGGTCCGGGCAACGATGTTAAAGTGTTTGAAACATCTTTCGGACCTCCAACTTGTGCCCGTTATCCTGAGCGTATCAGGGCTTTCGCCTCTCAGGATGGATGCAACTTCGTATATTTAGGAGAAGGTTGTCAGGATACCGAATTTGATTTCGGTAATCTTAAATGGGCGCAATACATCAAACTTGTTGATATAACATCTTTGGGTTCTTTTGCCGGACAAGTTGCCGATGGTTATGATGTTGACGGTATCATGTGTTTGAATGGTCCTGAAGAAAATCCTGTTCCAGCTGCTCTT
The DNA here is from genome assembly GCA_044238875.1 of Flavobacteriales bacterium. Taxonomy (GTDB): domain Bacteria; phylum Bacteroidota; class Bacteroidia; order M30B66; family M30B66; genus JAIBAI01. Next base: position 1,048 of record JBIICM010000152.1, on the reverse strand, counting down.
TTGGTTGGTTCAGTTGCAGAGGCTTTCGACTATTTCCCTGGATTGACAAAAAGTGGAAGTCAGGTTCATATCAGCCGCAGAAATAAAGCCAACGCTGAAGGTGTTCCTCAAAATACCAATGCTATTAACTTTGTTTCACTTGGATTTGGGGGTCAGATCAAGCTGCGGTTTGATTATGTGATCTTTGACAATCCATCGACCAATGACCTAAAAGTTGTGGAAACCTCTTTCGGCAATCCCGCCTGCTCTAAATATCCTGAGAAAGCTTTGTTTGAAGGATCGCTTGATGGAAACAATTGGATTCCGCTTGGGGAACTGTGTCTAGATGGAGAACTTGACATTACAGCTGCAGGTGTTATTCAGTACCTGCGTATAACTGATCACAGTAAGGCATCTAAATTCGGAGGCTCTGCTGATGGATATGATGTAGATGGTGTAGTTGTTATCAACGGCTGCGATAACAATAACAACAAAAGAGAAGCTGAAGATAATCTGACTATTGCTGATGAGGTACTCTTTGCTGAGGCATTCCCTAATCCTTTCAACAACGAGTTAACACTCAGCCTTACAGGTTCAGGTGACGAAAAAATCACTTTGAACGTGTTAAACTACCTCGGCCAAACTGTTCGCACTGAGTTGCTCAACACCAATGGCAGTGCCAGCCTGATTCATACCATGAACCTTTCTGATCTGCAAACAGGAGTTTATTTCCTGAGTATTGATTCCCAATCAGGAAGAGAAGTGCTTAAGGTTGTAAAACGCTGATAAGTTACCTTCATACATCATCAAAGGCCACGTAAACCCGTGGCCTTTTTGTTTTTTACTAATCCTCAAAAGCATTAACTTCGCAGCCGTAATCCGACTCCGTAGTTCAATTGGATAGAATGACAGATTCCGGTTCTGTTGGTTGGGGGTTCGAATCCCTCCGGGGTCACGCTGATGAAAACCGGCTGTGAAACAGCCAAAAAAACTAAATAACCTGCTGACTTAAGCTTGCTTAAAGGAAGTGGGTTATTTTGTTTTGGCTCAGCTTTGCTGGGCTGGTTTT
>JBIICM010000151.1:0-6120 GCA_044238875.1 Flavobacteriales bacterium | reverse complement strand
TTGAAAACACTATTCACCCCAATAAACGGCGCGGCTGGATTGAGGTTGTATGCGGATCAATGTTCTCAGGCAAGACCGAAGAGCTTATCAGAAGGCTGAAAAGAGCCCAGTTTGCGCGTCAAAAAGTGGAAATCTACAAGCCGGCCATTGATAAACGCTACCATGAGGAAGAGGTTGTTTCGCATGATGCCAATTCGATTCGTTCCACACCGGTTGAGTCGTCGCAGCAGATATTGATTCTCTCCACATCTGTTGATGTTATTGGAATTGACGAAGCTCAATTTTTTGATATGGAACTTGTGAATGTTTGCAATACGCTGGCCAATCAGGGTGTAAGGGTAATCGCTGCCGGACTGGATATGGATTACAGGGGGCAGCCCTTTGGTCCGCTACCGGCACTGATGGCCACAGCCGAATACGTTACAAAGGTGCATGCGATCTGTGTAATTTGCGGTAATCTCGCCAATCATTCACACAGAATGGATGCGAGCAATGATGCCATCGTTTTATTGGGCGAAACAGAGTCTTATCAGCCTCTCTGCCGTGATTGCTTCTATGAGAGAAATGCCGGACCCTACAATAACCTAAGCCGAAACTGATGCGCCATTACCGGATGGAAGACCTTTGCAGGTATGCCGGAGGACAACTCTTCCAGCATGCGCCCGGGGCTGAAATTGCAGAGTTATTGTTCGACAGCAGGCGCGTTTACCGTCCGACCCAAAGTTTATTCATCGCCCTCAGGAGCGAACGAAACGATGGGCATCGTTACATCAATAAGCTGTTAAAGCAAGGGGTAAAAAACTTTATGGTTTCAGTTTTGCCTGAGCAGGCATCCCTGATGGCCGCCAATTTTATACTGGTGCCCGATACGCTGAAGGCCATGCAAAAAATAGCGTCCGCTCACCGCCGGCTTTTCAATTATCCTGTTTTAGGCATCACCGGCAGCAATGGGAAAACCATTGTAAAGGAGTGGATCTATGAGCTGATGCGCCGGCACAGGCACATTGTAAGAAGTCCGAAAAGTTTCAACTCGCAGATTGGGGCACCCCTTTCAGTTTGGTTATTGTCAGAGCTGCATGATCTGGCAATCATCGAAGCCGGCATTTCAATGCCGGGTGAAATGGACAACCTCTGGAACGTGATCCGCCCGGATATGGGTCTGATTACCAATCTTGGCTCAGCGCATCTTGAAAATTTCGGAAACGCACAGGCCATCCTCAGTGAAAAACTCCGCTTGTTTAAAGATGTAAGCAAACTGTATTACTGCAGAGACCATGAAGCGGTTCACCTGGAAATCAAAAGGCAGGGCATCAATACGGTCAGTTGGGGTAAAACAGGCGAGGCTGATTATCAGATACTGAAAATCGAAAAAGAGGAAAAAACAACGAATGTATCCTTGAAAGGCCCCTCCTTTTCGGTTGATCTGATCCTTCCGTTTACTGATCAGGCCTCTGTAGAAAATGCAATGCATGCGGTGGTTTTTTCGGTTGATCAGGGCGTGCCGCCAGAACTTGTAAAAGCATACGTGCTGAACCTGCATCCAGTTGAGATGCGGCTTGAATTGAGAAAAGGAAGGCAGCAGAGCACCATCATCAATGACGCCTACAGCGCTGATCAGGAATCACTAAAAATAGCCATTGACTATATGTTGCAGCAGTTGCAACATCAGAAACGTACAGTTATCCTTTCTGATTTCATGGAAACCGGTGAAGCGCCCGATCAGTTTTACCGAAAGCTTTCAGAACTGCTCAACAATAAACACATCAGCAGACTGATAGGTATTGGGACAGACATCAGAACCTGCGAACAATTTTTCAGGGGAGAAATGTTGTTTTTCAGTCGCACCGAAGACCTTATCCGGCAAATACCGGCCCTCAGCTTCAACCATGAATGTATTCTTGTGAAAGGAGCCCGGCAGTTCGGTTTCGAAAGACTTTTTGCAGCCTTGCAGGAAAAATTTCATGAAACTGTTCTGGAAGTTAACCTCAGTGCCATGGTTGCGAACCTTAATTTTTACCGCTCGCTGATTCCGGCAGGGATCAAAACAATGGCGATGGTGAAAGCTTTTTCTTATGGCAGCGGCAGTGCTGAGGTGGCCAGCACCTTACAAAGCAATGGCGTTGATTACCTCGCTGTAGCCTATGCCGACGAGGGGATTGACTTGCGCAAATCAGGGATTACATTGCCGGTAATGGTTATGAATCCTGAACTGGATAGCCTTCAGGAGTTAATAAATTATGGGCTGGAGCCTGAAGTTTACAGTTTCAGGATGCTTCATCAGCTGAGCGAAATTGTGCGGGCCAGTAATGGTTACGAGGGTTACCCGGTGAAAATACACCTCAAACTTGATACGGGCATGCACCGCCTTGGCTTTACCGGAGATGAAATTCCTCAATTAATCAGTACCCTTGAAAAAACCGAATTGATTGAAGTTGTTTCTGTATTCTCTCACCTTGCTGCCAGTGAAAATCCCGCCCATGATGATTTTACACGACTTCAGATTGAGCGTTTTACCAAATGGACCCACCAGCTTGAGGCTCATTTCGGAAAATCATTCCTGAGGCACATACTCAATTCGGCCGGTATTTCAAGGCATCCCGACGGAATATTTGATATGATCAGATTGGGTATTGGGCTTTACGGAATAGGCAGCGCTGCTGAACAGGAAAAGCTTTCACATGTAAGCAGTCTGAAAACAACCATCAGCCAGATCAGGGAACTGCAGGCCGGTGAAACTATCGGTTACGGGCGGTTGGGAAAAGTCACTTCCGACCAGCGAATAGCCACCATTGCCATAGGTTATGCCGATGGTTTTCCGCGAAAGCTTGGTGCCGGCAATGGGAGTGTTTACATTCACGGACAAAAAGCACCAACCATTGGAAACGTTTGTATGGATTTGTGCATGGTGGATGTTACCAATATCAGGGAAGCACGCGAAGGTGATACGGCCATCGTCTTCAATACCCCTGAGCATATCAGGGCATTTTCGGCAAAGCTCGATACCATTCCGTATGAGGTATTAACCGGTATTTCGGCAAGGGTAAAGCGGATCTACTTTCAGGAATAATTCCAACCTCTCCTCATTGTGAAATCAATCGGGCAACCATTCCACACCCGGTTTTTCAAAGCGGAAACTTTCTGAATATCCATTCGATTGTAAGACGATAACATATATCCCGGCTGGTAGTTCGGGCAATTTATAGTGAAAGGATTGTTCGGTGAAATTGAGTTGGTCAGATTTGATCAGCCGGCCCTGAAGATCAAAAAGACTGAGTAAAGATTGTTTGTTGCCGGCTCCGGTATTTTGGAGGGTTAAGGTGCCCTGAGCTTTGTTCAGGTGCGCAATAAACCTTGATGTTTCTTTAGAAATTTTGTAACCCGTCGATGTGATATTTCCAATGGTGATCTCCTGACAGGATGATGCGGTGCAACCATCAGCAGAGGTGGTTTGCAAACAAACCCGGTAATTGCCCGGAAAGCGATAAAGATGAACAGGCCCTCTTTCAACGCTGCCGGTATTATCACCAAAGTCCCATAAGTAGGTGTATCCGCTAACGTTATCAAAATCAGGCTCAAATGATTTGTTGTGGCTTCCGCCTGACACTGTAAAGCCTGTATCAGGTAATGGCAAAGCCTTAACTTGTAGCACGTTACTTGTGTCAGCACAGGTTTGTTCCTTTGCAATCACCCTGAATCCGGTTGAAATTTCAAATGCATTAATTTTTAGCAAACTTTCACTGTGGTTAAGGTTGCTGAAACCGGAACCGTCAGCAGAACTTTGCCATTGCAGCTGTCCGACTGATCCGCTCACATTTATTTCAAGCTTTGCGCCGTAGCAAATGCTATCGTTATTTGCAGTGAGTGCACCTGCCTTTGCAGCAGGCATCACCCTGATATAATCTGAAATCAGCAGGGAGTCGGCGCCATCGGCATTTACAACCTTTAGCGAAACGGCAAATAAACCGGTGTCAAGGTAACAGATGTTTGAAGGATTTTTCAGGCTGCTCATGCTTGTGGATGCACCTGTAAATTTCCAGTCCCACTGCTCAGCATTTTCACTTTTGTCTGTAAATGAAATACAGGATCCGGCGCAGATCAGCCGGGATGTTGCTTCGAAAGCTGCTGAGGGATATACTGCTTTCCGGGTGGGCGGGGTTCCGTATTTGCAGATGAAAATATCTTCATCATCCATATTACTGGTTTTCATGTAAAAAACCGCAAATGGGTCAGGATTGGGATCAAAATCAGGTGTTTGTCCGGTATAGGTTCCTGTTACCAGGATATTTTCATTGAAATCGGCAGCAATCGAAAACCCTTTGTTGGTTACTATGCCGTTGGGGCCTCCCATGGTGCCGCCGGAAATAAATTTACCTGATGAATCGAGTTTACAGATAAATATATCGGGCGAGTTGTAAGCCCTCGAAATAAGAAAGTCTTCCGGACCGGGATTCATATCGCAGGGTGAGGCCGGTGTAACGCTTACATCTCCTGTGAAATAAATGTTTCTAAACCGGTCAGAACAAACGCCGTAACCACCGCTTAATCCGCCCCTGAAACCTGCGGCCCAAATAAATGTGCCATTACCTGATAACTTATTTACAAAAGCTGATTTACTGCTACCTGTCAGGGTAAAAACACTGTCGCCCGGATCAAAATCTGCAGCGCCTGCAAACTCACCGGTGGTAAGGATATTACCATCCAGATCAACATGAATATCGTGCCCCACATCAGTTCCGTTACCACCCAGTTTTTTTGCCCACATTAGGTTACCCTGTCTGCTTAATTTACAGATAAATACATCTGTATCAAAGAGATTTCCCTGCAGGAAAAATTCACCCGGACCGGGGTCAAAATCCATTTTATTTTTGAAGGAACCGGTTAGGTACAGATCACCATTTTGATCAACAGCAATTTTGTTTACAAACTCACGGCCTGAACTTCCCAAATTCCGGCCCCAGACAAAATTTCCATCTTTATCAAGCTTGCTGATGTAAATATCAAAGTCACCCTTGCCGATGGGATAGAATGTTCCTGAGCCGGGATCAAGATCAACCCCTCCGCCTGTATTATACCCGAAAAGGCCGGCAGAATAAACGTTTCCTGAATCATCAACCGCCACAGCACTGCCCTGAATCTGATCCATTGAGCTGGGCACGCCCCCCAGTTGCTTCACCCATATCATATTGCCGTTGGTGTCGAGTTTACTCACAAAGGCATTTTTATAGCCGGAAGGGGTAAGGTTAAATCCGGCCATACCGGGGTTAAAATCACTGACCCCCTGAAAACTACCGGTCAGGTATATAAAACCGTTCTTGTCAATGGCGATATCGCTGCCATCGTTGTAATTCTGACCACCCATTCGCTTAGCCCAAACCAATTGTCCTGCTGTATTGTATTTTGCCACAAATACATCGCTGACTCCTCCGGATGTAAGCCAAAAAGTACCGGCACCGGGATCAAAATCTGAACTCCCCCAAAAGTTTCCGCATACATAGCTGTTGCCTTTTATATCTACCACAATGCCCGTTCCCTTGTCGGTAGGCGCGCTTGAATAATCCTTCCCGCCTGTTTGTCTGGCCCATACAAGGGTGGGCTGCGCAAGGCTTAATTGAACATGAACCAATGCCGCAAGGCAAAGGAGCAAAAGTTTGTTATTGAACTTTATGATACGCACCTTGAAAAGTATTTTCCCCAACACAACAATAACAAAAATTTCCGTGTTTCAGCCATCGTTTGTTTTTGCGCAAAAAAAAAGGCCTGCCACAATCGGCAAGCCTTTTCAAACCAACAAACTACCGTTTTATTCAGCCACTACATCAAATTCGACATCAACTTTGATATCCTTGTAGAGCTTGATATGCGCTGTATAGGTTCCAAGGGTCTTAATAGATTCTGTATCCAGTGAAATATTTTTCCTGTCAACTTCAAAACCTTTTTTACGAAGTGCTTCAGCCAGCTGAATGGCATTAACAGATCCGTAAATTTTACCGGATTCGCCTACCTTGGCACCCACTTCGATGCCTGATTTCACCAGCTTCTCCGCCATGCTTTCAGCATCTTTCCGGATTTTCTCTTCTTTATGAGCACGCTGACGTAGGGTTTCCTGCAATACCTTCCGGT